>JBKQVG010000434.1:0-22001 GCA_052325345.1 Bryobacteraceae bacterium
ACGTTAAGGAGGACGAGATGGCGAGCGCGACGGAGTCCCCGACATTGGTAAAGGCAAAAGGACGAATCCTGATCGTCGACGACGAATTGGTGGTGCGGGACTCGCTGGGCAAGTGGTTCACCAGCGAAGGCTATTCGGCCCGGCCCACCGGGAGCGGGCGCGAAGCGCTGGAGGTGCTGGCGCAGGGCGAGTTCGACATTGCGCTGATCGACATCAAGATGCCAGGCATGGATGGGATGGAGCTGCAGGCGCGGTTGAAAGAGGCCGACCCCGAGCTGACGGTGGTCATCATGACCGGTTACGCCTCGGTGGACACGGCGGTGGAGGCGCTCAAACGCGGCGCCTACGACTACATCACCAAGCCGGTCGATCCGGACGAACTCTCCCACCTGGTGGGCAAGGCGCTCGAGCACAAGCGGGCGCACATGGAAGTGGCGCGTCTGCGCGAGAACCTGCGGGAGGTGGCGCCGGGCACGGAATTGATCGGCAGCAGCCCGGCCATCAAGAAGGTGATCGAGCTGATCGAGATGGTGGCCCCCACCGAGGCCAGCGTGCTCATCACCGGCGAGAGCGGCACGGGCAAGGAAGTGGTGGCGCGGTCGATTCACAACAGCGGCCCGCGGCGCTACATGCCGATGGTTACGATTCACTGCGGCGCGCTGACCGAGACGCTGCTCGAGAGCGAGCTTTTCGGCCACGAGAAAGGCGCCTTCACGGGAGCGCAATACCGCAAGAAGGGCAAGTTCGAAGTGGCCGAGGGCGGCACCGTGTTCCTGGACGAGATCAGCGACATCAGCCTGAAGACCCAGACCGACCTGTTGCGTGTTTTGCAGGAGAAAGAAATCGTGCGGGTGGGCGGGACGCAGACCGTCAAGGTGGACTTCCGGGCCATCGCGGCGACCAACAAAAACCTGGAATCGCTGGTGAAGGCGGGCACGTTTCGCCCCGACCTCTACTACCGGCTGCACGTGTTCTGTATCGATCTGCCCCCCCTGCGCGAGCGGCGGGAGGATATTCCGCTGCTCATGAATCATTTTCTGAACAAGTTTTCCATGGCCACCAGCCGTCCGGCGCCGCAGGTGGCCCCGGCCGCACTGGATGTGCTGATGCAGCACGATTGGCCGGGCAACGTGAGGGAACTGGAAAATGCGGTGGAGCGCGCCTTGGTGGTGTGCCATGGCCCGGAAATTCGGGCTTCCGACTTCTCCTTCCAGTTCCAGGGAGAGGCGCCCAAGGGCGGACAGACGCTGAACGACATCGAGCGCGCGCACATCGAACGGATTCTGCGCGAGACCCAGCACAACCTGTCGCGCGCCGCGCGGATTCTGGATATCGACCGCACCACGTTGTATAACAAACTCCGGCGTTACGGGCTGCGGTAAAAAGTGGCGGATGGGCGAATTCGGGCAATCGAGGACGCCATGGTGAAACCGATCCTGCTTCAGCCCCTGATCGTCGGCTCCCCCGGCGGGGGTACGGAGGGACCATCGGGAAACGGGACGGGCGCGGCCGCGCGCGCCATGGCTTCGGAGCGGGCCGGGCAGGAACTGCCACTGGCGCAACTGGAAGAACTGGCGGCGGCCCTGGCGCGCGTGTTCCGGGTGCCGTGCCGCATCGCCCGGTCGGCTACGGATGTGCGCTTTGCACGCGACGAGCGCCGTGGCCAGTTCTACTCCACCGCGATTCTCGACCAGCTCGAGCGCACCACCGATAGCGGCGCCAGGGTGCTGGGAGTGGGCTCCTGCGACCTCTACGTGCCGGTGCTGACCTTCGTCTTCGGCGAAGCGCGGCTGGACGGCAACTGCGCCGTAGTTTCGACCGCGCGCCTGGCCGAGGAGTTCTACGGACTGCCGGCCAGCCCGGCCCTGTTGCGCCAGCGCCTCATAAAAGAAGCGGTGCATGAGTTGGGGCACACTTTCGGCTTGCGGCACTGCCCGGACTGGCGCTGCGTGATGACCTCCAGCCACGCCGTGGAGCGGCTGGATGTGAAGAGCGCGGAATTCTGCCCCAAGTGCCAGAAGGTTGTCGGCCACGGGTTTGAGTGGTAGCGGGAAGCGCCGGGGGACGGTCCGGCGCCATCGCCTTCAGCCCAACGTGAAGCCTCCGAGCGGAGGCCTTACCTCACGAATGAACGGGCGCGGTAACGCTCACTTCCTGGCCGGCGCGTTGTTTTCCACGGCCTTCATCTGTCGGCCGCAGCAAATCTCCGCATGTGAGTGAGAGTCACTTTCGGGACAAGGACAGGCCTTGTCATAGACGAGCACCGCCCCGCACTTCTCACAGACATAACGATCTCCGGCGTTTCGAGCCATTTTGGACCTCCCGTCTTTGAACGTTCACCTTTTTGCCGGCGCTGCTGGAATGCAGCCTTGGGATCATGTATTGGCGATCTCACGGCCGTCAGTCAAACGCCGACTCCGTCTTCCATTCCTTCCAGACGTTGCCCACAAGATCGATTCCGGGCTTGAGCGTAGGCTTGCCGGGACGCCAGCCGGAAGGCGTGGCCTGGGCGCCCTTGGATTCGCGGACCAGTTGGAACGCCTGAATCTGCCGAATCGATTCAGCGACGTTGCGGCCCACCGGCGGCGTCAGGACTTCGTAAGCCTGGATGATGCCATCCGGATCGATGAGGAAGCGGCCACGCGTTTCCACACCGGCTTCATCGTCATAGACGCCGTACACCTTACCCACCTTGCCGCCCGCGTCCGACAGCATCGCGAAGGGCACGCCTCCCTCCACCATTTTGGAAAGTTCCTGGTCGTTCCACATCTTGTGAACAAACATGCTGTCGACACTCACGGACAAAACTTCCACACCAAGTTTCTGGAACTCGGGATATTTCTCGGCGACCGCCGAGAGCTCGGTACTTCAAACGAAGGTGAAATCCCCTGGGTAGAAGCAGAGCAGCACCCATTTGCCGAGATATTCGGAGAGCTTGAGATTGATGAACTTGCCTTGGCGATATCCCGGCGCAGTGAAGTCCGGGGCCTGCCTTCCGATCAGGATCACGTTCGATTCCTCCTTCCGTTCTTGCTGGTGTGCGCTTTCGTCCTCCGCCGCCTTACCCACCGTACTGCCGGTCGGCCGGGCGCAGCCGGCGCTCAATTCTTCCGCCATGATTCCCTCGCGTAATCGGGAATTTGCAACCGTACGGCAATAGTGTTTAACTACATCTATATTATAGTCGCACTGGCAAGACTCGGATGTAGATTCCGGGAGCGTCGAGATGAGGGACATCGCGGCGCGTGGCCGCGTTCGCGGCCCCGGACTGGCCGGCTCTACGCGGGAGTATTTTGGTGATCGTGGCACGTGCACACCGGCGAACCGCTCTGAGCGCCGCACTCTTGGGTGTGGCACTGGCTCAAGTCTTCGCGCTTCCCGCTACAGTTGAAACGCCCGACGAACAGAAGGCGCGGGTGCAGCGGATCGAAAAGGCGGTTCTGGCCCCATGCTGCTACACCGAACCGGTATCCCGACACCAGAGCGAGGTCGCGGTCAAGATGCGGATCGAGATCGCCAACTGGGTCGCGGCGGGCAAGACCGACCAGGAAATCCTGGATACCTACGTGCGGCAGTACGGCAGCAGGGTGCTGGTCGGTCCGCGCACGGCGCCTGGCTGGTGGACCCCGTGGGTTCCGTGGCTCGCGCTCATTTTCGCAGTGGTCTTCGGTATCTGGCTCTTGGGGCGTTGGCGCGCTAAACCGCTTCCGGCCGGGTTGGCGTCGCCGAGCCCCGATGCCGCCGTATTGCCGGACTTTGACGACGAAGAGTGACCGGGCCAGGGACGCAACACCTCGATCCAAAATAAAAAGCGAAACCTGCCGCATCCCGCTCTGTGGGTCGCACGCCCGCCAAAGGCAAGGGCCTTTCAGCAGCGGGCGGAAATGAGGCATCATGAAGTGAGGCTCTAGCGGACGATTTCCGCGGGCCCGTGTACGTTTATGCCGAATCCGCCCAGCGCGCAAGTTCGTTTGAAGGACATAGCCCAGGACCTGAACGTCTCGGTTATGACCGTATCGAAAGTCGTGAGGGGGTGCGCCGATGTGGGACCCGAGACGCGCAGCCGGGTGCTCGCGCGCATCAAGGAGCTGAACTACCAGCCCAACTGGGTGGCACGCAGCCTGGCGGCGCGGCGCACGTTCATCGTAGGCCTGGTAGTGCCGGACCTGATGCACTCGTTCTTCGCCGAAATCGCCAAGGGCGTGGCGAGCGCCATGCGGCCGCTGGGTTACGACGTGGTGATCTGCAATTCGGAAGAAGATTCGAGTCTGGAAGCGAGCGAAATCGACCGCCTGATGGCGCGCCAGGTGGACGGGCTAATACTGGCGTCGGCCCAGCCGCCGGATGCGGAAGACGTGTTCGCGCGGATCGAAGCGCGCGGGGTGCCGTATGTGCTGGTGGACCGTAGAATCTCGGGCGTGAAGGCGTCCTACGTGGGGGCCGACGATGAAGCTATCGGCCGGCTGGCGACGGAGCACTTAATCGAGCGCGGCTGCCGCCGGATCGCCGACATCGCGGGGCCGCGGCACGCTGCCGGCGTGGGCCGGCTCAAAGGGTACCGGGACGCACTGGCTGCCGCCGGCCTGAACGTTGTCGAAGAGTATGTGGAGCGGGCCACGGATGACGCCTCCGGCTACGAGGCGGCGCGGCGGTTGCTCTTGCTCGACCCGATTCCGGACGCGATTTTCGGGTACAACGATCCGGCCGCCGCGGGAGCCATGAAGGCGATCCTCGAGGCCGGGTACCGCATTCCCGAACAGATCAAGGTGATCGGCGCCGGAAACGTGCATTACTCCGATCTGTTGCGGGTGCCGCTTTCGACGGTGGACCAGCGCAGTACGGGAATCGGCGAACAAGCGGCGAGGATTCTGGCCAAGGCCATCACGTCGAAGCGCCGGCGGGCGGGCGCGGCGATTCTGATCGAGCCCACGCTGGTGATCCGGGAATCGAGCGGCGGACCCCGCAAAGGAGACTGAAACCTGCCGGGCGCGGCCGTCGTCACAATTTCAAATGCACACAGAGATGGAACCCCGATCGAATGCGTAATTCTCCAGCCGCCCCGCCACCGAACGCCGTGAACCGCCGGCTCGCGACAAGTGCGGCTGGCTGTCGTGCGGCCTCTATCTGACGTCATGCGAAATTCCCTCTATCTGCCGCTTGTTCTCGGTATCGGCTGCGTATTCCAGCTTGGGGCGCAAACTCCGATCGAAGCCGGTTATGCCGCGCTGTACAACCTGGATTTCGAGGGCGCGCACGCCGATTTCGAGAGTTGGAGCCGGGAACATCCGAACGATCCTTTGGCCCCGGTATCGGACGCGGCGGTATATCTGTTCGCCGAGTTCGACCGGCTGCACATCCTGCAATCGGAGTTCTTCACCCACGACCAACACTTCATCACCGATCACAGGCTGAAACCGGACCCGCTGCTGAAGAAGCGGCTGGATGGCGCGCTGGCCGCGACCGAGCGGCTGGCCAACCGTTCGCCGGCGGATCACGACGCCATGTTTGCGGCGGTGCTGGCGCACGGCTTGCGCTCCGATTATCAGGCCCTGATCGAAAAGCGCTACGCCGCCTCTTTTGGGGAGATGAAGGCCGGCCGCGAACTGGCGGAAAAGCTGCTGGCCGCCGATCCACGCTACAGCGACGCGTGGGTGGCGGTGGGCGTGGAGAATTATATGCTGAGCGTCAGGCCGGCTTTCGTACGCTGGCTCTGCCGCCTGGCGGGCGGAGAGACGGACCGCGCCACCGGCGTTGCGCGTTTGAAGCTCACCGCCGAAAAGGGACACTACCTGGCGCCTTTCGCCCGCATGCTGCTGGCCGTGGCGGCGCTGCGCGACCACGACGCGGGCCGCGCGCGCAACCTGCTGGAGGGCCTCGCCCGCGAGTATCCCCGCAATCGCCTTTACCGGCAGGAACTGGCGCGCATGACAAATGGGGAAGTGGCGCGATGACGCCATCTTCCGCCACCGACCTGTTCATCGTCGGCGGCGGACCGGCCGGGTTGGCGGCTGCGCTGGCGGCGCGCCGGCTGGGACTCGACGTCACCGTGGCGGATTGCAGCCAACCGCCGGTGGATAAAGCTTGCGGCGAGGGCATCATGCCGGACGGCGTGGCCGCGGCGCGCTCGCTGGGACTGGCGCTCGAAGATGCCGGGCCGCGGCCCTTCGCCGGAATCCGCTTCGCCGAAGGCACGGAATCGGTGGAGGCCCGCTTTCCCACCGGCCGCGGGCTGGGACTGCGCCGCACCGCGCTGCACCAATTCCTGATTGGCCATGCGTACCAGGCGGGCGTGCGGATGCTATGGGGCGCGCGTGTAACCGCGCTGGTGAACGCGGGCGCGTGGGTGAACGATCGGCTGGTGCGCGCGCGCTGGATCGCCGGCGCCGATGGCGGCAACTCGGCAGTACGGCGCTGGGCTGGCCTCGAGGCCAGTGAGCGCGACAGCCGGCGCTATGGTTTTCGCCGCCATTACCGCGTTGCGCCATGGAGCGAGTTCATGGAAATCCACTGGGGTGACGGCTGCCAGCTTTACGTCACGCCGGTGAGCGATGGCGAGGTCTGCGTGGTGGCGATCTCGCGCGATCCGCACTTGCGCCTAGATGCCGCCCTGGCGCGCTTTCCGTGCGTGCGGGACCATCTGGAGTCGGCCTCGGCGGCTTCTTCCGAACGCGGCGGAGTCTCGGCCACGCGGCGCCTCAAGCGCGTATGGAGGGGCAATGTCGCGCTGATCGGCGACGCCTCCGGTTCGGTCGACGCGGTCACCGGCGAAGGACTGTGCCTGCTCTTCCAACAGGCGGTTGCGCTGGCCGGAGCGTTGGCCGTCGAGGATCTCTCCGCTTATCAGGCCGCCCACCGGCGGCTGGGGCGGCGGCCCGAATGGATGGGAGACCTGATGCTCCTGCTCGACCGGTTTCCCGCGCTGCGCCGCCGCACCATCAAAGCCATGGCGCGCGAACCCCGCCTGTTTGCCCGCATGCTGGCCATGCACGTGGGCGAGCTTTCCGCTTTCGATTGTGTCGCGAACGGTTTTTCCCTCGGCTGGGAGATGTTAACTTGATGACGAAACCCTTTCGCTCTTACGGATGGCAACTGCCTCTTTTAGCGGTGCTCTGCGCCGCTCCGATGGCCGCGCAGGAAACGGCCTGGAAACTGGATACGGGCCAAACCAAGGTGGAGTATACCTTGGGCGATTTCCTGCACACGGTGCGCGGCACCTTTGCCATTAAGAGCGGGAATCTGCGCTTCGACCCGCAAAGCGGCAAAGCCAGCGGCGAGATGGTGGTGGACGCCAAGAGCGGCAACAGCGGCAACTCGACGCGGGACCGAAAAATGCACCGCGAAGTTCTGGAGAGCGACAAGTATCCCGAGATCGTCTTCCGCCCCGACCACATTGACGGCAGAGTGTCGCTGCAGGGCGTCTTCCAGGTGCAGGTACACGGCAGCTTCGAGATTCACGGCGCAGCCCACGAAATCACCGTGCCCATGCAAGTGACGCCGGCCAGCGGCGACTTCAAAGTGGCCACCCAGTTTCCGATCCCCTACCAGAAGTGGGGCATGAAGAACCCGAGCACGCTGTTTTTGCGCGTCGACGACAAGGTGGTCATCACAATTCACGCGGTCTGGAAGCCGGTACATTAGAATGTACGAGTCCCCGCGACCGCGAGGGGAATTCCTGCGAAGCTAAAGCGTTGACTTCTTCAGATGCGCGAATCCAGCCTCGATCGCATCGTACAGGGCCGTTTCGCCATTCGCCGGAAACGCCGTTAAGCGCGTGGTCGAGTTCGGAGGTGCTGGCCCGGCCGAGCGGAATTACTGGCCCGGAGCAAAGTGCACGTGGCGGTTGCGCTGGTAGCACTCTTCGGTCTGTTCAGTGCATACCGGGCGCTCCTTGCCGTAGCTGATGGTCTTCAGCCGATCGGCGGGAACCCCGAGTTGGACCAGAAAATCCTTGGCCGAACCCGCCCGTCTGTCACCGAGAGCCATGTTGTATTCCGCCGACCCGCGTTCGTCGCAGTTGCCTTCAACCATCACGGTGAATCCAGGATAGGTGTCGAGAATCTGCTTCAACGCGGAAGCATCCTGCGTCAGGGCCTGCTGAGCATCCGACCGAATGTTGTATTTGTCGAAGTCGAAGTAGGCATCATGCACCTCCGAGGCCAACACCTGCGCCGCGGTGGGCTTGGGCTTCTCCACCGGCGGAGGCGGCGGCGGTGGCGCGGTCACGTCCACGGTTACCGAGCGGCTTTCTGTTCCCCCCGGTCCAGTGGCTGTCAGTGTATAAGTGGTGGAATTGGAAGGGGTGACCTGGCGGCTGCCGCTGGCGTCCACCGCTCCGATACCTTCATCGAGCGAGACTTGGGTCGCGTTCTCGACGGACCAACGTAATGTCGACGACTGGCCGCGCTCGATCCGGCTTGGCTCAGCCGTGAAGCTGTTGATTACCGGTTTGGCGGGCGGCGGTGGTGGTGGCGCCGGAGTAACTGCCGGCGGCGGCGCCGGTGGCGGCGGCGCCGGCGCCTTCTTGTGACAACCCACACCAAATAACATGAGCGCGAATATCAAAAGGCTGGTGCTACCAATTACGGTTCGATCTTGGTTCATTTTCAAAATTTCCTTCCACTTTTCCAAGTCAAGAAATAGACCTCCGCATGGGACCGGAAATCGCGATATAAGCGGGGCATTGTCCGCGATCCCTTACCCGGCGGCAGTGGCCCGTGCTTCCACCGGTACGGTCCGGCTCTCGGCAGCAGCCTTCGCCTTTGCCGCGACAATCTGAAGGATTCCTTTGTCCAGGGTGGCGGAGATCTTGTCCATGTTAATCGCCTCGGGCAAATTGAACCTTCGGAACAGCTTCTCGGCAAAATCGCAGAAACATACTTTGCCGCCCGCCTCCTCGTGTCGGTGGGAGACTTCAGCCTGTATCAGAATGGAATCCGGCGTGACGGTGATCTTGATGTTGTCAGGCTCCAGTCCAGGCGCCTGAACCCGCAAAGTCACCTCGTTGTCATTTTCCGTCATTTCCGCGCCGGGAGTCCAGACCAACTCCCGCTCCGCGCGCAGCCAGTCATCCAGATCGCCTCCGAAAATGCCGCCGCGCATCAAGAAATGGTCGAACGCCCGCCGCCGGATTGCCTCGGCTACTCGATTCATCTCTTCAAACAGCGACGATGCGGCAGTTTCCGGCTCGTGGATTTTTTGAACTGACACGTTTTGCATGGTTAGGTCCTCCAGTACTGCAATTCTTCAGGCGGCGCCCGCCGGCTGCAGCTTCTCACCAGGTTGAGTGTGAGCACCCAATTCCGCCGGATGGGTTCATTTAGGCGCAACTCCTCTCGCGCGTGTCCTTCACCCGGCCTTCCAAAAGCCTTATTGGGATCCGGCTTCTCAAGTACGGTCGTCCGACGCCGCACTGACACAACCAGCGTACACAGTCGGGGTTAAGTCGGAATTAAGAAAACCTTACAGTTTTCTTTATGGCCGCTGCCGTTCGCCTTCGGCGTGCGTGGGCGGCGATATGGCGCATTTCGCCGCTTTCGCGGCCGCCCGTCACCGGCGCGACGTGCCCCTGCCGCCCAGGACTGCCTCGGTGCGCGCCAGCAGGGAATTGATGTTCACGGGCTTCTTAAGGCCGGCGTCGGCACCCGCGGCGAGTGCTTCCTGCACCCGGTCCGACGCCGTCACCACGATGATTGGCACGCTTGAGGTCGCCCGTATGGCACGGCACGTCGCTTCCCCGTCCATCCCCGGCATGATCCAGTCCATGAGGATCACGTCCATAACCGCGAGCCGCATTTCGTCCAGCGCTTCGAAGCCGTTTGCGGCTTCCCGGACGTCATAGCCACGCACCGTCAGCGCGATCCGCAGCGCGCGGCGGTACTGAAGGTCGTCATCGACCACTAAGACCCTCACCAACGAAGAATTCCTCTCTAGCGGCAGTCCGCCCCTGACGGCTTGTGGCGGGCGACACGGCGCACCACTCAATCGCCGCCGTTGACTTCCACCATGGTAGGGATACGCCGTAAGGACCCCATAAAATCGGCGTTATGATTTTCCTAATGCGAACTGCCCATCCCGCCGGCTTTGCCCGCAGAGCGCTCTTCGGGCGGAACGCACAGGCGGTACCCGGCGGATGGTTCGGTGAGGATGTAGACCGGATTGGCGGGATCGGGCTCGATCTTCTTGCGCAGTTGGTTGATGAATACGCGGAGGTATTCGACCTCGTCGCCGTAGTCGGGCCCCCACACGGCTTGCAGGATGCGCCGGTGAGAGATGACCTCGTTCGGGCGCGACGCGAGACAGTGCACAAGGTTGAACTCCTTGGCCGTGAGGTGCAGGGTGCCATCTTTGCGCTTGACTTCGTGCGTCTCGAAGTTCACTTCCACGTCGCCCAATACGAGGAGACGCGAGCGTAATGAAGCGTTGCGCTGTTGCACGGCTCGAATACGGGCGAGAAGTTCCTGGATGTCGCAAGGCTTCGCCACGTACTGGTCGGCGCCGGCCTCGAAGGCCTCCGTCCGGTCCGCCGGCGACTTCTTGGCGGACACGACAATGATCGGCACCTCCGACGACGCGCGGATCTCCCGGCACGCCTGGATCCCTCCCATTCCCGGCATCTTGAGATCGAGGAGAACCACGTCCGGCGGCTCCTCCCGCAGCTTTTCAAGAGCCTCCTCGCCGTTGCGCGCGTCGTTTACGATGTACCCCTGCGCCACCAGAGCAATCCGCAAAGCGCGGCGGGCCTGAGGTTCATCGTCCACGATCAGGATTCTCAAGACTGTCATTTCATTTCACCGGACCTACGGGCAATTAGCGCTTCCTTGGCCCTCTCCGCGGCAAGCGCTTTGGCGATTGTATTTCCAACCCTTTCGGCAGCCGCTTTCACCAGTTCTAAGCATACCCCAACTCCCGCGACGCCGATGTCTCGCCGGTTAAGCGCGACATGGAAGTGGACGTCACGCCGCCCGGCGCGACTCCCAATAATCCTCGAAGCGTCCGTTGAGGTGACAGCACGAGGGCTGAGAAAAATGGCATCAGTCTGAATCGTGCGGTCCTCTAGCTTTTGCGGGCGGGGATTGAGGCCGAAAGTCAGAAGAAACAACGCCTCGAGGAGATGCTTCGCCGATACCGCGAATGTGCCGACCCCCAGGAAGCGGAACGTCTGGGTGATGAGCTGGGTGCTATGATCTTCGGGCGGTGAAGCTAAATCGTTGGAGCGACTTCCCGGCAGGCATGAAACGCCATCTCAGGGAACGCCTTACTTGTCGAGGCCTCGGTAAGCAGCGCACCGGCCTGCGCCGGCCGCAGCAGGGTAAGGAGGATGGCACTGCTGAATGGGTGCCATATAGCAGCGGTACCCCCGAGTCGTTGCCCTCTCCTCTAGGCTTGGGTCTGTTCACCGGCCTGGACCGCTTCCGCTTCCTGGTCGGTCTGGTGTCGCTCAATTTCCATGGGGAGGCGCAGGAAGCCGTCTTTCAGCCATTTGATGGTGTCGGCGTCAAATCGCGAGATCTTGTTGCTCGCCTGCCACTCCGCCAGAGCATCGTAGGTGCACTGGCGAAGGTATTCCAGTACCGCCCCGGGGCCCCGTAGCTGAGTGGTCCAGAACGGATGGTTCTGGTTGACTGTGACGATGATTTCAGTGGGTTTGGTGGCCTCCTGATAAACATAGGCGTCGCGCTCGGAAAGATCCATTCCGAGGAAAATCTTGATCGTCAGCGGCGGGGTCGTCTGTATCACGCGCTGCAAGGTCGGCGTCCGCGTCTCCACGACCGAAGTGATGACCTTCTGGCGTGAAGCGACCAGCGCCTCGGCGGGCGGCACAACGTTGATGCTGAGGTTGATCTGGTCGACGAGCTCGGGAGATTCGAGTTCCTTCTCCAGCTCGGTCATGGCAATTTTGATGTCGGCCTCGGCTGGTCCGCGCTGGTCGCCGCCGCCACGCCGCTTCGATGCTATGTTGCGGTAGTCGCCGACGTGTTCCTTAAGCTTCTTCTCTACCTGTTCTTCCTCCTCGCCACGCCATTGGATGCTGTCTTTCGTGTGGCTGACTTCAAATCCGTCAAGTTCCAGCTCCCCGACGAGGCGCTGGTTAACGAGGTCGTTCGTGCCGTAGGGGCCATAGATGGTCGTCGGGCGCCATGCTTCGGGCCACCCTTGGATCACGCGATTTGCTTGTATCACGGAGAAACCGGCCTCGACACGGCCGCCCTCGCCCTGCTTGAGGATGCCGACCCAGCCCATGATGACCTTGTCATTCACGTCGAAGACAAACTTCTTCTTGTAGAGGGAGCCGTCGGCGGCCTGCATGAGCCTGCTATCGAATCCCTCCCAGGCAAGTTCCTGACTGCGCCACAACAGTCGCATCTGCTTGGTTTCAAGGTCGCGCCGGTACATTGACTTCAAGAAATCAGTAATCTTGGCGAGCGTGCGGCCCTGGAACTTGCGGTAATGCTCAGATACCTCGACGATGGTGTAGTGCTTTTCCGGGTCCTGATCGGGTATGGCCTTGTAGCTGAGGCTCATATCCTTCGCCGAGATGATCTTCTCGACATCGATGACGACCTCGTGGGCGTCAGTCTCCCCAAGTTTCTTCGTCAGGATGCTCCATTTCCTGCCAATCCAGAACGCCGCGGTCTTCATTCCCATGCCGTAGCGTGAACGCCCCAGGCGGTTGACCGGTGGCATTGCAATATGCAGCGCCCTCTCAAGCTCGGCGTACGACATCCCCATGGCGTTATCCGAAACGCGGATCACACCGTTGTCCTGATTGGGCTCATACGCAATGGAAACTTCGAAAGGCCGGCCTTCCTTCTTGATCTGCTCATCAAGCACAGTCTTGTTGTCCAGGTAGGATTGAGTGGAGTTGTCCACGAACTCCGCGATGGCGTGCCAGGGCGTGTATGACAAGCGCTGGTATGAATTGATGGCTTCGGGGCCGAGTACTAGCTGAATGCTCACGTTACCTCCACTTTCACATCCTCTTGACCCTGCTCGGCTGAATCGCAAACGTTCCGTCACCCTGCTTCACGATTTCATAGACAACGTTCTTCAACAGCGGGTGATCGCGTGATGCATGGAGCAGGACCGCATCCGCTATGTCCACGCGTTCCCAATCCAAAGCGCCGGTCTCGTGGTGCAGGGTGATGGTCTGGCCGCGCTTAATTTCGAGCTGTGCGGGCGAATCGATTTTGAGGAACCGGTGGATCTCCCAGCAGCGGCAGGTCGAGATGATCTCGTTGTTCTCGGCCGGAAAGTCGCCATTGAGCCGGTAGACGTGGCGGTTGAAGCGGGAGCGGAAAATCTGGAAGATCGCCAGCACGGCCCCGAATGGGCGGATGTGCTCGCGCCAGCCCGAGACCGGGACATTGACCACCACCAGGACGCGGGGCTGTTGGCCCTTGATCATCTGCTTGATACGGTCGCAATCAAGCGCCGGGGCCCGGTCACAGAGATATTGAGCCTCGGGCTCTCCATAGGTCGCCCGCGAGAGGCTGCGCACCTGCGGCACGACATGGCGCTCCAGTGAGTGGTGTCCCATTTCGGCCTCGACGACCCACCAGCTTCTATAGTCCCGGTGAATCAGCGCGAAATCCGGCTTGGCATCGCCATCGTCGGAAAGGACAATGACCTTGAAAGGAACGGGATGGTATTCGGGAAAGATCCGGGCCGCTTCCTGAAACAGGATATTTTCGAATTCCGACTCGTATAGCGATGTCGTCGCCAATTCCTCAAACCATTCATCTCCAAGGAGAATCCTAGCCACGACGTTCCTCACGCGTGCCGGTAGCCCAGAGGATATTGGCGACCCCCTCAAGCCGCCCGGCCTCCGTGGTCAGCCTGTTCTTCTCCTGCTCGGTGGCAAAGAGCGTGTAGATAGTGGCCTTGGTCTTGCCGCGTGCCGGGCGCAGAACTCTGCCCAATCGCTGAATCCGCTGGCGCTGGCTAGCGGTAGAGCTGGCGATGACCGCGACGGCGGTCTCCGGGACGTTCATCCCCTCATCGAGCGCCCTGCAGGAGACAAGGACATCGAAGACGCCCTGACGGAAAAGCCGGAGGTTGTCGCGGCGCCAGTTTGGTGCGATCCTCGAATGGTAGAGGCAGACGCTGTGGCTGCGCTTCTTGAGGATCGCGTAAAGCGTGGTGGCGGAGGCGACGCGCTCGTGGAAGATGATAGTTCTGGTTCCGCGGTGCTCGTCAGCGATGCGCGCCGCGACGGGTATGCGCATACGGGCCTGGGCGGATATTCCTGCCCGCTTTTGGAGGACGAATTTCAGCTTAGCCTCGGCTTCGGGATCGGTCCTTACCTTCCTGAATAGTACCGCTGCGCGCTTTGTCAGCTTGTCGTATGCCTCCCTTTCATGCGGCAGCAGGTCGATCCCGACATTGATGAGATCAAACGGCGTGATGACCTCGTCCTTGAACGCCTGGACATAGTCGTATTCAAAGATGACAGGGCCGAGTGCCGGAGCAACGTATTTCTGGAAGCCTTCGTCGTATTCCCGTTGTGGCGTCGCCGACAACCCCAGTGCCGCCGCGAAGTTTCCGGCCAGCGCTTTGGCGTTCTCCGGACTACCGGCGCGGTGGCATTCATCGACAATGAGGAAGCAGGGTGGCCCCTGGCTCAGCTTTTTTACCGCGGTGCGTCCCGTATTGATGACCATGAGGTTGATCTTCGCGGGCTTCGCCGCTTTTTCCTGGCTGGAGAAACAGGCTATCTCGGTCTCCGGCACGCCGAAGTCCTCTTGCAGGGAGACGTACCACTGGTCGAGTAGGGTAATGGTGGGAACGAGGATAATGTAGCGGCCATCCGGGTGCTCTCGATTGAAGGCATCCATGCAGAGGAACGCAAAGACGGTCTTGCCGCCGCCCGTGACGACGCTGGCGACGCCTCTATGCTCCGGGATCCAACGCTCAAGCGCGGTCGATTGCCATTCTCGCGGCTTTGATTTGAGCGCCCACTGATGTTCTGGCATGGGCGCTCATGGAACGAGATTCCCGTTGAATCGACCGCGGGAACCGGCAATGTAGTCGTCGTTCGGTTCAATGGCGATCCATCGCCGCCCTAGCTTTTCGGCGGCTGCCCCGGTGGTGTTGCTTCCCCCGAAGGGATCGAGCACGAGCATGTCCGGCTTCGTCAGAAATTTTATGAAGAACTCCGCCAAGGCAGAAGGCATGCGGGCAGGGTGCGGCTGGAGGCTGTGTTCGCGGCAGTATGCCTGATATTCGGAATTCGAGTGGGTATTCGCCAGCGTAATGACGTTCGACGGGATCGCGCCAGCGTTGTTTTTCAGGAAGGACTTCGCTCCGATATTATGCTGCGACGGCCGCTTGCCGGTATTGTATTTCTGTTTCGCCAGCAGTTCCTTCATGGAGTCGCTGTACTCCGTAAGGACCTCCCGGTTGTCTGCATAGGGGCGATCTGTCCGCGACATCCACCAGAGATGCGTATAGGCGTCCTTGAGGCGTATTCGTTCCACGTTCACCCATTGCGCCGGACTTGGCAGGCGGGCCGGGTTGTACCAGATGAGCTGCTGGCAGAGTGAGAATTGGCCTCTTTCTAGCAGGGCGAGCAGAGCCTTCAGCGCGAGCGTTGACATCGACGGTTTCCCGGGCTCCCAGGCATTGCCGAGTTCGATAACGATCGAGCCCTTGGGTTTGAGCAGTTTGCGGAAAATGTCTGCGAAGCCGGCCAGCCAGTCGATGTAGGCCTCACCCTTGAGGTTCCCGTATTTTTTCTTCCGGTTCAGGGGGAAAGGCGGGGAGGTGAAAATCAGATCAACCTGTTTATGGATGGGTTCGGCGATCTCTGGCGACTGCAGGAGTTCCTCGGCTTTGCCTTTTAGGCAGGAGCCGAGCAAGGTGCTGTAGGCCAGGCACTTGGGAACCGCGCTGGATGTACTCTTCTCCGCCATCGCCGCCAGTGGAGAACGCAGACTGAGAAAGGCGTTTTCCTCCAGACACGCAAGAAAGCATATTATCGCAGGAATGCAGTCGGGGCGGGCTCGTAGCTTGTGAAAAGCTAGCAAAGGGCGGGTGGATCATGGGGTGGTTAAGCGGGGGCTGGCGGTTCCCAGGTGGATGTGGGCGCCGGTGGCTATGCCGGGGAGGGCCTGGCGGAAGGCGAAAAACGGGATGCGGTGGAGGGTGAGATAGCGGATGAGCCACTGGCCTTCGGGCTGATCGGGATAGAGGGCCACGTCGACTCGGCCGCGGTGATCGAAGCCAAGCTCGCGGTGGATTTCGGTCTGGCCCATGGCGGAAACGGGCAGGGGCTTGCCAAATTCGGCTTCGAAGGCGGCGTTGGCGCGCTGGAAGATTGCGCCGGTGAAGATGCCGTCGCCGTCGAAACGCTCTACGACCTCTGGGGATGGCGGCAGGGATTCGGCCAGGCGGGTGGCGAGGGCGGCTTCGGCCTCGGCCATACGGGCCAGCTCGCGAGCCAGGCGGGCGCGCGCTTCGGCGAGGTCGTATTGATCGCGGGCGAATTGCAGATCGTGCAGGTAAGTGTCGAGGGACAGCTTAGGCGCGAGGCCGGATTGGACCAGCTTCTCGGCTTCGTCGAAGGCGAGCTTACGGCGGTCGAAGAGGCGGTTGGCGGCGGCGACCAACTCTCCGGCCTGTTTTTCAGTGAGATCGGGGCGGGTGACGCTCTGGCGGACGATAGCGGTGTCCTGAGCGTCGGCTAGGGCGGCGCGGGCTTTGTCGAGCTCGATGCGAGGCGCGGCGCCGGAGGCGACCAGCGCTTCGACGCGTTGAACCTCCATGCGCGCGCGGAGAACGCCGGAATCTTCCTGGGCGGAGAGCGCGAGGGCGGTAAGGAGGAAGGCGAGGAAGACAAAAGTCAGAAGAGAGAAGTCAGAATGAAGGCCGCGTCCGCGCTCACTTCCGACTTCCGCCTTCTGACTTCCGATTTCGTCTTCCCGAAGACTACAGCTCTTCGTAGCACTTCCGGGCGGGGCTGCACTCGAACTCGTCGACGATCTTTCCGTCGGGTCCGAGGGGCTTGAAGGTATGCTGGCACCAGAAGGACTGGTCGTTGGAACGCTGCACGGTGGGATCCCAGGGCGCTTCAATGAACATGCCTTTCCAGCGAAGCTTCTCACAACGTCTGGCCGAGACGCGAGCGACACCGGGCCGTTCTCCAATAGGTTCCATGATTATGCCCTCGCTTCGACGGCATCGAGCAGCGCGCGTTTGACGGCTACCTTTGCCAGTTGGACCTTGTAGGTATTGTGGCTGAGAGGGTGAGCCTCGGCCACGGCGATTTTCCCGGCGGCTTCGGCGGTCTCCTCGGTGACGTGTTTGCCCACCAACTCCCGGGCGGCGGCAGTAGATTCCCAGGGAGTGGGTGCGACGTGGCCCATCACGATACGAGCCGCGGCAACGGCACCGCCCTTCATCGACAAAGAGACGGACGCCGTGGCCAGAGGCCAATCGAGGGCCTCCCTCTGGCGGACTTCATAGGTAGCGGAGCGGGTCGCGGCGACGGGGACGATGATTTCGGTCAGGATCTCATCGGGCCGCAGGGCCACTTCGCGGGTGGCATCGTCTTTGGGCGAGACGAAGAAGTCTCTCACCGGCAACTCGCGGCCGCCCTTGGCGGAAACCAGTTTGACTTTCGCATCGAGGGCCACCAGGGCGGGGCCGAGGCTGGAGGCACTGACGAAGTAGGCGGGCCCACCGCCGAAAATTGCGTGGTACTGGTTTTCGCCGTTAGGGACGAGGGGCTTGCCGTCCTTGGTGGCCAGCAGGCCGTAGCCCTGGCGAAAATACCAGCAGCGCGGGCGCTGGCAGAGATCGCCGCCCACGGTTCCCATGTGGCGGATCTGCGGGCTGGGCACGCCGGCGGCGGCCATGGCGAGGGCGCGCGGCACTTCGCCGTGCCTGGCCAGTTCGTCCATGGTGACGAGGGCGCCGATGTAGATCCCGGCGCCGGTTTTTCGAATTCCGGCCAGGCCGGGAATGTTTTTGATGTTGACGACGCGCTTGGGGGTTTCGATTTCTTCCTTCATCAAGCTGATGAGGTCGGTGCCGCCGGCGAGCACGCCGGCTTCACCCCAGTGGGCGCCCAGCAGCGCGGCTGCCTGCTGCAAGGACGCGGGATTGGCGTATTCGAAATTCTGCATCTAGACGGCCCTCCCCTCGATCACATCCAGGACATGCTCCGGAGTCATTGGCATGCGCGGCACGCGAACGCCGAGGGCGTTGGCCACGGCGTTGCCGATGGCGGCACAGATGGCGATGGCCGGCGGCTCACCGAGTCCGATGACGCCGCGGCGGTCGTTTTCCGGCCGGATATCCATGTGCACCACGATGTCGCCGATATCGGCAATACCGGCCAGTTTGTAGAACTCCAGGTCGTCGTTAAGCATTCTGCCGGTCTGCTCATCCATCACGCGCCGCTCATAGAGAGCGGTGGAAATGCCCATGATGATGGCGCCGTAAACCTGGCTTTCCGACAACCGCGGATTGATGACCATGCCGCAATCCTGCACGGCCACGTAGCGGTTGACTTTGACCATGCCGGTTTCGACGTCCACGGAAACGTCGGCGACCTGGATGCCGGCGGCGCCGGCGGCGATCAAACCTCCGGGGTCGCGCGAGTTGTTGACGCCGATTTCGGAGATGGCGCCGCCGCCGCCGATTTTGCGGCAGGCTTCGGCCCAGGTGATGCTCTTGCCGCCGCCTTTGACCTGAATCCTGCCGCCGCGAGCTTCTAGCTGGGAGGGGTCCACGCCCAGCTCGGGCGCGGCCACTTCGTAGAGCTTGGCGAGGGCGTTGACGGTGGCTTTGCGGGTGGAGGCGGAGACGCCGCCCACGGTGGTGGAGCCGCCGGAGGCGGCATCGGGCGGCAATTGATTGGAGCCGATGGAGAGACCGATGGCGCCGACGGGAAGGCCGAAGGTTTCGGCCGCCACCTGGGTGATAATGGTGCGGGTTCCGGTGCCGAGGTCCTGGGTACCGATGTCGATATGCACCGAGCCATCGGAGTGGATCGTGGCGCGGCACTGGCTGTTGTGGCCCATACCGCCCCAGGCGCTGAAGCCGAGGCCGAGGCCGCGCTTGACGGAGCCGGTTGGGCCCTGACCGCGCGGCTTCCAGAGCTTCTTCCAATCGGCCATCTCGGCGGCCTTGTCGAGCTGCCAGGTGTAGGTGGCGCGGCGCGCCGTGGGCGCGTAAAGGTTGATATTGGTTTTGAAGACTTCGAGCGGATCGAGACCGGCCTTGGCGGCAAAATCCTCGATGGCGCAACAGGTGAAATAAGACGCCTGCTGGTTGTTGGGAGCGCGCCAGGCGCGCGCCGGGCCGCAATTAACCGAAACCGCGGTATGGTGCTGCCGCTGGTTGGGAATATCCGCGATGATGTAGGGCAGGGGCGGCGAACCACCGCCGCCGACGCCGCCGGTGGCCCAGGATTCGGACTGCCATGCGGTGATGGCGCCGTCTTTCTTGCCGCCGAGTTTGATTTTGGCGAAGGCGGAAGGGCGATTGCCTGCGATCAACTGCTCGGTGGCGCGGTCGAGGAAGAGTTTCACCGGCGCGCCACCGGCCTTTTGGGAAAGGCGCGCGCAGACTTCGCCCCAGGCATCGGGGGCGAACTTGCTGCCGAAACCGCCACCGATGTAATTCATCTCCACGTCGATGTTGGCGGCAGGAACTTTGATATTGGGAGCGAGGGTGCCGGCGTAGCGGGTGACGTCCTGAGTGGAAGGCCAGACGTTGACATGATCGCCGCGCCACTCGATTACCTGGCCGTGGGATTCGAGGCAACAGTGGGTGACGACGGGGATGCCGTATTGGGCTTCCGAGACCACTTCGGCCTGCTGGATAGCCTGGTCGGGATCGCCCACAACCTTTTCTCCGGCGGCTTTGGCACGCGAGCCGGCCTTGCTCAAATCGTCCTCGTTCACAAGGTGCGGCAGGACTTCGTATTCCACTTTGATGTTGCGGGCGGCTTGCTGGGCGATTTCCTCGGTGACGGCGGCGACGGCGGCGATCTCGTAGCCTTCCCATTGCACTTCGGTTCCCGCGGGCGCGACGACGTGGACCGCCTTGACGCCGGGCATGCGCTCGGCCGGGGCGGTATCGACGAGGGTGACGCGGGCGTGGGCGTGGGGGCTGGTCTGGTAGGCGGCGAAGAGCAGATCCTTGCGGGTGAAGTCGGACGAATACTTGGCGCGTCCGGAAGCCTTCTGTGGGCCATCGACGCGCTTCACGGGCCGGCCTATCACGCTCCGGCCGTCCATCGGCGGCCAACTGTAATCGGGAGTGTTAGCCATTGCTCGGCCTTCCTTTCTTCATGGTCTCGGCGGCTTCCAGCACGGCTTTTCGGATGCCCATATAGGTACCGCAGCGGCAGAAATTGCCGCCCAAGCCGTGGCGGACGTCGGCTTCGGTGGGATTGGGGTTGTCTTTGAGAAACCCGGTCGCGGCCATGACGAAACCCGGCGTACAGTAGCCGCACTGCTGGGCATCGTGGTTCCAGAAAGCGGCGGATACGGGGTGAAGCTCGCCGGGAGCGGCGAGGCCCTCGATAGTTTGAATTTGCTTTCCTTCGGCATCGATGGCCAGCACGCTGCAAGAATAGACAACCTTGCCGTTGAGCATGACGGTGCAGGCGCCGCAGGTACCGCGGTCGCAAACCTTTTTGGCGCCGGTCAGGCCAATGTAGTTGCGCATGGCGTCGAGCAGGGTGACGCGCGGTTCCAAAGTGAGGTTGACGGGTTTTCCATTGATATTGAGAGTAACGGGGACGGCTTGCGGGCCGACGACCGCGGCCCCGGCCGGTTCCGCGGTCGCGGGGGTTTCCAGCAGGCCGGCGCCCAACGCGCCCGACCCCAGCCCGACGCCGAGAAATCCGCGCCGGGAAAACCCGGATTTGGGCCCGGCGGGAATGCCGGGGTCCTTCTTCTTCGATTTCACCGAACACCTTCCTTTCGCGCCTCCGCGCGGGGCGCACCGAATTCGGCGGAACGATTTGGCTTCGAAACAAATATATCAGAAGACCGCGGCGGGCTGCGGCGCAGATCGGCGCGGGGCTCCCTATAATGAAACGTATGACGCCCGAAAAGATTGCCGCAACGGCGCTGCCCGCCGTCCCGCTGACGATGGAGGGGGCCAGCGTGCTGCACCAGATGATGAGATTCCGGCGCGCGGCGTGGCGCGCTCTGACGCCGGCAGCGCAGGCAGAAATCCTGGACGAGGCGGCGGCGCGGCTGGGCGAGATGGAGCGTCCGGCGGAGGGCCGGCAGAGCGCGCTGTATTCGCTGCTGGGCCACAAGGGGGACCTGCTCGCGGTGCACTTCCGGCGCAGCTTTGAAGAGCTGCAGCAGGTGGAGCTGGGGTTGGCGCGGCTGGAATTGAGCGATTACCTCGAGCCCACCGGGTCGTATCTTTCGGTGGTGGAGCTGGGGCTTTACGAATCCACGGCGAAGACCTATGCGGGGCTGGCGGCCAAGGGAATCGAACCACATTCGGACGAGTGGAAGAAGGAAATCGCCGTAGTGCTGGAGCGGCAGCGCAACGCCATGGCGACGCGCTTGTGGCCGGAGATTCCGCCGGCGAAATACATCTGCTTCTACCCCATGGACCGGCGGCGGGGCGAGACGGCCAACTGGTATCGGGAGACCATGCCGGAGCGGCAGCGCATGATGAGCGAGCATGGGCTGGTGGGCCGGCGCTATGCGGGCGAGGTGCGGCAGATCATTACCGGCTCGATCGGTTTCGACGATTGGGAGTGGGGCGTGGACCTGTTCGCCGAAGATCCGCTGGTATTCAAGAAGCTGATTTATGAAATGCGCTTCGACGAAGTGAGCGCGGTGTACGCGCTGTTCGGCTCGTTCTACGTGGGGTTGCGCGTGCCGGCGGCGGGGCTGGGCGGGGTTTTGTAGGCGTGGCGCACGCAGGAGTGCGTGCAGCGTCGAGTCTCTACTCGACGATTGTTCGCCTTGGGGCGGCGGGCGTCGAGATGAGTCTCGACGCGGCACGCAGGAGTGCGTGCG
>JBKQVG010000435.1:0-27913 GCA_052325345.1 Bryobacteraceae bacterium
GTTAAGTACGCCGGCTCGGAAGTTCGGCAACGGATTCGCGGGAAACGGCTCCCACGCGGCCGCGGCTCGGTAACGCGCGAAACCGAGCCGCGACCGCGAAGGAGCGGTTGCAGGATGCGTGACTCTAATTACGAAACTGAGTTACTAAGTTCCGGAGGGGTGAACCGATGCAGCCGATAATCGAAGTGAGAGACCTGACCAAGACTTATGCCGAAGGCGCGGCGGCATCGCGCGCGCTCAACGGCGTCGATCTGGATATCTACCCACGCCAGGTGACGCTGTTGATGGGCCCTTCCGGCAGCGGCAAGACCACGCTCGTCTCCATCATGGGTTGTATCCTGCGGCCGACTTCGGGCAGCGTGAAGCTGGCCGGCCGCGAAGTAACCCGCCTGAGCGAGAAGCAACTGCCCGCCGTGCGGCTGCGGCACATCGGCTTCGTGTTTCAAGGCTTCAACCTCTTTCCCACGCTGACCGCCGTGGAGAACGTCGAAATCGCGCTCGAGCTGAAGCGGGTGGCGCGCGCGCAGCGGCGGACACAGGCCGGCGCGCTGCTCGACGAGGTGGGCCTGGACGGCAAGCATCGCGCCTATCCGGCCGATCTGAGCGGCGGCCAGAAACAGCGCGTGGCCATCGCCCGCGCGCTGGCCGGAGATCCGGATGTCATTCTGGCCGACGAGCCCACCGCCGCCCTGGACAAGACCAGCGGGCGGACCGTGCTCGACATGCTGCGCAGGCTGGCTCACGACAAAGGCCGCGCCGTGGTGATCGTCACTCACGACAGCCGCACGCTGGATTATGCTGACCGCGTCGTCAATATCGAAGACGGCCGGATCGCGGCCGATGGGGTTGCGGGCGGAGAGCTGGCTTTGGTTGCGCAGTTAGGGGAAAGCGAATGAAGAAACGTGTAATCACCGTGGTAGCGCTGCTCGGTGTGGGCGCGGCAACCATCGCCGCCGTGCTGCGCGCACAGCGTTCCGCAACGGCGCCGGCGGCCGGGGTTTCTCAGAGCGACGCTTCGCGCGGCGGCGTCCCCGCCAACACGATCTGCGCCGCCGGCAAAGTGGAACCGGTCTCGGAAGAGATCGAGATCGGCTCGGAAGTCCCCGGCTCCCTGCGCGAGGTTCCGGTGGAGGAAGGGCAGCATCTTCGCAAGGGGCAGACGATCGCCGTGGTGGATAACGCGGATTATGCCGCCCGCGTGGCCCAAGCGCGTGCCACCATAGCGGTGCGCCAGGCCGCGCTCGACCGCGTCGTCAACGGCGCCCGCGACGAGGAGCGCAGGGAGGCCGAGGCCGCCGTCGCCGAAGCCCGCGCCGTGCTGGAAAACGCCCGCGCCGAACAGGCCCGCAAACAGTCGCTGTTTTCTACCGGCGATGTCTCGCGTTCCGATTGGGAAAACGCCGAGCGCGAATACCGCGTGGCCCAAGCGCGCGTGAGTGAGGCTCTGGCTCATTCTCAATTTCTGGACGCTCCCGCCCGCACCGATGAACGCGATCGCGCCGCCGCCGATCTCGCCCTGGCTCGCGCCCAACTCGCCGAGTCGGAAGCGCTGCTCGAAAAGACCATCGTGCGCGCGCCCTTCGACGGCGCCGTGCTCAAACGCCTGCGCAAGGCCGGCGAAACCGTCTCCGACAAGGGAGAGACGCCCATCGTCCGTTTTGGCGACAACTCCCGCCTGCGCGTGCGCGTCGACGTGGACGAGACCGACGTGGCGCGCGTTGCCGTGGGCCAGCGGGCCTATTTCACCGCGCGGGCTTTCGGCCAGCAGCGCTTCTGGGGTACCGTCACCCGGCTCGGCCAGTCGCTCGGCAAGAAGAATATCGACACCGGCGATCCGGCCGAGAAGACCGATACCAAGGTGTTCGAAACCCTCGTAGACTTGGATGGCCATCCTCCCCTGCCCTCCGGCTTGCGGGTGGATTCCTTCATCTTGGGTGGGAGGTAACGACATGCGGCGTGCCATTCGTCTTTTGCTGTGGAGCGGAGTCGCGCTGGCGTCTGCGCTGGCTGCCGACGGCGATCCATCTGCAGGCGCCGGGATAATCGCTCCCGTACGCGTCGGTATCGGGCCGGCTCATCTGACCTTGACTCTGAATCGGGCGATCGAAATGGCCATGCGCAACAACCTGGACATCGCCGTCGAGCGCACTAATGTCGACAGCGCTATCCAAGCCATCCAGTCCGCGCGCGGCGCGTTCGACCCGCTCCTTCAGTGGAAGCCGGGGCTCGATAACACGCAGACGCCCACCCCGTCGCTCCTCGATAGCACCACCGGTGTGGTCACCCGGCACAGCGCCGGCGAGACCTTCGCGCTGCATGAATCCTCGCCCTGGGCCGGACTGAGTTTCGACGCCAGTTTCGACCAGCAGCGCCTGACCCTGGGCAGTCCGTTTGTGGCGCTCAACCCGTTTTACGTCTCCCAATTGACGTTTGCCATTACCCAGCCCCTGCTGCGCGGGCGCGAAACCGACCCTGTGCGCTCCTTGGTGACCATCCGCAGCCGGCAGCGGGACGTCTCGGCCGCGGAACTCGAAGCGCGTGCTATCGATGTCGCCGCGCGCACCGCCGCCGCCTACTGGGACCTGGTGGCCTTGCAGCGGCAGGCCGGCGTGAATGCCGAGGCCGTCGATCTGGCCCGCACGCAACTGGCGCGGGACCGCCGGCGAATCGCCGCCGGTTCGTTGGCATCGGTGGAGCTTTCCGCCGCCGAGGCCGAACTGGAGAAGCGGCTGGACGATTGGTACCAAACCGCGGGCGCCACCACCGCGCAGGAAAACGCTTTGAAGACGCTGCTGGCGCGGGACCGTCGCGATCCGCTCTGGGCCGTTGCCATCGAACCTTCCGAAGACTTGGCCGGCGAACCGCCTGAAGCGATCCCGCTCGACGATGCGGTTCGGGAAGCGCTCGAACGCCGCCCCGAGCTCCGCGAGCTGGATTCGCAACTGGCGGCCAATGAAATCGAATCGCGCCAGAACGCCGATTCGACCAAACCGCGGGTGAACCTGGTAGCCAGCTACAGCCTGTCCGGCCTGGCGGGGACCACCCATGCCCTGCCGCCTTCGCTTGCCGCCCTGGGCGTGACGAGCGCGCTGCCGCCTTCAGCCTCCGGCGGCGCCGGCGCGTCGTTATCCAGCCTGTTTGCCGGCGACTATCAAAGCGTGCAGGTGGGGCTGGAAATAGACTTCACCGCCCGCAACCGCGCCGCCCGGGCCAATCTCGCGGCCGATGCCATTGCGTGCAAACGCCTCGAACTGATGCGCGCGCGCGCCGAACAGGCCGTCGGGGCCGAAGTGCGCAACGCGCTCCAGGCCCTCGATACCGCCCGCCAGCGCGTGCGCGCATCCGGCGCCGCGTCCGACGCCGCGCGCCAAAAGCTGGAAAGCGAAAGCCGCCTGTTCGCCACCGGCGAATCCACCAACTTCCTGGTGCTCACCCGCCAGAACGAATACTCCGACGCCCGCCGCCGCCAGGTGGAAGCGCAAGCCGCGCTGGCCAAAGCCGTGGCCCAATATCAAACCGCGACCGCCACAATTCTGAGCCAGAGACAGATTCGCGTGGCGCGATAGCGCAAGCGGCGAAAAGAAGGCGTGGCAAAATCCTCGCATACTCGGCGGCCAGAACATCCGGCGGTTTGCCCGCCGCCGCCGCGTCAAGGCTCGTCAGAGATAAGATGACGACGTCGCCGGCGCGCGTTCCCCGGCGGAGAAGGCCCCTACCCCGGGCTGGATCGTGAGAAGCGTTTTGCCGTTGAATACGACCGGCGCGCCCGTCGCGGCAGCGGCCGGTATTGCTGCCAGGACGAATGCCGCCGCCGTCTGCCACAGGCGAGTCATCATGAGAGTTTCCCCCATCCGAGATTGTAGGCCCGGCGGTCGATATCGTGAAATCCCGATCGTGCCCGCCGCCGCTTGAAATCCGTTATGCTGGGGCTGGCGAAAATGTGTTGACGGGCATCTACCAGTTGCTGCCGCCGGAAGGCGCAAAGATTGTCGTTGTTCTCTTCCTCTCATTCTTGATGGGCTTGGAGCGCGAGGAGCACCGGGCCGACAAAGAGGGCTATTCGTTCGGCGGCGTGCGGACGTTTCCGCTAATCGGGCTCATCGGTTATTCCGTCACCCTTCTCTCCGCCGGCCAGGTGGTACCGGTAGCTCTGGGTTTTGCGGTGGTGGCTGCGTTTCTGCTGTTGTCTTACCAGCACAAACTGGCTGTCTCCGGCCTGGCTGGCATCACCTCCGAGATGTCCGCGTTGACCACGTACCTGGTGGGCGCGCTGGTGTATCGCGAGCAACTCTGGATCGCCACCACCCTGACGGTTGCGAGTATGCTCCTGCTGGAACTGAAATCCGCGCTCGAAGGTTTGACGAAGCGGATCGCACCGGAAGAGGTCCTGACCTTCACCAAGTTTCTGCTGCTCACCGCGGTGGTCTTGCCCATCGTGCCGGACCGGGCCTTCGGGACCTTTCAGATCAACCCATACAAGTCGTGGCTGGTGGTGGTGGCGGTCAGTTCCATCTCCTATGCCAGTTACCTGATTCAAAAGCTGACCAGAGGCCGGGGCGGCGTGATCCTGGCCGCGGTGCTGGGAGGCGCCTATTCGTCCACGGTAACGACAATCGTGCTGGCAAAGCGGGCGGCGCGCGAAAGCCGCCCCCGCCTGTTTTCGGGTGGAATCCTGATCGCCTCCGGAGTCATGTATTTGCGGCTGGCGGGCTTGGTGGCGTTGTTTAACCGCTCCCTCATTCAGACCCTGGGGTTGCCATTCCTGTCGCTGTCGGCGCTGGGAATCGCCGCGGGTTGGATCTGGACCCGCGTGCCCGATGCCAAATCGGTGGCAGTCGGCGAGGGAATCGAGCCGAAGAACCCGCTCGAACTGCGAGCCGCGTTCTTATTCAGTGGGTTGTTTCTGGCGATGTTGATCGCTACCCACCTGGTTGTGACTTACCTGGGCAAAGCGGGCGTCTATTCTCTGGCGGGCCTGATGGGAGTCACCGACGTGGACCCGTTCATCATGGGGATGACCGCGTCGGCCGGCCAGGGGGCGCCTCTGCCCGTGGCTTCCGCGGCAATTTTGATTGCCGCGGCCAGCAACAATATGGTGAAAGGCTTTTATGCGTTCGCGCTCTGCGATCGCAAGACGGGAATCCAAAGTCTAGCCTTCCTCGCGCTGCTGGCGGCGGCCGGTCTGGCTCCCTTGCTTTGGCTGGCTCGTTGACGGCGTCGCGGACCTTGTCCCAAGACGTAAGTCTCGATCTGTGTTCATCCGTGGCGCGAATCCGGGTTTTTCGTCCCTTGTGTTGTCCTTTCGCGCTCCAGGAACGCTCGCTTTCGGTCCAGCCCCCAACGGTATCCTCCCGGTTCTCCCGTGCCTCGAATCACGCGGTGGCAGGGGATCATCAGGGCGACCTCATTCTTTGCGCAAGCGGCGGCCACGGCTGAGAGCCGCCAGCGTCAGCGGTTCGGTGGCGTGAGCCTGGATGTACCGGCAGATCGCGCTCATGCGCGCTGCGTCCGGATCGGCGCCGGTAGGGCGGCACCGCAGGCACGGGCGCAGTCCGTCGTGCGCGGCTTCCGCCGGAGTCTCGTAAAAGCGGACGTTTTTGCGCAACGGCAAGCGTGCCGGACATGAGGGCCGGCAGAATACCCCCGTGGTGATTACGCCCTGATAGAACTTGCCATCCGTGCTTCGGTCGCGCGCCCGGACGGCTGCCCGCCACTGTTCCGCGAGGACCGTACCTTCGTTGCCGGCCACCGGTTCCATGGTTGTGTACATGCAAGAATCCTATCAACGGCCGCGCGCCGGGGACTATCCGAATCTTGCGCTGGAATGTGCTCACAGGCTGAAGCCCGTGCTACCAGTACCAGCAGGTGGCACAGACTTTAGTCTGTGGGCTACCGTTTGGGAAAATGCAGGCCAAAGGCCTACTCCACGCTACTTCGTCTCTTCCTTCGTCACCTCCAGCTCTTTCAGGCCTCTCTCGGCGAGCAGCTTGTTCACCGCGGGTAGGCCGGTCTTCAATTCTTTGTCCAGCAGATTCTGCTGCACGGCCAGCTTTTCCGAGAGCAGCTTGAAGACTTCGTAAGAAGATTCCGTCGGCTTGCCATCTCCGTGCTGCACGCTGGAGGCCAGCGCGGCGAGTTTGTTGTTGAGCTTGATGGGGAAGTTCAGCGGGTCCTGATTGCTACGGTTCCGCACCTGGTAGACCGCTTCTTCGATGGCGCTGAGCTGGCCGCGAAAGTCGTCGAGCGACTGCTTCAGTTGCGGGTCGGCGTTCCGCTTCAGCCGGTCGTCCATTTGTTTTTTCAATTCGCGCACCTGAATCACTATCTCATTGGCATCACTGGTCTTATCGCGAACCTTCAGGGCCAGGTCGAACTGGGCGGCCAGGTCGGCGATGGTCACGCTGTCGAGGCGCGGATCTTTGCGAACTTCGAACCTTTGGGTCAAGGTTTGGCCGTTGGCGGTCAGCCGCACGGAATAGCTGCCGGGAACGGCCACCGGCCCCTGCGTGTTGCCGCTCCACAGGATCATGCCGGCGAAAGTCTTGGCGCCGGGGTAGCGGAGATCCCAGCTAAATCGGTTGAGGCCGGCCTTGTCCGGCGGAGGCGCGCTGCCGCGTCCGCGCCCGAACCCGCCTTCGTCGCCGGAATCTTCCGCCGCGGCATCCGGATTGTCGCCGCCGCGTCCTCCCCTCCCACCCCTTCCGGCCACGGCGGGCGTGCCGGTGAAGCTGCGCACCACCTGGCCCTTGGCGTCCAGAATGTCGATGGTCACTTTGCCGGCTGGCTTGGCAAGGTAATAGTCGATGCGCGCCTGCGACAGGTTGCGCTCGGCGGCCGGCGGCTGGAACAAATGCAAGCTCTCGCTGGTGACCGCTGGCGTGAGCTGGCGCAGCGGCGAGATATCGTCCATCACGTAGAAAGACCGGCCGTGGGTGGCGATCGCCAGGTCGTTGCCTTCAATCAGCAGGTCCGGCACCTCGACGTCGGGAAGGTTGCGGCGCAGCGATTGCCAGTGCGCGCCGTCGTCGAACGAAACATAGACGCCGTGCTCGGCGCCGGCGAACAGCAGCCCGGCCCGCACCGGGTCTTCACGCACCGCGTGAACAAAGTCGTCGCCTGCAATGCCGTCCACGATAGTCGTCCAGGTCTTGCCGTAGTCGGTGGTTTTGAAGATATACGGCTTGCGGTCGTCGTTCTGATAGTTCTTCACCGCTACATACGCCGCGGCGGCGTTGTGGGGCGACGCTTCGATCAGGCTGACGCGCCCGAAATCGGGCATGCCGGGCGGCGTGATTTTGGTCCATGTCTGGCCGCCGTTGCGGGTGATGTACACCAGGCCGTCGTCCGACCCCGTCCAGATGGTATTCACTTCCTTGCGCGAGGGCGCGATGGTGAAAATCGTACCGTAAATCTCCGGACCGTTCTGATCGTGGGTGATCGGGCCGCCCGAATCGCCCAGGGTCTTCGGGTCGCCCCGCGTCAGGTCGCCGGAGATTCGTTTCCAACTGTGGCCCTGGTCCACGGTCTTCCAGAGGTGCTGCGAAGAGGTGTAGATCACAGTGGGGTCGAGCGGCGAAAAGACGATGGGGAAGGTCCATTGCCAGCGCTCGGGCAGGGATCCGGCGGATTCGCCCGAGAAGAACAACGGGTATACCTGGATGTCCTTGCTGTAGCCGGTGCGCCGGTCGTAGCGGGTGATCAGGGCGCCCTGGCTGCCGGCATAAAAGATGTTTGGATTGGTGGGGTCGGTGGCGATGTAGCCGCTTTCGCCGCCGCCTACGCTGTAGTTGGTCATGCCGAAACCGCCGCGGCCGCCTCCGCCGCCCCCGAAGCCCCGGCCCCCTCCCGCCGACGTCACGCAGATGGTGGTGTTATCCTGTTGCGCGCCGCACACGTGGTACGGCTGTTCGTGAGTCACCGCCGCGTGATAGAGCTGCGCGGTGGGATATTCTTCGCCGGTGAAGGTTTGCCCGCCGTTGATGGAGACCACCGCGCCGCCATCGTTCGATTCGATCATGCGTAGCGGATTCGCGGGGTCGATCCAGAGGTCGTGGTTGTCGCCGTGCGGCGGCCGGATTTGGCGATACGTCTTGCCGCCGTCGCTCGATTTGAAAAAGTTCACGTTCAGCACGTAGAGCGCGTCTTTGTCCTTCGGGTCGGCATAAATGCGCGAGTAGTAGAAAGCGCGCTGGCGCAGGCGCCGGTCTTCGCTCACCTTTTTCCAGGTGGCGCCGCCATCGCCCGAAACAAATACGCCGCCGTTGGTGTTTTCCACGATGGCAAAGATCCGATTGGAATCCGCCCCCGAAACGGCCACGCCGATCTTACCGATGATCCCCTCCGGAAGACCGGGGTTGCGGGTGATTTCCTTCCAGGTGTCGCCGCCGTCGGTGGACTGGAACAATCCGCTGGCCGGTCCGCCGCTGGTCAGGCTCCAGGGCGTGCGGTTGGCGTCCCACAGCGCCGCGAACAACACCTTGGAATTGTGCGGATCCAGGCACAGGTCGATGGCGGCGGTGTGGTCGTCGCGATAGAGAATCCGCTGCCATGTCTTGCCGCCATCCGTCGAGCGGAATACGCCGCGCTCGGTATTGCGCCCGTATGGATGCCCGAAGGCGGATACGTAGACCAGGTCGGGGTTGGCGGGGTCGATGCGGATGCGCGAGATGGCCTGGGTGTCGGTCAGCCCCATATGCTGCCAGGTCTTGCCGGCATCGATCGACTTGTAGATTCCGTCGCCCTGCATGATGTTGCCGCGCAGCTCGGTTTCGCCCATGCCGATGTACACCACGTCCGGGTTGGATTGGGAAACGGCAACCGCGCCCACCGACGAGCTGGCGATCTGGCCGTCGGTCACTGGGCGCCAGGTCAGGCCGCCATCCGTGGTCTTCCAAAGCCCGCCGCCGGTAGCGCCGAAATAATATTCGAACGGCCGGCTGGAGCTGCCCGCCGAAGTGATGGAGCGCCCCCCGCGGTTTGGGCCGATACTGCGCCATTCGAGAGCGCTGAACCAGGATTCGTCAACTGCAGCCGCGGACAGGCTCGCCGCCGCACACACTACAAGCCAGAAACGAAGACGCTTCATGGTCAGCCATTATAGCGAAGGAAGGGTGGAGGGACGGGTTGGCGAGGGCTGCACGGAATCCGGCTATGCTAATAAGGTAGACTGTCAACGGGCCGCTGTCGGTTTTTGCTTGGGTGCACAATAAGCTAGCCACCACACGTTCGGTGGCGCACACCGTCGCGGCAATCCAACGGTTATCTGCAACGCCGCAAAGATACCGGGTGTCGACCTCCCTTGAGGCTCTGGCCGAGGTGATGAAGGCTGCTGGTACTGAAACAACCGCGGTGCTTGTCGACAAGTATGGCGAAGTGGCGAGATCGGATCGGGTCAACTGCGACGAATACGGTCTCGCACTAAAGGCTCTGATCTTTCGAGCATGGGCGCGTCACAGGCGGGTCGTTTCTGCGGTCGTGCAGCCTCTTCTTTTTTGCTACACCGTGGCAAAGCCGTTTGAAGAGCGTGGCCTCGTCAGACTTGAGCCGAAGAAATGTCGGCCACAGGGCGAGTGCTGTCTCGGGGCGCCAATGCGAGCTGATCCAACGTCACTGAAAGCCCTAAAAGCAACGGTGGACAAGCAGCCCCCGAAAGCTGAGAACGCGCGCCGCTCCAAGGCGCTCGACGCCCTCTTGGCAAACAAGCCGATGACCGAGACGATGTGCGACGACCTTGGCGATGCAATACTGGTCTTCTTTGCGCCTCCGGACTCGGTGATCTTGACTACGAATTTACGGGATTTTGAGCCCTTGGCAGGTGCGGTCGGAAAATCGGTCGAAAAGCCGTAGCCCCGCTCGAAGCGGGCAGTGCGGAGGAGCTTCATCACGCTGAGCGCTTGGTTTTCTTGCGGCTCAACTTTCTGGCCTCCTTGTGGAGTGAAGCGATGAACTCCGTGTGGCTGAAAGCGGGCCATGGACTCGGCCGGCCGCGACGTCGGCCAAGCCTTCGGCGATCTGGGCGTCCATCACCCGGCGCTGCTCGGGTGTATACCCATCGCCGCCGCTGGACACCCTGAATTCGAGCTCCTGGCTGGCTCGGCTCGTCAGTGCTTTCCGGCATGCGGGCAGGCGGCGCCCCTCTTTCCAGCCGCCGTGATATTCTGTTTCTTCGCAAAGGAGACCCACGTGAGAGTCGGCTGTTTCACTCCCCTGCTGTCCCAGTTGTCCTTGCCGGATGTTCTCAAAAAGCTCAAGTCTCTGAACATCGATACCGTCGAGCTCGGCACCGGAAACTATCCCGGCGACCCGCATTGCAAGCTGACCATGCTGGAGCATCCGGCCGAACTGGCGGAATTCAAGAAGACGCTCGATGGCGAAGGCTTCGCCATCAGCGCGCTGAGCTGTCACGGGAATCCGCTGCACCCGGACCCGGCGCGCGCCGCGCACGACCGCGACGTGAGCCGCAAGACCATCCTGCTGGCGGAAAAGCTCGGCGTCCCGGTGGTGGTGGATTTCAGCGGCTGCCCCGGCGATTCCCCGACCGCGAAACTACCCAATTGGGTCACCTGCCCGTGGCCGCCCGATTATCTTGAAATTCTGAAGTGGCAGTGGGAGGAGGTGGTCGCGCCGTATTGGATCGACCACGCCAAATTCGCCTCCGATCACGGCGTTCGCGTCGCCATCGAAATGCACCCCGGCTTTGTCGCCTACAGTCCGGAAACCATGCTCAAGCTGCGCGCCATCGCCGGCGCTTCGATTGGTTGCAACCTGGATCCCAGCCACATGTTCTGGCAGGGCATCGACCCCATTGCCGCCATCCGCCTGCTGGGCGACGCCATCTTCTACGTACACGCCAAAGACACGCAAATCTACCCGCGCAACCTGCCCCTCACCGGCGTGCTCGACACCAAGCCCTACACCGACGAGCGCAACCGCTCGTGGATCTTCCGCACCTGCGGCTATGGCCACGGCGAAGAGTGGTGGCGCGAGTTTGTATCCACCTTGCGCATGTTCGGCTACGACTACGTGCTTTCGATCGAACACGAAGACAGCCTGATGTCGCCCGAAGAGGGGTTGACCAAGGCGGCGGCGTTCTTGAACTCTCTGATCGTGCGCCAGCCTCCCGCCGCCGCCTGGTGGGTATGAGCATGGCGCATGAAACTTTATCTGAAACCCAACTGCACCACTTGCCGCAAAGCCAAAGCCTTCCTCGTTGAGCAAGGCGCCCTATTCGAACAGATCGATCTCAACCGCGGACTGACCGTAGCCGAGCTCGACCACCTGATCGGCGCGCGCGATTATCGCCTTTTTCTGAACAGCCGCAACGAGCTCTATCGCGAGCGCGGCATGAAGCAGAACCCGCCCGCTCGCGCCGAAGCCCTCGAGCTGATGTCGCAGCATCCCAACCTGATCAAACGCCCGATCGCAGTGAAAAGCGGCAAACTGGTGCTGGGCTGGAACGAAGCGAAACTCCGTTCGCTCCTGTAGGGGCGCCGCATGACCACCGATTCCAACTTGATCCAGATCGTGGACGCGGCCGTTGCCGACGCGGCCCGGCGTGCGGGTTCCTGGCTGCTCTGCCGGCTGGGCTGCACCGATTGCTGCATGGGGCCCTTCCCCATCAGCCCCCTGGACGCACAGCGGCTGCGAAACGGCCTGGCGCAATTGGCTGCCACCGACCCGGCACGCGCCCGCCAAATTACCGCGAGAGCCCAGGCGGCAGCCGAGCGCTTGCGTACTCTTTCGGAAGAGGCTACCGAAAACGACCCGTGTCCGGTACTCGACCCGGCCTCCGGCGCCTGCGATCTCTACCCCTTCCGCCCCCTGGTTTGCCGCACCTTTGGTCCTCCCCTGCGCATGCCGGAAGGTGGATTCGCGGTCTGCGAGCTGTGCTTCAACGGCGCGGCGCCAGAGACCGTCGCAGCTTGCGCGGTCTCGGCGGATGCCGATACGCTCGAAGCGCCGTTGCTCCGGGCGCTCGCAACCCAGGGCGTCACTTTGCGGGAAACCACCATCGCAGAGGCAATTTGTCCGTAAACTTACAACCAGTTTCTGACGATACGATGGCCGACGCCACTCCGCGGTAGCCCTTTAGAGTCAACTTTGGATACCTGGTATCGCGGCTGTAACCAACAAGACTCCGGGGTGCGTCCAATTCGCGACGTGCAATCTATTTGCGCCACGTTCGTAGTGATCGGCTTCGCGCTTGCAAGTGCGATGGCGCAAAGTCCGGAACTCGCTCTGGAAGCCGACAACGATCCCGTCATCCCCGCGCCGAGCGCGGAGCCTGCCCTTGTCGCCGTTCCCATCAATTACGAACAGCGCATCGCCGGCGTGATTCCCGATTATCAGACCGTTCGCGAAACAGTCCCCAACGCCGCCCCCCTCACCGTGGCGCAGAAATTGGACTTGGGCTGGCGGGAAACCGTCGATCCATTTAACATCGGCACCGCGTTTATGACTGCCGCGTTTTCCCAAGCCGGCAACCAAACCCCCAAGTATGGCGAAGGCTGGCCAGCCTATGGCAAGCGATTCGGCGCCGCCATCGGGGACAATGCCACCCAAAGCGTTTTCAGCGCCGGGCTGGTGGCATCGGCCCTCCACCAGGACCCGCGCTATTTCCGCTACGGGCCCGAGCACGGCATTGCCTCCCGAATCGGCTATTCGATCTCCCGCCTGCTGATCTGCCGCCAGGATTCTGGAAAATCGGCCTTCAATGCTTCCAACATATTTGGTATGCTATTGGGAATCGTTGCGTCGAACGCATACTACCCGGCAGCCAGCCGAACCGGGAACGTGATGTTGGGGCGCATCGGGACAAGTATGACGGGCGGTGTTACGGGGAACCTGATGTCGGAATTCTGGCCGGATGTTCAGCGTCTTATGCCGGCCATGCAGAGAAAACTCTTGGGCAGGAAGAAAGACGAAATCCAGTAAGAAAGTGAAATTAACCATGCCGTGTAGGCAATCCCTGCACGTTCCTTGCAGAACCTGCACTTGCCGCGGCCGAATCGAAGTCCTTCCGGCCCATGGCAGACGGGTCGCGCCGCCGAGGTTTCCTCACAACGCCCTTTGCATGCATAGTTGCCGTGTCGCCTCCGGCCGGGCGGCCGAAGACGGCGCCAAACGTGCCTCGGGGGAACAGTCGAGATGAATCCATGCGACGGAATCGGCATTAAGTCGACTTCGCCGATGAGGCTTTGCTTCTACAACATGCGGAATTACTTATGACGCTCTGCATGGCTTTTGGTCTGCTACTCGCCGCTCTCGTGGCTGCGTTGCCGCTGCGGGCCGCCGATCCGGCCCCGCTGCGGATCGAAGCCCGCCTGCTCACGCCGATTTCCACATACAGTACGCGTGCCGGCTCGACTTTCGAGGCGGCCATAACCACTCCGCTCTGCGGCTCCGAGGGGGAGCTCCCGGAAGGCACCGTGATTCGCGGTTCGGTAGCCCACCTTCATCGTGTCGGCCTGGGGTTCATCCACGAAACCGCTTCCCTGCGGCTGGAATTCTCCAGCATCCATTTCGCCGATGGCGGCGACTACGCGGTGGACGCCCGCCTGGCATCCATCGACAACGCCCGCGAACGGGTGGATTCCCACGGCACGATTCACGGCGAACGGGCCACCTCGACGCTCTCCAATCGCTTTTCCGAAAGGCTGGCATTCCTTGCCATGGGCCACCCCATGGCCATGATTCCCGCGTTCGCCGTCGAATCCGCCTTCTTTCATTTTCCCGATCCGGAGATCCACTACCGCCGCGGCACGGAGTTCAACCTGGACGTACGGTTTCCCGAAGCGTTGGGAGAGGTTTCGGCGTGTGAAGCCGCGCCGATGGATCTGAGCGTGGACGACCAACTGGAGCTCGACCACATTGTCGACGAGCTTCCCTACTGGAGCTATTCCAAGCGCCAGCGCCAGCCGATCGACCTGGTGAACCTGATGTTCGTTGGCCCCGAGCAATCGCTGCTGCGCGCCTTCAACGCCGCCGGCTGGACCGGTTCTCTCCCGAATTCCATGCGCAACGGCATGGGAGCCATTCGCGCCATCGTAGAGAGCCACGAGTTCAGCGACGCGCCCATGCGTACCCTGCTGCTGGACGGCCACGAAGCCGACCTGCGCTTCCAAAAGAGCCTCAATACTTTCGAAATGCGCCATCATATGCGGATCTGGGCGCGCGACGACGAATGGCGCGGCCGCCAACTCTGGGCCTCGGCCGCAACCCAGGACATCGGCACCACCTTTTCGATCCATCCTTTCGGTTTCACCCACCAGATCCAAGTGGAAGTGGACCAGGAGCGCGACAAAGTGGTCAGCGACCTGGTATACACCGGGTGCGTGGACTCGGTGACCTACGTGCAGCGGCCGGAATCGTTGCGCGAATCCGGCTTCACCTACCGCCGCGGCGTATCGAGCGATGCCCGCGTAGCGGTGGTTTCGCTCAATGCGTGCGAGCAGCCTCGCCTCGATCTGGTCGGCGGTCCGGAGCCGGCCGGCCCGCGCGGCCTGGCAAAATTCGTGCGCCGCGTCACCCTCACCGCGCGCAATCATTTTCTGCGCGACAATTGGTTCTGGAGAAGCGCCGACGACGCCCGCATCGCATTTGTCAGGCTTCGGGATTGGAACCGCCAGTCCCGCCAGGAGCGCCTCGCCCGGCAGCGCGAGTTCGGCATCGCCGCCAAGGTCGAAGTGGCTGCCCCCGTCGGCGGCGGTAACTGAACCGGTTCCCCACAGGCCAAAGCCTGTGCCACCCGCTGCCAGTGATATCTCAGCGTTCGGTGGCACAGGCTTTAGCCTGTGGGGAACAATTATCCTCATTTCCCTGTTCATTCTGAGCGCATCGGGGAACACCGCCTCGGGTGCGGAGACGATTCTGCTGCGGCATGGCTGGTGGCTGGCTTCTTCCGCCGCGTTGCCCGGCCACAGCGGTGAAGCTTTCTCTTCCGCCACCTTCGAACGGCAAGGTTGGCAGCCCGTCACGCTGCCTTCGACCGTGCTTTCCGCGCTGGCGGCGGCGGGCGTTTATCCCGATCCTTACTTCGGTCTGAACCTGCGCTCCATCCCCGGTTCCGGCTATCCCATCGGCGCTAATTTCTCCAACCTGCCCATGCCGCCGGACAGCCCGTTTCGCGCCAGTTGGTGGTATCGCACGCGTTTTTCTCTCCCCGCCGCCTTTCGCGGCAAGACCGTGTGGTTGGGCTTCGACGGCATTAACTTTCGCGCCAACGTCTGGTTGAACGGGAAACCGGTCGCCGCTTCCGGCAGCATGGCCGGGGCCTGGCGCCTGTTCCGTTTCGACGTCACCGGCGCGGCCATTCCCGGCGCCGACAATGTCCTGGCCGTAGAAATCTTCCCGCCCGAACCACACGACCTGGCCATCACCTTCGTCGACTGGAACCCTCTGCCGCCGGACAAAGACATGGGCTTGTGGCGCGACGTCTGGATCGCCGCCACCGGCCCGGTGGCGATTCGCTTTCCCATGGTCGCGACGCGCCTCGACTCGCCCGCCGGCGAAAGCGCCCAGGTAACCCTCAGTGTCGAATTGACCAACGCCTCCGCCCGCCCGGTAGCCGGCTCGCTTCGCGGCAAAATCGTGCTGCCCGGAAAGCCCGCCGTGGTTTTTTCGCGGCAGATCGATCTCGGCCCCCACGAATCTCGCACGGCGCGCTTCACCCCGAGCCAGTTTCCTCAACTCCGCCTGGTCCATCCGCGCCTCTGGTGGCCGCTCGAATACGGCAAGCCCGAACTTTATCCGCTGGACCTGGAATTCGTTGCGGCCGGGAAGGTTTCCGACTCCAGTCACACCGGGTTTGGCGTGCGCGAGGTAACTGGCGAGTTGGATGCCGCCGGACACCGCCTGTTCCGCGTCAACGGCCGCAAAATTCTGATCCGAGGCGCCGGCTACAGCTTCGACATGCTGCTTCGCAGTTCTCCCCAGCGCCAGCGCGCCGAACTCGATTACGTCCAGGACATGCACCTGAACGCCATTCGCTTCGAAGGCAAGCTCGAGGACGATGCCTTCCTCGACGAGTGCGACCGCCGCGGCATTCTGGTGCTCGCCGGCTGGTGCTGCTGCGACCATTGGGAGAAGTGGCGCGATTGGAACGCCGAGGACGAGGACATCGCCGCCGCTTCGCTGCGCGATCAGTTGCGCCGCCTCGCCCGTCACCCCGCCGTCTTCGACTGGATGTACGGCAGCGACGGGCCGCCCCCGCCGCCAATCGAAAACCTGTATCTCGCGATTCTCAAGGAAACCGGTTGGCCCAATCCTTACCAGTCTTCGGCTTCCGCGCGCGAGACGCCCGCCGGAGCCACGGGGGTCAAAATGACCGGCCCGTACGAATACGTCGCACCGTCGTATTGGTATCTCGACACCGAACGCGGCGGGGCCTTCGGCTTCAACACCGAAACCAGTCCCGGTCCCGCGCCGCCGCCCGTCGAATCCCTGCGCCGCATGCTGCCCGCCGGCGATCTCTGGCCCATCGATTCGGTGTGGAACTTCCACGCCGGCGGCGGCCACTTCAAGAATCTCGAGGTCTTCAACCAGGCGCTGGAGCGGCGTTACGGCAAACCGGCGTCGCTCGAAGATTACGCCCGCAAAGCGCAGATGATGGCCTATGAAGGCCACCGCGCCATGTTCGAAGCTTATATCCGCAATAAGTACGCTTCCACCGGCGTGATCCAGTGGATGCTCAATAACGCGTGGCCGGGCATGATCTGGCATCTCTACGATTGGTATCTGCGGCCGGGCGGATCCTACTTCGGCGTGAAGAAGGCTAATGAGCCGCTCCACATTCAGTATTCCTACGACGATCGCTCGGTGGTGGTGGCCAACGCCGGCAGCGGCGCCGCGCCCGGCCTGAAGGCCTCCGCGCGCGTGTATGACTTCGACATGAGCCGGAAGTTTACCCGCGAAGTCGCCTTCAACGCGCCGCCCGATTCCAGCACCCGCGTGTTCCAACTCCCCGAACCGGCCGGACTCAGCCGGACTTACTTCGTAGCTCTGGAACTGGCCGGCGCAAGCGGCGTAGCCAGCCGCAATTTTTATTGGCTTTCCACCGCGCCCGAGACACTCGATTGGAGTAAGTCGACGGGCTTCGTGACACCTACCCGTACCTTCGCCGATTACACCGCTCTGAATCGCCTGCCGGAAGCCGCGCTCGAACTTCGCGCCGAAACCCGCGCCGCCGGCGACAGCCGGATTACCACCGTGCACCTGCGCAATCCCAGCCGCGCCCTCGCCTTCGGCCTGCTTTTGAAGCTCGATGACGCCAACGGTGAAGAGATTCTGCCCGTGCTTTGGGAAGACAACTACGTGGCCCTGCTGCCCGGCGAAACGCGCACGCTGACCGCCCGATGGCGCGGCAGCGAAGCACGACCCACCGTAGAAGCCCAAGCGTGGAATACCCGCGCGGTCCGGGTCCCCGCGACACCACGTTGATTAAGTGTTCGGCAGGGCGCAGGATAGCAGTCCATGGCGCGAGCCGTGGGTTTACGATGCGGTGGATGTCCAGCCCTGGCAAGGGCGTAAGATCGACCCGCAACAGAGAATCGCCCGCTGACCCGCTGTCCCACCCGCTGTCCCACCATTGACAACAGTGCAGGCCGCCGATAGACTGAATGCTCATTCATGATCCTCAACGAGGAATATTCTTTTAGCGATGTCCGCTATCTGATTAGTTCCAAGGTCGGCGAGCGAATGCGGCCGCGCGATGCCAGCGGTAAAGAGCCTGCCGCGGGCCTGCCGCCGGACATACGGGCGATCAGCTACGACGTTGAATTGACATTTCTCGGAGTTCCGGAGAAGAAGCTGCTACCGAATGGAACGGTGTTGGACCGTCTGGATTTTCCGGTCAGCTTCGCTCTCTTCATGAACGTCTGGTGGATGAGAAGAAAAGTGCTGGACACCATTCTGCACGGGGTGGATTCCGGCGCCGCCGCTCTGCGCCGGGAATGGCAGCACGCCGCGGCCATGCCGAAGGCTTCGAAGGGGACGCGCACGCGGATTGTTGAAATCGTGCTCACCGATCAGGTCTATGCGTGGGTGGGAGACGCCAGCCCGTTGTTTCACAAACGCGGCGGAGCCGAACAGATTTACCTGCCGAACCTGGCGAAGGGCGTTGGGCCGAACGGCAGTCTTTTTGCCCGGCTCCTGAATACCTACACGTTGCCCGCGGTGTAGGGCCGGCGATCTCGCCTTGCCCTGGCTCGGCGTATCGCGCGAGTTTGTTGCCGGGCCCAAGACGCGGCCGCGGGGCCGCTCGCAGGCGAGGGTGGCCAGCGGGCGTCCACCCCACCTTGGTTCGGCGCCCCATCTTTTCCCGCCAATCGGGTTATCATACGATTGCCAGCTAGTTTCTCGCGATGTTCCGTTTGGACGCGGCGAGGGCGTGCCGTTCGCTTTCGGCAAACATCGAGGCTGGGATGGGATGGGATGCGGTTGATTGCCCGCCGCTGTTGCAATCGGAAATACGTCCTACCGCAAGGAGTGAACCAACCTTTTATGTTTCGCATTCTCCGGACCAGAGCCCTGGGGCGCAATATCAAGCTTTTCGAGATTGAAGCGCCGCGTGTCGCCTCGAAACAGAAGCCCGGACAATTTGTCATTGTGCGGCTGCACGAGCACGGCGAACGCATCCCCTTGACGATCGAGGGTTCCGACCCCAAGAAGGGCTCGATCACGCTGGTGGTGCAATCGATCGGAAAGACCACCACACTGATGAATTCGCTGGTTGCGGGCGATGTCATTCTGGATGTCGTCGGACCGCTGGGAAAGCCTTCGGAGATCCGGAACTACGGCACGGTGGTAGTGATTGGCGGCAGCGTAGGCACCGCGGTTGCTCTTCCCACGGCGCGGGCGCTGAAAGATGCCGGGAATCGCGTGATTGGCATTACCGGCTCGCGCAGCAAAGACCTGTTGGTGCTCGTAGACGAGCTTCGGGCCGTCAGCCACGAAACGTTCGTGATGACCGACGACGGCAGTTTCGGCGAGCAAGGGCTGGTGACCAAGAAACTGCAGGAACTGATCGACAGCGGTTTGAAGATCGATCTGGCGCTCGCCATCGGGCCGGTGCCGATGATGCGGGCGGTATGGAACGTTGCCCGGCCGCATGGCATCAAGACGGTGGTGAGCCTGAACTCGATCATGGTCGACGGTACCGGCATGTGCGGGGGCTGCCGCGTGCTGGCGGGCGACAAGAGCAAGTTCGCCTGCGTGGACGGGCCGGAGTTCGATGCGGCGGACATCAACTTCGACGTGCTGATTCAGCGCAACAACATGTACCGCGAGGACGAGAAGCGCGCCATGGACAAGTTTGCGGCCAACCCCGAGGATGACTTGAAATTGATGCGCGCCCTGCGCAGCCGCGCGGACGCCGAGCGCTGTCAATTGGAGACGCTGGAAGCGGCGGCGAACGAGGAGGCCGACGATGTCGTCGCATAACCCGCTCGCCAATCGCGATCGGATGAAGATTCAGCGGCAGCACATGCCGGAGCAGGACGCGGTGGAGCGCGGCCGCAACTTCAAGGAGGTCAACCTCGGGCTTCCCGAGGAGGTGGCGAAGATCGAGGCGCAGCGGTGCCTGGCCTGCGAGAAGACCACTTGCGTTACCGCGTGCCCGGTAGGGGTGAAGATCAAGGAGTTTGTGGACCTGGTGCTGGCGGGGGATTATATCGGCGCGGCGCGGAAAATTCGAGAGGACGATTCGCTGCCGGCCGTCACCGGACGGGTTTGCCCGCAAGAGGACCAATGCGAGGGCAAGTGCGTGCTGGCGAAGAAGGGCTCTTCGCTGGCGATCGGCTACCTGGAGCGGTTCGTGGCGGATTATGAACAGGCGACCGGCCAGCTCGGCCTGCCGGAGATCGCGGCGCCAACGGGAAAGAAAGTTGCCATCGTGGGCAGCGGGCCGGCCGGCCTGAGCTGCGCCGGCGATCTGATTCAGAAGGGGCACAAGGTCCGGGTCTTCGAGGCGCTGCACGAAATCGGGGGAGTGTTGGTCTACGGGATCCCCGAGTTTCGGTTGCCCAAAGATATTGTGCGGCAGGAGGTAGACAACCTGCGCAAGATGGGCGTGGAATTCGAAACCAACGTGGTGGTTGGGAAGACCGTAACGATCGATGAACTGATGCAGGACGAAGGCTACGATGCCGTCTTTCTCGCGACCGGAGCGGGCCTCCCGCAGTTTCTGGGCATCCCCGGAGAACATCTGAACGGGGTTTACTCCGCCAACGAGTTTCTGACGCGGGTCAACCTGATGCGCGCCTACCAGTTCCCCGAATACGACGAGCCGGTATATAACTGCCGCGGCAAGGACGTGATCGTGGTGGGCGGCGGCAACACCGCGCTCGACGCGGTTCGCACCGCGCTGCGGCTGGGCGCGCGCTCCGCCTCGATTTTCTATCGGCGCACCGAAGCCGAGATGCCGGCCCGTAAAGAGGAGGTGGCGCACGCCAAGGCTGAGGGGGTTGAATTCCACTTTCTGGTGAATCCGTTGAGGTTCGAGGGCGACGAAAAGGGATGGGTGAAGAGTGTCACCGCCAGCCGGATGGAACTGGGCGAAAAGGACGCTTCCGGGCGTCGTCGTCCGGTACCGATCGAGGGCTCGGAGTTCGAAACGCGGCTGTCGCTGGTGATTATTGCCGTAGGCACCACGGCCAATCCGCTGGTGCAATCGACCACTCCGGACCTGGAGACCAACAAACGCGGCTACATCGTGACGGCTGGCGAGAGCCAAAAGACGTCCAAGCGGGGAGTATTTGCCGGCGGCGACATTGTCACCGGCGCGGCCACGGTGATTCTGGCTATGGGTGCCGGACGTACCGCCGCCAAGTCGATCCACGACTATCTGACCACCGGTGTCTTTTGACTACGTGACTGCAAGAAAACAAGTTCGGCAATCAAACTATTCCCGGCTTGGAATGTTCTCGTGGAATTGGGTAGAGAAGACGAGCAACACGGCCTATGGCTTAATGGACATGGATGGCGGGGCGTCGGCCGGGGCGGCGCCCCAGGCAGGGTTGGGGGCTGATCCCATTTTCAAGACCAACTCGCCGCCGGAGACTACGTCCTGGTGGGTGATCCAAGGGTGATGGAGCGGTTTGCCGTTGAGCGTGGCGGATTGAATGTAAAGCTTCCCTTCAGCGGCTCCGTCGGCGCGCACGGTAAACCGGTGGCCGCCTTGGGTGCGAACGGCGGCGGCATCGAAAGCGGGCGTGCCTAATTCATAGACGGGCACGCCGGGAGTTACCTGGTAGATTCCGAGCGCGCTCAAAACGTACCACGCCGACATCTGGCCGCAATCGTCGTTACCGGCCAGGCCGGCCTCTTTGTCGCTGTACTGATCCTCAAGGACGGCGTGAACGCGCCGCTGGGTTTTCCAGGGCGCGCCGGCGTAGTCGTAAAGATAGGCGATGTGGTGGCTGGGTTCATTGCCGTGATCGTAGTAGCCCTTGGCGAATAGCTCATCCAGCTTGCGCACGAACGCTTCGCGGCCGCCGAGTATTTCGATCAGGCCGGCCATATCCTGGGGAACAAAAAAGGTGTACTGGAAGGGGAGTCCTTCGGTGATGTAGGGGTAAGGCTTGCCGGGGTCGAAAGGCTCGGCCCAGGAGCCATCCGCGTGGCGCCCGCGCGCGAACCCGACGCCGGCATCGATGACGTTGCGATAGTTGCGGGCGCGGGCGTGGAAGAGCGCGGCGTCGGCCGATTTGCCTAAAGCCCGGGCCACTTCCCCCAGGACAAAATCGTCGTAGGCGTATTCGAGGGTGCGGGAAACCTGCTCACCCTTGTGAAAAGCGTCGCGAACGGGATCTTCGAGGGGAATGAATCCGTACTTCAGATAGGAATCGATGGCGCGCCGGCCGCGGCCATCGATATAGGCATCGCGCGGCGCCTGTTCGGTGGCATTGCGGCGCATGAGGCGGTAGGCGGCGTCGATATCGAAACCGCGGATACCCTTCAAATAGGCATCGCCGATAGCGGCGATGGCGTGGTCGCCGATCATCTCCTGGGTGTAGCTGTTCCAGGCGGGATAGATGGGGAGCCAGCCACCCTGCTCGCCCTTGGCGATGAGCGACTGCATCATTTCGGAATCGCGGCCCGGATCGAGGATGGTGAGCAGAGGGTGAAGGGCGCGGAACGTATCCCACAGAGAATAATCGCAATAGTAGGTGAAGCCCCGGGCGGTCTCGGTGCGGCCTTCGCCGGCGAAGCCGGGGTAGGAGCCGGAAACGTCGCTGCAAGTACGCGGCAGCAAAAAGCTGTGGTAGAGGGCGGTGTAGAAGACGCGGCGGCGGCTTTCGGATGCGCCTTCGACTTCCACTTTTCCCAGCGCGTCATTCCAGGCGCGGAAGGCGGCGGCGGCGACGGCTTCGAAATTCCACCCGGGGATTTCGGAGTCGAGGTTGCGGCGCGCTTCTTCCACGCTGACGAACGAGGTGCCGATTTTGACCGATACCGCTTCGCCGTCCGTGGTTGCGAAGCCGATGTAGGCGCCGGGCGGCCCGTCGCTGCCGGTTTGGCGGACGGCTCCTTCGTAAAATTCGGATCCGCTCCAGACACCGCGGCTGCGGAATGGATGGTCGAAGCGGGCGACAAAGTAGCCGCTGAATCCGGCCGGCTTGCCGGCGCCGGCGTAAAGACGGTGAACGGGGTTGCAACCTGAAATTTCGCGCCGTTCGGCGTCGATTCGAACTTCACCTTCGCCGCGCCGCGAATTGGCCTGGATGAGAATCCACGCTTGTACGGCCGCCGGGAAGATGAACCGAAGGAACCCGGCCCGATTGGTACCGGTGACGGATGCGCGGACGTGGGAATCGGCGAGGGTAACGTCGTAGCGATAGGGCCGGGCGCGCTCGCTGGAGCGTTCAAAAGCGGAAGCCCGTGCGGCGGGGGCCAGTTTGCGCTCACCTACGAGCGGCATCACGGTAAAGCTGCCGTACTCCGCGACGCAGGAACCGCTCATGAAATGGCTGCCGCGGAAACCCTGGATACGGGCGTCCTTGGAGTAGTAGGGGGCCACGCATTTGGCTTCGCCCGCGCGGGTCTGCGGGGTCCATTGGGTCATGCCGAAGGGCACGCCCGTGGCCGGAAAAGTCTGGCCGTCGCCCGCCGTTCCGATCAAAGGATTGACCAAGTCGGCGGGCTGACCGATAGTTACGGCAAGTGCCGAGAGCGCAGTGAGCGCCCCCGCTGCCAGCAGGCTTCGCATGAATCTGCCAGGTTACCAGACCAGGCGTGCTCCGAGTTGCACCGTGCGCGAACCGTTGGCCGTGGCGGTTATGAGGCCGAAGGCGCTGCTGGTGGGCGAGAGGTTCGGGGTACTGAACTGCGGGTGGTTAAAGGCGTTGAAAGCTTCCAGCCGCAATTGGATATATCGGTTCTCGGTGAAGTGGAAGTTCTTGGTGAGCGACGAATCCCAGTTATTGATGGCGTCCGCGCGGAGGTTGCCGAATTGGGTGTCAAAGGTGCGGAGGTTGAACACCGGCTGGTCCGCCGATACGCGACCGAAGGCGGCGGTATTGAAGGCGGAACCGATGGTCTGCCGCTCATTGACGTTGAGATTCCCTCCCAGGTAAACGACCTTGCCCCAGGCGAGCGGAGCGCCGGTCTGATAGGCATAGATGGAGTTCCAGAGCCAGCCTCCGGCTACCAGGTCGAGCGCGCGCGATCCGCCGAACTGGAATTTGCGGCCGCGGCCGAAAGGCAATTCGACGGTCACGGCAGCCACCGCGTGCTGGGTATGGTCCAGGGAGGAAATGCGCTTTTCGGGGCTGAAATCGGAATCGTTGAGGTAGTTGACGTGCTCAATCAACTTGGAAAACTGATAGTTGATGAGCAAGGTGACGCCATGCGCGGGCCGCTTGTCCACCTTGATGTCGAGCGCCTGGAAATCCGGGGAGCGTCCGAAGACGGCCACGCCGAGACTTTGTTCGTGAACCTCGCGAGGGGGGACGGCGAAGGCTTCGCGGCAAAGGTATTCGAGCAGCGAAACGAAAACGCGATTCGAGGGCGTTAGCGGAGATCGGCATTGGCCGCCGGCGGATCCGAGGAGGCGCAAATTGTCACGGGAGATTGACCGGGGATGAGCCGTACGCTACGATGTGAGTGCGGGGTGGAGCAGCCTGGTAGCTCGTTGGGCTCATAACCCAAAGGTCGGTGGTTCAAATCCACCCCCCGCAACCAATCTTTTCATAATGGCCTCGGGGAGGCGGTAGCTGATACTCACCTCCAAGTCCCGGGGCACCAGCTTCACTTCCCCTTCCTTCGGGACTTGGTTCGGGGACAGCGATGCCCGTGGTGGTCTCAATCGGAGGCGCCAGCTCCAATACCGTCACGATGGCCGTCGAGTAAATGCGCTGTCGGGCGCGGTGTGCCAACATAAGAGGTATGCTGGGTGCCGAATTACGACGGCGTATCCTGGACCTGATGGGGCCGCAGGGATTCCTCGACCGGCCCGAGGATTTGTCGCTTTATGAATATGACGCCGGCGTGGATAAGCATCGGCCGGACGTAGTCGTATTCCCCCGCTCCACGGCCGAAGTTTCCGAGATCGTCAAAATCGCCAATCAATATCGCCTGCCGGTGGTGGGACGCGGCGCGGGGACCGGGCTTTCGGGCGGCGCCATTCCTTGCGAGGGCGGCATCGTGGTGGCCTTCGCGCGTATGAATCGGGTTCTCGAAATCGACCTCGAAAACGAACGCGCCACCCTCCAGCCGGGGGTGGTGAACCTGGATATCACTTTGGCGGTGGAGGGCCGCGGCTATTTCTATGCGCCCGATCCGTCCAGCCAGCGCGCTTGCACCATCGGCGGCAATGTGTCGGAAAATTCCGGCGGACCGCACACCCTCGCCTATGGCGTCACCACCAACCACGTGCTCGGCCTGGAGTTGGTGCTGGCGGACGGGACGGTGATCGAAACCGGCGGCAAGGAGCAGGATTTGCCGGGCCTCGATCTCACCGGCCTGCTGACGGGTTCGGAGGGTACGATGGTGCTGGTGACCAAAGTCATCGTCCGGCTGATGCGCAAACCGGAAATGGTGAAAACGCTCCTCGCCATTTACGACGCCAACGAAGACGCCGGCCGAACGGTCACCGAAATCACGGCGCTGGGCATTACTCCGGTAGCGGTCGAACTGCTCGACGGGGTGATGCTGCGCATGGTGGAGGAAGCCACCCACGCCGGCTATCCGATGGATGCGGCCGCGGTATTGCTGATCGAGCTCGAAGGCATCCGCGAGGCGGTCGAGGAGCAGACCGAACAGGTCCGCGGGGTTTGCGGCAAGTCCGGGGCGCGCGAAGTCCGCGTGGCGCGGAGCGCCGAAGAACGCGACCTGCTCTGGCGGGGGCGCAAGAACGCTTTCGGAGCCGTGGGCCGCGTCAGCCCAACCTACTATGTGCAGGATGGCGTGGTCCCGCGCACCCAGATCGCTCCCACCCTGCGCTTTATCAACGACGTAGCCAGCCGCTACGGTCTCACCATTTCCAATATCTTCCATGCCGGCGACGGCAATATGCACCCCATCATCCTGTTCAATGCGCGCCTGCCCGGCGAACTGGAAAAGGCGCGCGCGGCCGGCGAAGAGATCCTGACGCATTGCATCGCGGTCGGCGGCACCATCACCGGAGAGCACGGCGTGGGTCTGGAGAAAAAAGAATTGATGCCGCGCCTGTTCTCGACTGAAACACTCGCCACCATGGCGCGCCTCAAGCTTCTTTTCGATCCCGACAATCGCATGAACCCGGGCAAAATGCTGCCCACCGGGAGAGGTTGCCTCGAGATCCGCCAACTCGCGCTGGCAAAAGGATCGACGCTGTACTGAAAGACTCTCGGGAAATAACCAACCCAATCACCGCCAACCGCTCCCTTTCGGCCGCGGCTCCGACTCAACGATACGGTATGCCAGGCCGCAGTCTGAGCGGTTGTATACAGTACTCAGTTAACCGGGCCAGGCTCATGGCCAACCGCCGGCTGCCGCTCGCCGATTTCGACCCCCGCCACGCGGCAATCGTTGGCCACCATCTCGCGCACGATTCCTTCAAAGCCCGTCAGAAACTTCCAGCCGAAAACGCGCTGCGCCTTCGAGGCATCGCCTTTGAGAATGTTCACTTCCGCCGGGCGGAACAACTGCGGATCCGGCACCACGTATTTCTCGTAATCCAAACCGGCCAGGCGGAAAGCCAGGGCGGCGAATTCACGGACGGAGTGGGTTTCTCCGGTGGCGACGACATAATCGTCGGGCTCGGGCTCCTGCAGCATGCGCCACATCGCCCAGACATACTCCCTGGCGTGGCCCCAATCGCGTTTGGCTTCCAGGTTGCCCAAGCGCAGCTCGCCCGCTTTGCCGGCCGCGATCCGCGCCACGCCGGAGGTAATCTTGCGAGTCACAAATTCGTAGCCGCGCCGCGGCGATTCGTGGTTGAACATGATGCCGCTCGAAGCGTGCATGCCATACGCTTCGCGATAGTTCCGCGTCAGCTCGAAGCCCGCCACCTTGCTGATTCCGTAAGTGGAGCGAGGGTGAAACGGGGTGCGCTCATTCTGCGGAACGTACTCGGCTTTGCCGAACATCTCACTCGACCCCGAAAAGTAAAAGTGGCAGCGGGGAGCCAGGTTCTTGAGCGTGGACAGCAGGTAATGGGTGCCGTTGATATTGGTCTGCAGAGTGGAGAATTCGTCGTCGAACGAGTAACTCACGAAACTCTGGGCGGCCAGGTGATAGCATTCGTCGGGGCGCACCTTGTCGACCACCTGGTGCAGGCTTGCGTAGCTTTCGAGCGAAGCCGCGTGGAGCTGAATGCGGTCGCGGATACCGCTCAGCCGGCGCAGGCGGTTCTCCGGATCCTCGAGAGCGACGCGCCGCACGATGCCGTGTACTTCGTAGCCCTTGTCGAGAAGAAGCTCGGACAGGTAGGAGCCGTCCTGCCCGGTTATACCGGTGATCAGAGCGCGTTTCGCCGCCATGCGATTCCGATGGTAGCATCACGTCGGACAGGCCTCCAGCCCTCTCCTGCTTCAGCGCATGTAAAACAGGCTAAGCCTGGGCAGGCCGGCCTGTTCGAGCAGGTTGCGCTCCAGGTATTGCTTTTCCAACAGTCCCAATTGCGCGGCGGTCATCTTGGAACGATAGGGCCGCAACTGGTGGTCCAGCTCCTGGCGCGCGGCCAGCGCCTGTTCCTCCGATTGGCCGGCGCGTGCGTGGGCGATCATTTTCTCTTCCAGCACGGTCAGGCGCTGCTCCAGGGCCTCCAGGTCGGTGGCCAGCCGTTCCACGTCCTTGGCCATGCCGTTCAGCGCGGCGGCAATCTCCTCGTACCCGGGCGGCATGGCTTCGGCGTTGGCCGCGAGATAGGCGCGCAGCTCTTCGCTGGCGAAGGCCGGCGCGGCGGCGCGTTCCGGCCGGGCATCGCCGCCGGCCATTTTCTGGGCTTCGGTGAGCACCGCCTGGGCGCAGAACGCGAGCGAATTCACCATTTGGGTCTTGACCTTGCGCGCGCGCCATTTTTCGAAAGCCGTCTCGATGCCGCGCAGCACGGCTTCGAGCGGCACGCCCTGGTTCTTCCAGCTTTCCGCCAGCGCCCAATCGAGCGGCGACAGCAGAAAAAGGCTGGTGCCGCGCGCGCGCTGGAAGTGCTCTTCAATTTCGGTGAAGTAGTTGAAGTAATTCAAATTCAGATTTGCGAGCCCGCAGTTTCGAACTGGCGCGGAAAGTCACTGCTCCACTAGCAACCGGAGTTTCTCAGCTTTGGAAAAGTTCAGAAAGGAGAATGCCGATGCCGGAATCGTGCGTAATAAGTTCATCTTGCACTTCGACCGTGGAGGCGCCGTCGAATCGGTACGCTTTACGGCGCCATGGGTCCAGGATCCAAATGTCAGGACAGCCCATCGCGTGGTAGTCTTCGATCTTTCGCTGCATTCGG
>JBKQVG010000436.1:0-19592 GCA_052325345.1 Bryobacteraceae bacterium
CTGGGTTACCGGGCCTGGAAGCGCTCGCAGATTAACCCCGAAGATCGCGAGCGGCGGCGCCGTGCGTTGCTGGCCGCCAAGGGCAAAATGCGCGATGCCGCGCTGGTGGATGTGCGGGGAGACCTGGTGCTTTACAGCTATTCGGTTCGCGGAGTGGAATACACCGCCTCCCAGGACGTGTCGCAACTGAGAGCATACCTGCCGGCCGATAAGCCGATTACGGCCGCGGTCGCGGTTCGCTATGAACCGGCCAACCCGGCGAACTCGATCGTGATTTCGGAACAGTGGAGCGGGTTGCGGTAAGTCAGTAGAGCACGCGGACTTGCGAGGAAGCGTAACGCGGAATCTCGGTGTCGAGAGTCACGATCTCAAGAGCTTCCACCGACGCCTGCGCGATCAGTGCCCGGTCGAAAGGATCCTTGTGAATGTCAGGCAGGGTATAAATCTCGGCCACGTGGTCCGGCCGCAGCACGAGCGGAGTGGCTGCCAGTTGCTCGAGCGCGTCTCGCCACCAGGCGCGGGGATCGCCGACTTTCATCAGGTTGCCCCTCATAGATTTGAGCAGAACCTCCCAAAACGACACCACACTGAGGACGTTCGGACCCCTGAGGATGGCCGATTGCAGGGCTGCCGAGAGCCGGTCAGGTTCGGCCAAAGCGACGATGGCGACGTTGGTATCGAGCAGATAGCCGGTCACAGACCGCCCGACAGAAAGCGATCGAGGTCAATGGGAGCGTCCCACCCGGGCAGCAGCTCGATACGGCCCTTCATGCCGCCCAGGCGGGCGTGGCGGCGCTCGGGCGGAGGCGGACCGAGTTCGGCCACGGGCTTGCCGTGCCGGGTGATGACCACCTTCTCCCCGCCTTCGACGGCGCGGATGAGCTCGGGCAAGCGGTTTTTGGCTTCGGCGATGCTTACGTCCATGGCCGCTCTATTATAGCCATAATTTATAGCCATTTTCAATTCTGGGTGCCTGCGTGAACCCGCCACCTCGACGATTGGCGCTCCACTCGATGGTCAGCGGGAGCGCGCAGCCGGATCGCTCACAGCCTCTTCAGCTATGCCTTATTGGAGCCGAGTACTTCGAGCGCTTTCTTCACCACCGGGTCGTCTTCCAGCTTCTTCTGCTGGGGCTTTTGTTCGGGCGCGGTGGGGATCGGTTCGCCATTCTCGTCGAAATCGATCTGCGGCTCCGGCTCGGCAACCGGGGCGCTGGGCGTCACGCCGGTATCCTGAATCGCCTTGCTGTCGGGCGAATAGTACTTGGCCACGGACAGCAGGATGGCGCCGCCATCGTCCATGGCGAGCGCCTTGCGTTGGGCGGCATCTCCATAGGTACGCTCGCCCACCACTTGAGCCCGCTGGTTGCCCAGGAGGCCGGCGGCGGCGATTTCCGCAGCGTCGGCGGTGCCATGATTGGTCAGCACGGCGAGCGGCAGGGTGGTAATAGCCTTGGACGGATCGGCATCGAAATTCTGCTGCGGCACCCGCTGCCCCTTCAGATAGGTGATGCGCCCCTTACTGAGGAACAGATTCGCGAGGGCGATGCCGGCGTCCGGGGAGCCGGTGGCGCAGTTGCGCAAGTCCAGAATCAGCCGCTGCGCGCCCTCCTTCTGCAACTTCTCAACGGCCGTGGCCACTTCCTTGACCCGTTCGGGGGACAGCGTGCCAACGCCGATGTATCCCGTCTGGTTGTCGAGCGAGCGGGTGACCAAGGGCAGCGTAGCGAGGTCGGAGCGCGTCAAGGTAATCGTCTGCGGCTCGGGATGACGCACCTCCACCACGCTCAGGTTGACGGTGGTGCCGGGATTGCCCGCCAGCAGTATGCTGGCATAGGCCAATGGCATGTCGCGGGTGGAGATTCCTTTGATGGATTCGATCATGTCGCGGGTACCGAATCCCGCCTTGGCCGCGGGAGAATCCGGCACCGCCGCCACCACTTCCATGTAACCGGGCTTTTTCGACAGCACCAGGCCGACATCGCCGGGCTTGGTCTGCCGGGTATCCAGGTAAGCCTTGTATTCCTTATACTGATCCGCGTTGAGGTAGCTGGCAAAGGGATCGATCGCTTCGAGCATGCCATTCAGCGCGCCGAGCGTGACCGACTTCATATCGGGCTCTTCCACGTACTGGCTCTTGATGTAGCCGACCACATCGCTGAAAACACCGATCTGCTTCAGTGGGTCGTTCTGGTCGGCACCTTTGCCAACCACGCTCCCGATCAGAAGCATGAGAGAAAGACACGTGGACGCGGTGACCACGGAATACTTGAAGCGGCTACTCATAGGTAAGGAAATCTCCTGCGGGCCTAGGGCCATTATACTGCGTCTAGACCATTGGACGCGCCGGCGACTGGTTTGGTGACGAACAGCTATCAGCATTCAGCGGTCAGCTTTCAGCTTGTGCGGGGACCCGTGAGTGTTCGTTTCCGTGCAGCGGCGGTCGCCGCGAGCGGCAAAGCTGAGTGCTGAAAGCTGATCGCTGAAAGCTTTTCATTTCCAGCCCATGCGCTGGCGCAGGCCGGTAATGTGTGCGGTGTGGTGCATTCCGTGCCAGGCATACAGCGCCAGGTTGGCGTCCAGGCTCATGGGCGTGGAGTGTTCGGGATGGCGGAACGTGCGGGCGTAGTCCTCCGGATTCAAGCTCGAAAGCAGCGCTACCCAGCGGGCGTGCAGATTCTCGAGGAGCGCTAAAGACGGTTCGATAAACAACGTGCGGGCATCGGGCAGTTCCGCCCATTTGCTCTCGTCGTAGGGCTTGATCAGCGGATTGTCTTCGGTAAGGGCCAGGCGGGTGCGGGCGTAGCTGTGCATGTGGCTATCGGCCACGTGGTGGACGACTTGACGAACAGTCCAGCCGCCGGGCCGGTACGGAGTATCGAGTTGCCGGTCGGAGAGTCCCGCCACGGCGCCGCGCAGTAGGGAGGGCGTCGCGGCAAGAACCTCCAGGAGTTCCGCCCGTTCTTCGGGCGAAACCGACTCCGGACGGGTAAACTTGCCGATCGGGTACCTGAGGTCCTGGCTCAAGCTCACATTCATGTTCAAATGGTAACAGGCGGAGAAGGGAAGACAGAATATGGAAGGAGGCGGCGCTCTTCCGACTTCTATATGTCCGGCTTCGTTGACTCCCAAATCCCGCCGGGATTTCCAGGGCGAAGGCCCCGGGCTTTGCGATAAGCTGTAAGTCGATGAGAATTCTGGTCGTCGAGGACGAAAAGCGAATCGCCGACTTTCTCTGCCGCGGGTTGCAGGGAGCCGGCTATGCGGTGGACGCCGCCGGAACCGGCGCTGCCGCTCTTGAAAATATCCACTCCGCCGACTACGACCTGGTGGTTCTCGACCTCATGCTGCCCGACATGGACGGTCTCGAGGTGCTCGAACGGATCCGGAGTAAGCGCGTGGGCCCTCCAGTGCTGATCCTGAGCGCCAAGGGCGCCCTGGACGATCGGGTGAAGGGACTCGAGCAGGGCGCCGACGATTACCTCACCAAGCCTTTCGCTTTTGTGGAGCTGCTGGCCCGCGTGCGGGCGCTGCTGCGCCGCGGACAGCCCTCGACGGAGCGCTTGCAGGTGGGCGACCTGGTGCTCGATTGTATCCGCCGCAAGGTGGCGCGCGGCACCGAGGCGATCGAGCTGGCGCCCAAGGAATTCGGCATTCTGGAGTACATGATGCGGAATCGCGGCCGGCCTCTCAGCCGCACCATGATCGTGGAGCACGTCTGGGACATGGACTACGACGGTCTGACCAACATCGTCGACGTCTACATCCGCCACCTGCGCAGCAAGATCGACGACCGTTTCGCTCAGAAGCTCATCCAAACCGTGCGCGGAATCGGCTACATGATTGAAGCGCCCGATAAGCCGGCCGAGCGCCCGGCGGACGCGGCCACGCAGGTCTGATCATGGCGGGAAAGAAGCGCGATCTGCGGCGTCTGGCTCGCGGCCTTCGTTTCCGCCTTACGGCCGTCTACTCGCTGTTCTTCGCCCTGCTGCTGATCGCCGTGGCGGGTTACTTTCGCGCCCGCCTCGCAACCACCCTCTCCGACGGCGTGAAGGATGGCCTCAACGACGAGTGGGCGGCCGTAAAGGGCGGGTTCCTGCGAATCCGGGTGGACCCGCTGACGGGCGGCAAATACGCCGATTGGTATTACGACAAGGACGACCCGGACGAAACCACGGTCGTGCTCGACATCAAGAAGGTCTATCTCATCGCCGACCAGTACGGCCACGTGATTCCGGAATCCTTGACCCAGGAGCCTTCCGTCTCGACCGGGTACCAGGATATCGGCATCGATAAGCCCGCGGAGATTCACAAGCGTATGCAAAGGATGCTGGAGTTCGCCAGCGGCCATCCGAATACGCCCATCACGCCCACCTGGGAAGTCCGGCGCAATTCGGACGGAAAGCCCTTCCTGATCCGTTCGGCGATGGTGTGGGACCAGCAGCACAAGGAGCCCTTCTACGTGGCGCTGGGTGATTCCTTTCAGGAAAGCGACCGGACCCTGCGCGAAACCACCTGGAAGCTGGCGGCGGCCATTCCCGTGGCCATCATTTTGGGCTCGCTGCTGGGCTGGGTGATGGCCGGCCGGGCGCTGTCTCCGGTACACGATGTGGCGCGGGCCGCGCAACGCATCTCCAGCTCAAACCTGAGCCTGCGGATTCCTTCGCGCAATTCCGGCGACGAGCTCGACTACCTGATCCTGACCTTCAACCGCATGATCGAGCGCCTGGAAGCCTCCTTCCGCCAGATGAAACAGTTCTCCACCGACGTTTCCCACGAGCTGCGCACGCCCATCACGGCGATCCGGGGCCAGATCGAAGTAGCGCTGTTCACGGCCAAGACCACCGACCAGTACCGCGAAGCCATGATCAACGCCATGCAGGATATCGACCGGCTGCAGCAGATCGTGCGCGCTCTGCTGCTGCTCTCCCAGGCCGAATCCGGACAGTTGGCGCTGCAACGGGCGCCGCTGAATCTTTCCGGGGTGGTGGAGGAAGTGACCGAACAATTCCAGATTCCGGCCGAGGCCGCGGGAATCACGCTGACCGCCGAACTGCCCGAGCGTTGCATGCTGGAGGGCGACCGCGTGCAGATCGAGCGCATGATTACCAACCTGCTTTCGAACGCCATCAAGTTCACCCCCGAAGGCGGCCGGGTGCGCGTGGCCGTGCGGCCCGTGGCGGGGGCGGTGGAACTGACCGTGGAGGATACCGGCCGAGGCATTGCGCCGGAGCACGTACCGCACATTTTCGACCGCTTCTACCGCGTGCCGGGAACGGGTACGGCGCCGGCGCCCGAACAGGGGCTGGGGCTGGGGCTGAGCTTCGTCGCCTGGATCGCGAAGGCGCACAATGGTTTGGTGGAAGTGGACAGTACGCCGGGAAAGGGCACCCGCTTCCGCATCCGGCTGCCGGACGGCGGCGCGGCGGCGCATCCGCTCGACCTCGCTAAGGCCCCCGCGGGCCTGGCTTGAATCTGATAAGATCGACAATCCATGTTGATACTGGCTGCTATTCTAGGCATCCTGGTGTACGGCATCGTCGCCGCCACCTGGGGAACGCTGAATCCCACGTTGGGATTCAATGACGCGCAGAACGGCTCGATCGCGCTGGCGCAGGCGTTGGGGTTGGTGGTAGCCTCCGTTTCGGTCGGCCCGCTGATCGATCTGAAAGGCAAGAAGGTGGCCCTGGTGGGCGGATTGGCGCTCATCGCCGGTTCGCTCTTCTGGCTGCCCACCGCCGGACGCGATTACACCACGATAATGATTTGCCTGGCAGTGCTCGGTCTGGGGGGCGGCATCGTGGTCACCGGCGCCAACGCGCTGGTTTCCGATGTGAGCGAATCGCGCCGCGGCACCGCCCTCAACCTGCTTAACCTGTTTTTCGGCCTGGGCGGCCTGCTGACACCGTTCGTCACCGCCAACATGCTGAGCGGCAATGCGATTCGCATGTGCTACCTGGCCGCTACTCTGGCCGCCGCGGCCTTGGTGGTGAACGCCGTCACACCCATGCCGCGCGCCACCGGCGAACGCGGTTTCAAGGCCTCCGAGCTCGGCGCGCTCTTTGGCCGCCCGGCGCTCTACCTGCTCTCGTTGTTTCTGTTCCTCTATGTCGCTTGCGAAGTGGGCGTGTGGAACTGGCTGGCGAAATACTTGAGCGACGAGCGCGGCTTGGACAAGGCTTCGGCGCTCAACATTCTGTCGCTGGGCTTCGCTTTGGGCCTGCTGGTGGGCCGCGTGGTGGTGGCGCGCATCCTGGTAAAAGTGTCTTCGCTTACCGTAACTTTGATCGCCTCCTGCGCCATGGCTGCCACCACCTACGGAATGCTGCAGGCGGCGACCGCCCGCGGAGCCTGGATCGCGGTCTTCTGCGCCGGCCTCGCCATGGCGCCCATGTTTCCCACCACTCTGGCCATGGTGGGCGACGCATTCCCGCGCATGACCGCGACCGCTATGGGCGTGGTCATCACCTCCGGCTGGATCGGCCTCGCCGTCAGCTCTCCGATCATCGGCGATGTGGCGCATGCATCCGGCCTCCGGACCGCCCTGCTTCTGTTGCCGATTTTCTCGGTAGGGATGGTGCTTGTGAATGTAATTCTGCGCCCGCTGTTGAGGCGGAAATAGACAGGTAGGTTCGGATGAGCGGCAACGCCGGCGAAACCAAGACTTTGATCGCCCCAATGCTTTCGGTACGGGGCGGAGCCAGGGCAATCGAGTTCTACAAGGCGGCGTTCGGGGCCTCGGAGCTGTTCCGCCTTGAGGCCGAAGGCGGCAGTGTCGTCGCCCGGCTGGCCGTAGGGACGGCTGAATTTTGGCTCGCCGACGAGTCGCCGGAGCACGCGAACTTCAGCCCAGAAACTCTGGGCGGCGGTTCGGTGCGGATGGTGATGATCGTGGAAGATCCGGACGCTGTTTTCGAGCGGGCTGTACAGGCGGGGGCCACGGTGGTTTGGCCGGTCGGCAACCGGCACGGATGGCGCCTGGGGCGGATCGTCGATCCGTTCGGACACCATTGGGAAATCGGCAAACCCCTGCCCGAGAGTTCTTGATCCCGGATTCTGTCGGCGAAGGCCGGGAGCGTGCTACGCGGCGGCCGAGGATCCCGTGGTTTCTTCGCGCTGTGGCGCCGCGCCTTGGAATTCTTTCAGGAATACCAGCCGCGCGTCGTCCGCATCGGCATGGACCAGCACCTGGTCGCCTTCCCTGACCTGCGCGGTGGCAATCAGGTTCGACATGGGATGGACCAGCATGCGTTCGATGGCCCGCTTCAAATGGCGGGCGCCGTAGCGCGGGTCGCTGCCTTCGCGCAGCAGCAGATCGCGCGCCCCGTCGCTGAGCTTGAGGCTGAGAGATCCGGTGCCGGTGGCCTGCCGCAGGCGGTCGCGAACGGCGTCGACTTCCAGATCGAGGATACTCCGCAATTCGCCCTCGCCGAGCGGCCGGAACACCACCACCTTGTCGATGCGGTTCATGAACTCCGGCGTGAAGCGGCGGCGCGCCGATTCCATGCCGGCCCGCTCCATCTTCCGTGTCACCGAAGCGCCCACGGCCGCAACCATCGCCGCCGGTTGGCTGACCGCCTGAAAGCCCATGCCCGGCTGCAGGATTGCTTCCATTTCCGCCGACCCCAGATTGCTGGTCATGAAAATGATCGCGCGGGAGAAATCGACCCGCCGGTTGTCGCCCAGCGTCAGGGTCGCCTTGTCCAGGATTCCCAGCAGCAGGTTCCATAGCGCGTCGCTGGCTTTTTCGATCTCGTCGAACAGCACGAAGCTCAGTTTCACCGTCTCGGTCTGGTGCTGATTCAACGCTTCCTGGCTGAGCAGCGGATGGGTCTCGCGGTGGCCCAGGTATCCGGGAGGCGAGCCCACCAGTTTGGCTATCTCGTGACTGTGCTGGAACTCGGCGCAATCGATCTTCACCACGGCCCGCGGATTGCCGACCAGGCTCTCCGCCACCGCTTCCACGGTGCGCGTCTTGCCCGTGCCGGTCGGCCCCAGGAACAGTAAGTTCCCGATCGGGCGTCCGCCGCTGGCCATCCCCGCCAGGTACGTCTGATACAGATTGACAGTCTGCCGGATGGCGTCATCCTGGCCGATAACCCGCTTGCGGAGGCCCTCCTCCAGCGTTTCAGCTTCCCGTCCCAACCGGGTGGGATCCAGCATTACCCTTAAAGCGGCCATATACAACGCCCTCCCTTCTATACTTTTGACGCGCGGAATTTAACCGGGGACTCACGCTTTGTCCAAGCATTCACATTGCTTTTGTAAGCATTCCCATTACCTTCGTAACGCCCGACGACTCCCGAGTTCACGGCGGACCGCTGTGCTCCGAGAATTCCACCGACAACCATCTCATCGGCGCGGCTGTAGATATTTGGAGAAAAAAGAGCCGGAGGAAGGAAGCAAAGGCAGCAGGCGCCCCCCGATACGGGCGCCGCCAGCCTCGGCCAAAGCGTGAAGCCGGCGGCCGGCAACCTCTAAACATTCGATGTTCGGCTGTCGCGCGATAATAAATCGGAGGCCCTAGTATGGAAAAGGCAACGAGCATTCATCTTCTAAACAAAGCGGTTGCGGACGAGTTGCAGGCCGTGCACCAATACATGTACTTTCACTTCCACCTGGACGATCAAGGCTTCAAGCCGCTGGCGCAGCTATTCAAGCGGATCGCGATCCAGGAGATGGGCCACCTGGAACTGCTGGCCGAGCGCGCTCTGTTCTTGAAAGGCGATGTAGAAATGGTCCCCGCCGGCCCGGTCGAAAAGATACTGGAACCGGAAGCGATCCTGGTCAAGGTGATGGCGATGGAGGAAGATGGCGTCCGAACCTACAATCAAGCGGCGCTCGAATGCGCGGCTAATGCCGACGCCGCGTCGAAGCAACTCTTTGAGCGGCTGGTCGGCGACGAAGAAGGTCACTTCGACCTGTATGAGAAGCAGTATGACAATATCAAGCGCTTCGGGCTGAGCTATCTGGCGCTGCAGTCGTTCGGCGGCGCAGCGGCCGGGAGTGCGCCGGGCCCCGGCGATTAGGGCGCGTCCGCGAATCCGGGCTCATCCCCGTTCCGCTGTTGTGATCGTATGTAGAAAGGGCGGCTCTCCGTCCCCGGGGGTGTCAAACCTCCGTACAACTTACTATCGCCGGCTGAAAGAAGCATGGACTCTCGAAACCTAAAGAGTCCGCAAAGCCGCGCTATTCCTCCACAATGCCGCGGCCGATCCACTTGGCGCCGAGAAAATCCCGGTTCATGCGGGCGATGACCTCGATCTTGATCCCTTTGGGGCAGACCGCCTCGCATTCGCGCATGTTGGTGCAGCTTCCGAACAACTCGGCATGGGCCTGCGCCACCATGGCCACCACGCGCTGGTCGCGCTCCGCCTCGCCTTGCGGCAACAGCCCCAGGTGCGAGATCTTGGCCCCCATGAACAGCGACGCCGAAGCGTTCGGACACATGGCTACGCATGCGCCGCAGCCGATGCATGCGGCGGCGTCCATGGCGAGGTCGGCCTTTTCTTTGGAAACCAGAACGGCATTGCCGTCCACGGCGCTTCCCGTGGACACGCCGATGAACCCGCCGGCCGCGATCAGCCGGTCGAACGCGCTGCGGTCCACCACCAGGTCCTTAACCACCGGAAACGCGCGCGCCCGCCAGGGCTCCAGGTACAGCGTGTCGCCGTCCTTGAAATACCGCATGTGCAACTGGCACAGGGTGGTTGCCGCCAGCGGCCCATGCGCCACGCCGTTCACCATCGCGCCGCACATGCCGCAAATGCCTTCCCGGCAATCGTGATCGAACGCCACCGGCTCCTCGCCCTTGGCGATCAGTTCCTCGTTGAGCACGTCGAGCATCTCGAGAAACGACATGTGCTCGTTCACGTTGGGGACTTCGTAGCGCACCATGCGGCCCTTCGAGGCCGCGTTCTCCTGGCGCCAGATATGGAGAGTGATTCGCATTACTTGTAGCTCCGCTGGGTGGGGTGCACGTACTCGAACGTCAGGTTCTCTTTATGCAGCTCGGGCGGATTTCCCACGCCCCGGAACTCCCACGCCGCCACATAACTGAAATGTTCGTCGTCGCGCGCCGCTTCGCCTTCCGGCGTCTGATATTCCTCCCGGAAGTGGCCTCCGCAGGATTCGTTGCGCTCCAGCGCGTCGATGCACATCAGTTCGGCCAGTTCGAAGAAATCCGCCACTCTGCCGGCCTTCTCGAGCGACTGGTTCAACCCCTCGCCCGCGCCCGGCACCCTCACCTCGCGCCAGTACCGCTCGCGCAGCTCGCCGATGCTCTCCAAGGCCAGTTTCAGCCCTTCGGCGGTCCGCGACATGCCGCAGTGCTCCCACATCAGCCTGCCCAATTCGCGATGGAAGCTGTCGACCGAGCGCGTGCCGTTGGCGTCCAGCAGCTTCCTGGTCGCCGCCAGGACCGACGCTTCGGCCTCGCGCACGGCCGCATGGCTGCCGTCGGCCTTCTCCAGCTTGGAGGAAGCGATGTAGTCGTTGATGGTGTTGGGTAGGACGAAATAGCCGTCCGCCAGCCCCTGCATCAGCGCGCTCGCCCCCAGACGGTTGGCGCCATGATCGGAGAAGTTGGCCTCGCCGATGGTATACAGGCCGGGGATGGTGGTCATCAGGTTGTAGTCCACCCACAGGCCGCCCATGGTGTAGTGAATCGCCGGGTAGATGCGCATCGGCGTCCGGTAGGGATCCTCGCCGGTGATGCGTTCGTACATCTCGAACAGGTTGCCGTAACGTTCCTCGATCACGTGCCGGCCCAGCCGCTCGATGGCATCGTGGAAATCCAGATAGACGGCCAGCCCGGTTTGGCCCACGCCCCGGCCTTCGTCGCAGACCGTCTTGGCGTTGCGCGACGCCACGTCGCGGGGAACCAGGTTGCCGAAACTCGGATAGCGGCGCTCCAGGTAGTAATCGCGTTCCGCCTCCGGTATCTGGTTGGGCGCGCGCGTATCGCCCTTCCGCGCCGGCACCCACACCCGGCCGTCGTTGCGCAGCGATTCGCTCATCAGCGTCAGCTTGGAATGATAGTCTCCCGAAACCGGAATGCAGGTGGGGTGAATCTGGGTGAAGCAAGGGTTGGCAAACAGCGCGCCCCGCTTGTAGGCCCGCCACGCGGCGGTGGCGTTCGAGCCCTTGGCATTGGTGGACAGGTAGTACACGTTGCCGTAGCCGCCGGTGCCCAGCACCACCGCGTCGGCCAGGTGGGAGGAGATTTCGCCGCTGATCAGGTTGCGCGTCACGATGCCGCGGGCGCGCCCGTCGATCACGATCAGGTCCAGCATTTCGGTGCGCGGGAACATGGCCACCTGGCCGCCCGCGATCTGCCGCTCCAGCGCCTGGTACGCTCCCAGCAGCAGTTGCTGTCCCGTCTGTCCGCGCGCGTAAAAGGTCCGCGAAACCTGCGCGCCGCCGAAACTCCGGTTATCCAGATAGCCCGAGTATTCGCGCGCGAACGGGACGCCTTGCGCCACGCACTGGTCGATGATGTTCAGGCTGATCTCGGCCAGCCGGTAGACGTTCGATTCGCGCGCCCGGAAATCCCCGCCCTTCACGGTGTCGTAAAACAGGCGATACACGCTGTCGCCGTCGTTGTGATAGTTCTTGGCGGCGTTGATGCCGCCCTGCGCCGCGATCGAGTGCGCACGCCGAGGCGAATCCTGAAAGCAGAAGCACTTGACGTTGTAACCCAGCTCCGCCAGCGTAGCCGCCGTCGATCCGCCCGCCAGGCCCGTGCCGACCACGATAATCGTGTGTTTCCGCTTGTTGGCCGGGTTCACCAGCTTCAGGCTGAACTGGTGACGGTCCCATCGGGTCTCGATCGGACCCTGCGGACATTTGGAATCGAGTTGCATGTGTTCCCTTTTAATACGTCAACAAACCGCTCAGTACCGCGATCGGAATCGAGCAGTTGCCCACCGCCACCAGAATCGCCAGCGCCGCCGAAGCTTTCTGAATCCACGGCGTGTAGCGCGGGTGGTTGACGCCCAACGACTGGAAAAGGCTCCAAATCCCGTGGTACAAGTGCATGCACAACAGGATCATGGCGAAGATGTAGAAACCCGCCACGGCCGGATTCTGAAACCCCGCGATCACGTTCCAGCGCACGTCCGGCGTGTTCGGGTTCAGCCCGATGTCCCGCACCGGCAGCACCGAGCCCACCGTCAGGTGCATAATGTGGAACACGATGAAGGCCGCCACGATCGGCCCGCTCCACACCATCGTGCGTGCGGCGTACGACGCGGGAACGTCTTTCTTTTTCACGTAACCCCGTGGCCGCGCGGCGCGGTTCTGCAGCCAGAGCTGCACTGCCGCCACAATGTGCAGAACCACGGCCGCCAGCAGCACCGAGCGCGCCGTCCACAACGCCGCCGCGTTGGCCGGGTTGTGTAGAAACGCCGCATAGCGGTTGATCTGCTGCGCATCGGACGAATAAATCTGCAGATTTCCGAGCAGGTGGGCGATTACGTAGCCGACCAGCATCACTCCGGTGGCCGCCATCACGGCCTTCTTGCCGATCGGGGCTTCGTAAAAGCGCACCGCGCGATGAATAGGGTGAATCGCTACTGTGCTCATGCGAAGAAACCTGATTGTAGCGAAAAATGACGGGCCTGGTTTTTGGCGTCCAATGCCGGTCGGCCGCGATAGGAAAGTAGACAGGCCGCCGAATCCCTGGAAACGGCCCGCGGGAACCCGCGGGAACGCCTCAGCCCTCGATTCGCCAGGTACTGGTGGCGATACTGGCCGGCTGAAAACGCATTTGGCGCTCTACCGCGCGCAGCCTGCGGGCCAATCGTGCCCGGGCCACGCACAACTGACGGCGCGCCGTCTCCATCGCGGCCATGGCCTGCCGAATGCTCGAGGCCGCCGCGGCGCGAGGCAACCCGGCCGCGGCGAGTTCGACGGCGCGCGCATAATCGAGCGCCGCCCGCTCGGCAGCGCCGAAATCGCCGCTCGCGGCCGCGCGCCGCAGCCTCTCTTCGGCCTGCTCCAACCCGAGTTGCTCCTTCACAGGCTCCACCCTCTCCTATCCCATCGCAATCGTCTCCTGTTCCACCATGGTGGCGGAAAACAGGTTTTGCATGTACATCAATTGTTGCTCCATCGAGGAAATCGAAGAGTCCGCCGCGCTCATCTGGTTGGTCAGCGTCGTTTGCAAACTGCTGAGCGAGCTCTCTTCGTCGCTGATCTTGGTGTTTTCGGCGGTGATATTACTGCCCACCTGGGTAATGTCGTTGGTCAAATAGCCCGTGGAGGGATCGAGGACCGACGTCATCGCGTTCGTCGCCGTTTCCAGGAACCCGCCTCCCGTAGCCGAGCCCAGGAAGGTGAAGATCTGGCTCAGTTGGCTGCTCGAAGCGTTGTCGATGGTGGTCGGATCGAAGGAAAGTACTCCGGTCGTACTGAAAGAGAATCCCAAGCCCGTCAATGAGGTGAACCCGGAGCTCCCGGGGCTTCCGCTCGAATAGTTCATCATATTTTGGAGGGTTTGCGAGAGCGATTCCACGACGCTGTTGCCGGTCAGCGCGCCGCCGCTCTGCCCGTGATTCTTGTTCAGATCGGTCACCGCGGCGTTGTAAGCCGTCGCCAGGTTGGAGAGGGCGTTGGTCAGCCCCGTCGTGGAACGGGTAATGTCGATGGTGGTGGCGCCGGTGCCCTCGAGCGTGGCGGTGACTCCTGCCGCCAGCGTCACCGTGGAACTGCTGGTCGAAATCGGAGTCGACGGTTCGCCGTTCACCTGGTAGGTGGCGTCCGCTCCGGTGCTTTGCGGCGTGAACAACGATTCCCCCGATTCGGTGCCGTCGTTGGCTGTGAGTTGAATCGGCTGGTCCCCGAACTGGGTGCCCTGGACAAAGAGCCGATAGTCCGGCGAAGACGACGACCCGATATTGACCACCATGGCTTCCACTGCCGCGCCGCTTTGATTGATGGCATCGGCGAGATCCGACAACGAAGTGCCGCCGGGCGTAATGGTCGTCGAAGTGGAGCCCACGGTCAGGTTGTAGTTGGTGGCGTCGCTGAAATTGCCCGCGGTGGGGTCCGTCACGGTAGTGAGGCCGTCGGAACTCATCGAGGTGTCGGAACTTCCCGCGCTGATCACATTCAGGCTCAAGCTTCCTTGTTCCGGCGTGCCGGTTAAGGAGACCGAGGCTACCGCCGGAGTAGAAAGCGAAGCCGCGTACGAGCTGGAACCCGCCGCCGAGGCGACACTGGCGACTGCCGTCTGCAGGTTGGTGAAATCCGAACTTAAGGTGTTCAACTCGCTTTGCTGGGACTGAAGAGTGCTCAGGTCCGTCTGCATCTGGGTGAGCGGCTGGGCGGCGGCGGTTATCGCGGTCTGCAGCGCCGATTGCAGCGCGCTCGAGAACTGGCTGGTCCCGGTGAACAGCGAACTGGCGGAAGAAATCGTGCTCATTGTCTCTCTCCGGAAAATCGTGGCCGCCCGGGAAGGTAGCCTCGGAGACTCGTTCCGAAACAACCTGCCCGGGCCGGCCGCCTACTCTCGCGCCTCAAGCCGCGATGCGTCCTCCTGAAGCGGCTAGGTCTTCAACAGGGCCAGGTATTGCTGCGGCGCCGAGTTGGCCTGCGCCATAGCGGCGATGGACGCCTGTTGCAGTACCTGCGCTTTGGTCAGGTTGGCGGCCTGCTGGGCGACGTTGGCGTCGCGAATCTGGGATTCCGCCGAAGTGAAGTTGGTGAGCTGCGAAGTCGCCAGACTGATGGCGTAGTTCAACTGGTTCTCTCCTGCGCCCACCCGGCCTTGCACCAGCCCGAGCTGCGATACGGCATTGGTGATGGCCGTAATCGCGGCGTCGGCGGATGAGCTCGAGGTGGTCGGCGTAGAGTTGGTCAGGTCGATGGCCCCCGTGCTGGTGGCGGTGCCGAATATGGCTCCGGTCCCGTCCGCCACCGTCTTGTTCAGAGTGAAGTTGGAATCGCTCTGCAGGGTGAATCCGGTGTTGGTGCCGGCATTCGCTACCGCGTAGATTCCGATGCTGTTCAACTGTGTGTTCAATTGCGCGATGGCGCTGGTCGCATCTGCGCCGCTGGTGGCGTCGAACGACACATTGACCGTCCCTTCCCCGTTGGTGACTGCCACGGTTTCCCCGGTTGCTACACCCCCGACTACAGACGTCTGATCGAACGAATACATGCCGGCATTGTAGTCTGAATAGCTGCCCTGGGCGGCCAGGCCGTCGGCCTGGTTGCCGGCCGTCACGCTGAACGCCGCCCCGCCGGAGAACTGCAGCGTGCCGTCGCTGGCGATCGAGGCGCTCAGCCCATAGGTCGAGAGCTGCGAGTTGAGCTGCGTCATTTCGCTCGCCACGGTGGAAGTGGCCGCGACGCCGGTCCCGCCGCTGGTTACCGTCACCGGCGCCGCCACGCCGGCGATGTTGAACGTGAACGTCTGATTGCCCGTAAAATTGCCGGCCGTATTGTTGAGATTGAAAGTAGCGGCGGAGTTGCCCGTCAGTTCCGTGCCGCCCGCGGAGACGTTGGTGTTCGCCAGGCCCAGGCCGGCGGAGTCCACCAGGTTTGCCGCGCCGCTCAGATTGATCTGCACTTGCGAATTGAGCTGCGTGCTGCCGGCGCCGATGTAGACCGACATGTTGGCGTTGTTCGTATTGCCGCTGGCCTGGCTGCTCAACCCGATGTTGGCCGCCTGCCGGTCGATTTCCGACAGCAGGTTTTGATACTCGTTGTTGATCGTGGAACGGTTGCCGGTAAAGGTCTGCGAGGCCGACTCCGTGGCCAGAGTTTGCAGACGATTGAGAATATTGCCGATGTTCGTCAGGCCACCGTCTACGATCTGCAATTGGCTCACGCCGTCGTTGGCGTTGGCAATGCCCTGCGTGAGCTGCGCCTCGGAGTTGCGGAATTGATTGGCGCTTGCCAGGCCGGCCGGATCGTCGGCGGCGGAGTTGATCCGGTATCCGGACGACAACTGTTGGATGGTCTGGTTCTGGAAGTTGGTATTCGTCAGCAGGTCGTTCTGCGAGACGAGCGAAGCTACGTTGGTTTGAATCGAAAGTGACATGTTTTACGTCCTGTCGTGAAAAGTTGGCATCTTGCCGTTGGCCGCCGGGGTCGGTTGCTTCCTCGCCCCGCTGCCTTCATCCGTTCATATCGGCCCCGCCGCGTTTTGCTTGAATTGGCCATCCGCGTAGCGCCTCGGCGAGTTCCGCGGCCGGCGCCGACCAGTCCCGCGGCTGCTTCTGGCGGAACAGCCGCAGGGTGGGATACCAGCCGCTGGTTCGGCCCTCCCGCCGCCACCGCCAGTCGGGCGCGAAAGGCAGCAGCGCCAGGCACGGCCGGGCCAGCGCGCCGGCCAGGTGGACGGGCATCGAATCGACCGACACCACCACATCCAACACCTCCATCAAGGCCGCCAAATCCTCAATATCGGAATCGTCGGGCAGCACCTGCCGCAGCCAGCCGGCCTCCTCCGCTTCCCGCCGCGTGCCGGCGCCCGCCTGCAGGCTGAACCACTCTACATTCGCCAGCCGGCCAAGTTCCTCCAAGGCTGCCAGTGGCGTCGAGCGGTACCGGTCGTTCGAATGATTCGGGTTGCCGCGCCAGCACAATCCCGCCCGCACGCCCCTGTTCTTTCCCAGGCGAGATCGCAGAGCGCGACCCGGTCCGGCGCGGCCCACAAATAGGGAACCCGGCCGGGAAGCCGATCGGGCGAGGTTCCGAAAATCCGCGGCAGGCTGAGCAGAGGGGCCGCCAGATCGAACGGCGGCAATTCCGCTTCTCCGCTCACCACGGCGTCGACGCCGCGCGCCGTTGCCAGCAGCGAAGTAAGCCGCGCCTGCGCCTCCACGATCACCCTGGCGCCGCGGGCCGCAACCAACTCCGCATAGCGCACAAACTGGAGCGTATCGCCCAAACCCTGTTCGGTGAACAGAAGCACGGTTTTGCCCTCCACCGGCTCACCCCCCCAGGCGGGATAAGCCAGCCCGCGCGGAGGCCGGTCGAAGCACTTTAGTCGCCACTCGTATTCTTCCAGACCCTCCGCGAAATCGCCGTCCGCCAGAAGGGCGATACTACGAATCAGGTGCGTGGTGGCCAGGTCCGGTTTGCGCCGCAGGGCTTCGTCGAAGCAGGCCATGGCTTCCAGGTGGCGCCTTTCGGAAAGATGTAGTGTACCCATCTCCGACCACGCCTCGGCATAATCCGGGCGCCGCGCCAGAGCGGCCTGGTAAGCCTCGCAGGCTTCCCGTTCACGGTCGAGCCGTCGCAGCGCGCAGGCGAGGTTGAAGTACGCCTCCGCCGATCCGGGCTCGATTTCCAGCGCCCGCCGGCACCAGCCTTCGGCTTCGTCCGCATGCTCCCCGTCGAGCAAAACGCTGGCCAGGTTGATAGCAAGGTGCGCATGCCGCGGAAACTGCCGGATCGCCGCGCGGAGGCACCGTTCGGCGTCCGCCAGACGACCCTGTTTTTGCATAGCGACGGCAAGATTCGACGCCGCCTCGGGCAATTCCGGCGCTGCCTTGAAAGCCTGTCGCGCCGTCCGCTCCGCCTCCGCGAAGCGGCCCAGAGCCAGAAGGGACGCGGCCATGTTTACCAGCGCGTGCGGATAGCCCGGCTCCAGCCGCAGGGCTTCGGCGTGACAAGCCAGCGCTTCTTCGGTCCGGCCCTCGGCGCGCAGGGCGTTACCGAGGTTGTCGTAGGCTTCGGCGCATCGCGGCTGGGCCTGAATGGCGCGGCCGTAGCTGATTTGCGCCTCCCGATGGCGGCCCATCCGTTCCAGAATGTTGCCCAGATTGACCAGCGCCGGGACGAGGGCGGGTTGCAACGCCAGGGCCTGCCGATAGCACAGTAAAGCGGCCGGGCATTCGTTCCTGGCCTGCAGAATGTCCCCCAGCCCCAGGTGAAATACCGGTTCGGCCGGTCTCCCGCTCGCCGCGCGCGCCGCCATCGCGGCCGCCTCCCCAAGCTCTCCCCGCTGCCTCAGGTTCTGGGCCAGCAGGTAACAGGCGTCGGGATGCGCGGGATCGTGTGCGAGTGCCTGGCGGCAAAGTTCTTCGGCCTCGTCGAGCCGGCCCGCCTTTTGCGCTTCCAAGGCCCGGCTCAGCCATCCGGCCGCCGGACCGGCGAGCGTGGCGGCAGCCGGTTTGCCGTCCCGTCTTGTCTTCTCGCGGTCGGCGGTGCGGGTTGTCACGGTTTGACGACTCCTCGAGAAGATCTGCCCGCGCGCAGAATCGGCAGCCGCTGCCCGACCTCGCGCAGGGCCGCGGACGATACCGGTTGGGAAGCCACCAGGTTCTGCTCCCTCGTCGATCTGACTTCGCCGCGTGTGACCGCCACCTGCCGCGGCGCCCGGAAGCCGAGTTTCACCCGCCGCCCGCCGCACTCGATGATCAGGATTTCCACGTCGTCGCCAACCAGTACGGTCTGGCCTTCGTGGCGCCGGATTACGAGCATGCGGCCTCCTCAAACGGCAACGGCTCGCGGCAGCCGTAGCGGTTGTCGGGGCGGACGGCCTGGACGGCGCGGCCGGTGGCGACGCGCACCACGATCGGGGAGAGCAGGTTGGCGGTGGGAGGCTGGCCCTCCCGCACGCTCAGGATCGCCATCGCCGCCACTTCGGTACCGATCTGGGGCGTCCGGCCGGCGGGCAACCCCAGCAGCTCGGAATCCTCCGGCGTCAACTGGAGGCAATAATCCGGCCGCAGCGAGAGTACCGGCAGCGTCAGGAAACACAAATCCGGCCGGTCCATGCTCTGCAGAAAAATCAGGCCCGCGCATTCGGCGTGTTCGAACGGCACGAACCGCCGGCAAGCTTCGAAACCCGGCAACCCTTCGGGGAATTCAATCGACTGGGTTTCATCCACGGGCATGGCGCCGAAGCGTGTGGTCGAAAGGATCATGGTTTCCCCGTGAGGGGCGGCGGCTCGCTGCGCTCCCCCTGGCGCGTCAGCAGCACCAGGTCGACGCGCCGGTTGTGCGCCCGGCCTTCCTCGGTTTCATTGCTGTCGGCGGGCGCCGTATCCGCATACCCGGCTATCGCCATCCGCTCCTCGGCAACCCCAAAACGTGTGGAAAGAACTCCCAGCATGGCGATGGCGCGGGCCGCGGACAGCTCCCAATTGCTGTGGAACCGCGAATTGTGAATCGGGATGGAATCGGTGTGGCCTTCCAGACGAATGGGATTGGGAAGGGCGTTCACGACACCCGCGATCTTGGCCAGGGTGGCGGATCCGGCCGAAGAAACCGCGTTCTCTCCGGAGGCGAAGAAGCCGGCTTCCCGCAGGCTGATGACCAACCCGCGCCCCTCCAGCCGCAGCCCGACTTTACCGGCCGCCAGTTCCGGCGCCAGGTTATGCGCCAGGGTTTCGAGCGAGGCGTTCAAATCCGCCGGATGAGGGACGGCGCCAAGGTCGCCGCTTCGGGGTTCGCTTGGAGCTTGGACGGCGTGCGGAGGCTTCGGCTCGTTGAGATGTTTGCCGCGCCCAAGAACCATCGAAATCGCGTTGCTGAATTGCCCGTGCTCCAGGGCGTCGCGCACCGAGGCGGATACCTGCTCGGCTCGCGCGCGGTTCTCCTGGGTGGAGGCGAACATCACCACGAAGAAGGCAA
>JBKQVG010000437.1:0-45445 GCA_052325345.1 Bryobacteraceae bacterium
CGGCAAAATAGGGGTAGTGTCCGTAATACTGGCGCGCAAATGCCATTGGCTGCAGCAGACGGCCCGACAGCAACCAGTCGCGGACCATGACACTCCCGACGAAGTGTGCCGGCTCATCCGGGTAGGCGACAAAGGGTGTGTGCCACGCCCCGGTCGAAGTGTCCAGGAGCAAGCAGAACGCCAGGTAGATCAACCCCGCGGCGGCGTCGGCCCACGGCCGTTTCCAGCCGAACGGTTCCATGTGCCGCCCGCTCACGACGCGCCCTTGGAGCCCGCGCCCTGTTCCGGGGCGGCCTTCTCTTCGTGGTACTCCGTCTCCGTGTTCACTTCCCAAAGATTGCTCTTGTCGGTGACGCCGGCGACGATATTATCCACGGCCATCATGGCGGTCAGCATGGAATGGTCCTGGTTGTTGTAACGGTGCATGCCATTCCGGCCGATCAGAAACAAGTTCTGGTAGCGGTCCGCATACTGGCGGATTTCCGAAAAACGGTCATAGGTGCCGAAGTAGGCCGGATAAGTCTTCTCCACGCGCAGCACCACGGCGTCGAGGACTTCGCCGGCGTCGATGATGCCGATCCTGCTCAGCTCGTCTTTGGCCAGGGCCACCATCCGCTCGTCCGCCAGCTTCCATAACTCGTCGGTCTGATGGCAGAAATATTCCAGGCCCAGCCAGACCGTGGACGCGTCCGCCACCAGGTACGGGCTCCAATTGTTGAAGATCTGCAGGCGGCCCAGCGATACATCCGGCTCCTGAATGTAGATCCAGTTGTCGCTGATCAGTTTCCGGCCCTGCGGCGTCCGGTCATGGATTTTGAGGGACCGCAGCAGCAGTCCCACGGTGATGAAGTCGCGGTACACCAGGCCGTCGGACACTTCCAGCACTTGGGCGGGCGGAGGCGGGTCGAAGGCGCGCATCAGCTCCTGAATGGGCGCGCTGGAGAAAAAGTAATCGCCGGCGAAGGTGCGCCGTTCGCCGCTGGCGTCCGACACGGCCTCGATCGCCGTTACGCGCCAGCCGTCGGTACGGACCCGGTCGACCCGCCAGCCGCACTCGATCTCACCGCCCAGGTCTTTCACCCGGCGCGCAACTTCCTCCCACATCTGCCCCGGGCCGAACTTAGGGTAAAGGAATCGCTCGATCAGCGAAGTCTCCGTGCCTTTCTGGTGCAGGGCGTCTTTGGCTTTTCGCCGAAAGGCATTACGAAAAGCATGCGTGAGAGCGGCCCGGATGGAGAGTCCCTTGATGCGCTGGGCTCCCCATTCGGCGCTGATCTTGTCACAGGGCACACCCCACACCTTTTCGGTGTAGCTCTTGAAGAACGCGCGATACAGTTCCGCCCCGAAACGGTTGATCAGAAACTGCTCCAGCGTGCGTTCGTCGGGAATTGGCCGAAGCGTGCTCTTCAGGTAGCTGAGCCCGATCTTGACCGTACGCCAGGCGCCCAGCTTGAGCAGCGTGTCTTTACTCAGGGTGATGGGGTAATCGAAGAAGCGGCGCAGGTAATAGATGCGCGACTTGCGGGGGCGCAGCAACATGACGCGGTCCTCCCGCGCCGGGTCGGGGCCGGAAGGAGCCTCATCCACGCTCCGCTCCATGCCGTGATACCGGATGGCCGCCGCGCCGTTCCCGCCGGCTTCGAGCGGCAGCATCTGGAGCCACCAGGACATGACCCGGTCCACCTTGGAAAAGAACCGGTGCCCTCCGATATCGATCCGATTCCCCTTGTAGTTCACGGTGCGGGAAATGCCGCCCATGTGATGGCTCTTCTCGATCACGATGGGCCGGACACCCGCTCTCGTCAATAGTTCGTATGCGGCGGTGAGCCCCGCCGGGCCCGCTCCAATAACGACGGCCTGCTTCATGCCGCAACCGTCTCGCGCCGGCCGCGGGACCGCGGCCCGGAGAAAAGCAGCCGGGTCGTCGTGAGAATTGGCATCGACTAAAGAATTATACCTTTGTGGCGCCGGGCTCTCTCGATTGCTGGCCGTGGCGGGTGAGCTTGGAAATCGGGACCCTTTTTGCGTCATGCCGCGAGGGAAAGAGTTCAGCTTGGCTAACCCCTGGCTAACCAGGTAACCCGGCGGAGACGGGTGCTTGGCGTCATTCTGTTGGCGGCGGTGCTCATCCGCGTCGCCGCGATAGCGTGGACCCGCTCTACTCCACCTTGCCGACCCTGTCGATTCAAGGTGCGACTTGGTGGGGCGGACCCCCTGGTCCGCCGCCGATCCCCCGGTCGGCCTTCTTCGCGTCACGTTAGCGGCTTGCTGCCAGCGGTCGCCGGTAACGGATTTCCGCAGATCGGTTAAACACGCCCGGTCGTGACAATTTGACAACGACTCCATCTCTCGCTAACCTAAAAGTTTGCAACAGGCTTTAGGTGGAGACGTGTGTCAATGAGTACTGAGTTCCCTTCCAAGAACGGTATCGCCCGCAAGTGGCATGTGATCGACGCCCAGGACGTGGTATTGGGCAAGCTGGCCACCAAGGCGGCTATGCTGCTGATGGGCAAGACCAAGCCAAGTTATACGCCGTTCCTGGACACGGGCGATCATGTGATCGTCATCAACGCGGATAAAGTCCGGCTCACGGGCCGGAAAGAAGAAAGTAAAGTATATCGCCATTTCACCGGCTATCCGGGCGGACTGGTGGAGAAGAGCTTTCAGCGAGTGCGCGCCGAAAGGCCCACCCGGATTGTGGAAGACGCCATTCAGGGCATGCTTCCCAAGACCAAGCTCGGCAAACAGATGTACCGGAAGCTCAAGGTGTACGCCGGCGACCGGCACCCTCACGCCGCGCAGCAGCCGGCCGCGCTGGCGATGAAATAACGGAAGGTAAGGCTAAGTGGCAGCGACATTGGTGCAGTATTTGGGTACGGGCCGCCGAAAACGGTCGGTGGCAAGAGTGTTTCTGCGTCCCGGGAAGGGCGACATTACGGTCAATCATCGCGCGTTCGACGATTATTTCGTCACCGAGAGCACGCGCGCGGTGGTGCGGCAGCCGCTGACGGCGACCGAAACGATCGATAAGTTCGATGTTCTGATCCTCGCCGATGGCGGCGGGGTTGCCGGCCAGGCGGGCGCCGCCCGTCTGGGAGTTTCCCGGGCATTGGTGGAGTTCAACGCGGAGCTGCGGTCGAAACTCAAGAAGCTGGGCTATCTGACCCGCGATCCGCGCGCTCACGAGCGCAAGAAGTACGGCCAGAAGGGCGCTCGCAAGCGTTTCCAGTTCTCCAAGCGTTAGTTTTTTTGCTTTCGGTTTTGCCTCCGTCCGCGCAAATTTCGCTTTGGACCGCGCGGGCGGCGGCAGAACGCCGTCGAGAGCCTATGGAGGGGTACTTCCCTCAGCCAATCTACTAGGAGGTAGTTTGCCCGCAATATCGATGAAGGAATTGCTCGAAGCTGGCGTTCACTTCGGGCACCAGACCAAGCGCTGGAATCCGAAGATGAAGGAGTACATCTTCGGCGAACGTAACGGCATTTACATTATCGACCTGCAGAAGACCCTAAAGATGTTCAAGGACGCCGCCCGCTATGTGGGCGAGATGGCGGCCCAAGGCAAGAACGTCCTGTTTGTGGGCACCAAACGGCAAGCTCAGGAAGCCATCGCCGAAGAGGCGCTGCGCTGCCAGATGTACTACGTGAACCAACGCTGGCTGGGCGGTCTGCTGACCAATATGGCCACCGTGCAGAAGTCGATCAAGCGTCTCAAGGAACTGGAGGCCATGGCATCGGTGGAAGGCGGTTACGCCGGCCGGCCCAAAAAGGAAGTCATCCGCCTGGAACGCGAGCGCAAGCACCTCGATCAGAACCTGGCCGGCATCAAAGACATGCCCGGATTGCCCGATCTGGTGTTCATCATCGATTCCAACAAGGAGGCGATCGCCGTCAAGGAAGCTCGCCGTCTGGGTATCCCGGTGGTGGCCATCGTCGACACCAATTGCGATCCGGATGAAGTGGATTGGGTCATCCCGGGTAACGATGACGCCCTGCGCGCCATTCGGCTGTTCGCCAGCAAGATCGCCGACGCGGTGATTGAAGGTCGGTTGCTCGCCACGGCGCAGGATTTCACCGCCGACAAGATCGTGCAGGACGAGGGCGCGGCCGAGGAGGGCATGCTGGCTGCCACCGAATACCTGGATCCGAAGTACGCGGAAAAGATCATGGCCGAGAGCCTGAGCCTGGAAGACGATACGTCGTCCCAGTCGCAGCGCAAGGGCCCAGTTTCGGAAACCACTGCGGAAACGGCCGCCGAGCCGGCCGTGGCGACCGAGGCCGGACACTAACAGGTTCACCCGAGGCCGGTCTGACTCCGGCCTCGCATTCTTGGGGTAGATCGCGCCGGGATCGGGGTTGAGTTTTGTCTTGACCCCCGCCTGGCCGAGCCAAAAAGGACCAACGCATCGTTATGGCGAAAATTACCGCAACACTAGTCAAGCAATTGCGCGAACGCACCGGCGCCGGCATGATGGAGTGCAAGAAAGCGCTCACGGCCACCGGCGGCGATATGAGCGAGGCGGAAACCTGGCTGCGCAAGCAGGGCATCGCTTCGGCCGTCAAGAAGTCCAGCCGCGCCACCCGTCAAGGACTGATCGGAACTTACATTCACGCCGGCGGCCAATTGGGGGTCATGGTGGAAGTCGACTGCGAATCGGATTTCGTGGCTCGTACGTCCGACTTCCAGGAGTTGGTGCACGACATTGCCATGCACGTGGCGGCCACCGATCCGCGTTTCATCCGCAGGGAAGATGTGACGGCCGACGTCATCGAGAAGGAACGCGACATCCAGCGCGCCCGCGCCCTGAACGAAGGCAAGCCCCCGGCCGTGGCGGAGAAGATGATCGAGGGCCGCATGAACAAGTTCTACGAGGAAATCTGCCTGCTGGAGCAGCCCTTTGTGAAAGAACCAGCCCTTTCAGTTGGCCAGTTGGTCAAGACCAAGATCGCCAAGCTGGGCGAAAACATCACCGTGGCGCGCTTCGTGCGCTTCAAGGTCGGCGAAACCGCGGTCGATTCGGGCGAAGAACCAGCGGCCAGCTAAATGCCCGCTTTCACCCGCATCCTGCTGAAGCTGAGCGGCGAGGTCCTGGCCGGCGAGGCGAAGTTCGGCATCGATTCCGAACGGGTCCAGGCGCTGGCGGCGGAAGTGGCCGAGGTAGCCAATAAAGGCATCCAGATCGGCCTGGTAGTGGGCGGTGGAAATATCTTTCGCGGCGTCGCCGCCGCCGCGCTCCACATGGACCGCGTCACCGCCGATCACATGGGCATGCTGGCTACCGCCATCAACTCGTTGGCCCTATCCGACGCCCTCGAACATGCCGGTATTCCCACCCGCGTGATGAGCGCGATCCAAATGCACCAGGTGGCCGAACCCTACATCCGCCGCCGTGCCATCCGCCATCTCGAAAAGGGCCGCATCGTGATCTTCGCCGGCGGCACCTCCAACCCCTATTTCTCCACCGATACCGCCGCTACCCTGCGAGCGCTCGAGATCAAGGCCGAGATCATCGCCAAGGCTACCCGCGTGGACGGCGTCTACGACAAAGACCCGCTCCAGTTCCCCGACGCGGTCCGCTTCGAGCGCATCACCTATCTGGACGTGCTGGCCAAAGGGCTGGGGGTGATGGACGCTACATCAATCGCCATGTGCCGCGACAACAAACTGCCCATTATCGTCTTTAACCTCAACGTGCCGGGCAATATCATGCGAATGGCGATGGGCGATACTATCGGTACTGTTATCAAGTAGTTGTTGGCATCCATCCGCATGGATACCGTTTCGTTCCCAGGCAGAGCTACCGCGCCCGCGGATCGAGACAGGAAGTCACTTGCCGCTCGCCCGCTCACCCTGGTGCACGCGCCACGGCGTCACGCGCTCAGTGGCTTCCTGCGGCGTCTGCGAAAGCATGTTTCGAAAACGTCCGGCGATTCCTTCTTCGATCTCCTGCATGCCGTAGCGCACGTGCCGGCCCATTTCGAGAGCGGCAGCGTCGGGGTCCTTGGCCGCGATGATCTCAGCCAATTGCCGGTGCCGTTGCGGCGCAATCTTCGATCCCGCGGAAACATCGTAAAACCAGTTGAAAATCAGCAGGTGACTCTTCTCCAGCAGGTCGATTAAGGGGCCGCAACCCGTACACTCGGCGATTCGCATGTGGAAGTCCACGTGCAGTGCCTGGATGGAATATTGCAACTCCTGCTCTTCCTCCCCGGCCGGCGGATCGGCAATCATTCTCTCCAGACGTTCCGCCATGGAACGAATCTCGTGCCGCTCGGCGGAACTGGCCTTCTCGCAGAAAAGCCGCGCGGATTGCGTCTCCAGCGCCTCCCGCACAATGTACCGGTCCCGAAGGTCTTGCGCTGTGGGCACCCGAACCCGGGTTCCCACGCGCGGTCGGCTCTCCACCAGGCCTTCGCTCTCCAGGCGTCGCAGAGCCTCGGAAACCGGCAGAAAACTCATGTCGAATTCGATCGCCAGCTTGCGGCGGGACAGGGGAGATCCTAAGGGTAGTTCCCCCTTCAGAATCTTGTTACGGAGCAGCAGGTAAGCCTTTTCCGACAACGTGCCGCGATGGACCAGTTCCGCTCGCATCGTTCCATTATCTCCATTTGTCAGAATACGGTATTCCCGCCAGAACTGCAATTTCAGCAAAAATCAGTTCTTGACAACGCCCCGCGATCGCGGTATAAATCTTGGAAATTGCAATATCAGAGCAATTCAGCTCTGAGGGAGGTCGCATGAGGCTTTTCCTGACGGGAGCGCTCCTGTTGGCGCTCGCCACCATCGCTCCAGCCCAGAACATTACGGGCACGATCGTGGGCACTGTAACCGATTCCAGCGGAGGCGTCGTCGGCGATGCCCGCGTGGAAGTCACCGCTTCGGATCGAGGCGTGGTAGTGCGCACCGTAACCACCGGCAGCAACGGCGAGTTCGTCGCCCCGTATCTGCCAGTCGGAGTCTACGCGATTTCCGCTTCCCACCCCGGCTTCGAGAAGGCGGTGCGCGACGGGATTGAACTGCACGTGGACGAGAAGATAACCATTCCCCTCGTCCTCCAGGTGGGCGAGGTCACCCAGCAGGTGACCGTCGCGGCCCAGCCCGTGCACGTCGATCTGCAGACGGCGGCTGGCGCCAGCGTGGTCACCGGGACCGAGATCCGTCAGCTCTCCATCAACAACCGAAACTATCTGTCCTTGCTGCAACTCGTGCCCGGAGTCGTGGACACCGCTTCCACCGATCAACTCTCGATCGGCACCACCGATCCGTTCGGCAAGGTGAATACCATCCCGTTTTCCATCGGCGGCGGCCGCCAGAGCGCCAACAATTTCATGCTCGATGGCGCCGACAACGTCGACCGCGGTTCCAATACTTCCCTGCTGAACTATCCCAGCGTGGACGCGATCGCCGAGTTCGAAGTGATCCGCAGCAATTACAGCGCCGAGTACGGACGCGGCGCCGCGGGCATGGTCAACGTGATGACCCGGTCCGGCACGAGCAAGTTTCATGGAGACGCGTACGAGTTCTTCCGCAACGATCTGTTGCAGGCCAACGACCTGTTGAACAACGCCCACAGCATCAGCCGTCCGCCGTTGCGCTACAACGACTTTGGCTACACCTTCAGCGGTCCGGTTTTTATTCCGCATAAATACGACACCGAAAAGAACAAGACCTTCTTTTTCTGGTCGCAGGAATTTCGCCGCGTATCGACCTACTCGACTTTCCAGGCGCTGGTCCCCACCGCCGCCATGAAGCAGGGAATTTTCCCGGCGCCGGTTTGCGTTCTATACAACGGCACCACCTGCCAGCAGACGGCCACCCAGGTCGCCGGCATCAACCCGGTGGCGCAAGAATACATCAAGGATCTTTGGTCGAAGATCCCCCCGGGAGATCCGTCCAACTTCACCCTGTTCACTCCCCAGCGCAACGTTTACAATTTCCGTCAGGAACTGATCAAGATCGACCATATCTTCGGGCCCAGGCTCACCGTGTCCGGGCGCTTCATGGACGATGCCATCGATACCCAGGAACCGGGCGGGTACCAGATCTCCAACGTTCTGCCGAATGTCGGAACCACCGCCACGCGATCGCCGGCGCGCAATTGGGTGGTCCGCGCGACCTCGACCTTCTCGCCCACCACCCTCAACGAAGCCGGCTTCAATTTTACCGATGGCGCCCGCCTCAGCAATCCCATCGGGCTCGACAACACCGCTTTGTCGCCCGACGTTCAGGTGCAGTTGCCTTTCCCGGTCACCCTGGCCCGCATTCCCAACCTCAGCATCAGCGGTGTGAGCAGCACGCAGGGATACGGTCCCTACGTGGATTACAACCAGAACTACGCCGCTTTCGACAACTTCACCAAGATTCTCGGCGCCCATACGCTCAAGGCCGGCGTCAGTTTCATTTATTACCGCAAGAGCGAGAATTACGCCTTGAACAACGTGGGCACGTTTTCCTTCAGCACGACTGCGCCCACCGGCACGCCGGTGCTCGAACAAGACTGGGCGGACTTTCTCCTGGGCAATGTCACCAGCTTCACCCAGGCCTCGGTGGACCTCCAGCCCGACATGCGCCAGAAGCAGGTGGAAGCCTACCTTCAGGATGACTGGCGCGCCGCTTCGAACCTGACTCTGAATATCGGCGTCCGCTACTCGAATTTCCGCCAGCCCTACGATGACAAGCACGAACTCACCAGCTTCGATCCGGCCGTCTATAGCGCCGCCCAGGCCCCGCAGATTGTAGCCTCCAGCGGAAACCTCGTGCCCAACACCGGCAATCCGCTGAATGGCATCATTGTCAATGGCTCGACATCGCCCTATGGCTCTCAGGTGGCCAACAATCCCGGCGGCAAATTCGCCCCGCGCCTGGGCTTCGCCTGGGACCCGTTCCAGAACGGCAAAACCTCCATTCGCGCCGGCTACGGCATCTCGTACGACTCCACGCTGGTGGGAATGTACGAGAACAACATCTTCACCAATCCGCCGTACGTCAACAACATCACCATCAGCAACACCAGCCTTTCCAATCCCAGTGCCGGCGTGAGCGTCATTTCCGCCGCGCCCAAAACCCTGCGCGCCACGCCGTTGCCCGTGCTGCTTCCCTACACCCAGCAATGGAACTTCGATGTCCAGCGCCAACTCGGAGGCGATCTCCTTTTGGACGCCGGCTACTACGGCTCGAAGTCCACCCACCAACTGGGAATCGTGGACCTCAACGAGCTGCCTCCCGGCTTCGCGGTCGCCGCCGGCATCACCACCGCCCTGAAGCCGTTGACCTCTTCCACCGAACCTCTGCTCAACGCCATCCGCCCCTACCAGGGCTACGCCGCCGTCAACAGCGTGGAGAACTGGTTCAACTCCAACTACAACTCTCTGCAGGTCCTTCTCAAAAAGCGGTTCCGGTCCAATTCCACCGTGACGGTAGCCTACACCTGGTCGAAAGTCTTGACCGATAACAGCTCCGACCGCAGCAACGAAATCCAAAACACCTACAATGCCGCCGCCGATTACGGAGTCGCCAGCTTTAGCCGCAGCCAGGTCCTGACCGTCGGCTACGTGTATTACGTGCCGTTCCACTCCGCGGACCGGCTGCTCAATGGCGCGTTCTCGGGTTGGGAGATTTCCGGCATCTCCACTTTTGCCGCCGGCCTTCCGCTGGCCGTCACCTCCGGGCTGGGCATCGATTGGGGCGATATCGGCGATCTGGTGAATACCGTCACGCCGCGGCCGGATGCCACCTGCAATCCCAACAGCGGCGCTCCGAACTCCATTTCGCAATGGTTCAACACGCAGTGCTACGCGGCGGTGCCTTCGGGCGTGGTCCGTCCCGGCGACGCCGCTCCGTTTTCGGCCCATGGACCGGGATACCAGCAGTGGAACGTTTCGCTCTTTCGCAATGTGGCCCTCGGCGAACGGGCTACCCTGCAGATTCGCGCGGAATCGTTCAATGCCTTCAATCATGCCAACCCAAGCACCGTCGGCACCAGCCTGGGCGCGACCAATTTCGGGCAGATCACGGGTATGCGCGAGGCCCGCAGCATCCAGCTCGGCCTCAAGCTGGGCTTCTGAATCGTGCCTGGCGATCCAGGTTGTGCTCACGGGAAGTCACGGATGCACCTCACACGCTTTCAGGTAGACCAGCTTGCGGTGGAGGTGCATGAAAGCCGCCAGGCGCTGGGCGCCGCCGCCGCTCGCGCCGCATCCGAAGCGCTGCGCGAGGCGCTGGCGCGCTGCGAGGGGACCAGTGTGGTTCTAGCCTCCGCCGCGTCGCAGAACGAGTTTTTGGCGGCGCTGCGAGCGGATCGCACGATTGACTGGAGCCGCATCGAGGTCTTCCACCTGGATGAGTATGTCGGCCTCCCCGCCTCCCATCCGGCATCCTTTCGGCGCTATCTCCGCGCGCGCCTGGTGGACCATGTGCCGGTCCGCCGGTTTCACGAGCTCCGCGGCGATAGTGGCGACCCGGAGGCCGAATGCGCGCGCTATCAGGAGTTGCTGCGGCAGGCCAACCCCGGCCTGGCCGCATTGGGTATCGGCGAGAATGGACACCTGGCTTTCATCGACCCCAACGAATGCGATTTCTCCGACCCGAAGGATGTGCGGTCGGTCGGCCTCGATCGCGTCTGCCGCATGCAGCAAGTCCACGATGGAGCGTTCCCCGCGCTCGATGGCGTGCCGCGGCGGGCCCTCTCCCTCACCATCCCGGTCTTTCTGCGGATTCCGCGCGTGGTGCTCTCCGTTCCCGGCGCCACCAAGCGGGCAGCCGTAATGCGGGCGCTGGAGGGGCCTGTCGCCGCGAGCTGCCCGGCTTCGGTCTTGCGCCGCCATCCGGGCGCCACCCTCTTTCTCGACCGCGAATCCGCCGCCCTGGTGAACGGCAGCGAGGCGCTTCGCCGGTCGGAAACATGAAAGACTGGCAGAAGGGAGTTGTCATGTTCCGCCCGCATCTAACGTTTCCTGTTTTGGTGCTTCTTGTTTTGGCGCCTTGCCTGGCGCCCGCCCAATCCGGCTTGGGGTTGATGCCCCTGCCGGAAAAAGTAACCTTGGGACAAGGCCGGCTGATCGTCGGCGCGGATTTCAATTTCCGCCTCGCAGGTTACACCGATGCGCGCCTCGAAGCCGCCGTGGCCCGCCTGCGCCAGCGGCTTGCCCGCCAGACCGGCTTGCCCCTGCTGGCGGACACCACTGGCGGCGCGGTGCTTGCGGTGGATTGCCGCGGCGCGGGGCCCGCCAACCCAACCCTTGGCGAAGATGAGAGCTACGTGTTGGACGTAACTCCCGGCGGCGCCCGGCTCCTGGCGCCGGCAGTCACCGGGGCCCTCCGCGGCATGGCCACCTTCGCGCAGTTAATCGCCGCTAACGGCGAATCGTTTTACGCCCCCGCGGTTCATATCGAAGACCGGCCCCGGTTCGCCTGGCGGGGACTGATGCTGGACTGCGGACGGCACTGGATGCCGGTCGCCGTCGTCGAACGGAACCTGGAAGCCATGGCCGCGGTCAAGTTGAATGTCTTTCATTGGCACTTGACCGAAGATCAGGGCTTCCGCGTCGAAAGCAAGCGATTCCCTCTCTTGCAGGAGAAGGGATCCGACGGCCAATACTACACCCAGCAGGATATCCGGCATGTTGTCTCCTTCGCTCGCGACCGCGGGATTCGCGTAGTACCCGAATTCGACATGCCCGGCCACTCGACGAGCTGGTTCGTCGGCTATCCGGAGCTGGCCAGCGCGCCCGGACCATACTCGATCGAACGATATTTCGGCATTTTCGACCCCGCCATGGATCCCTCGCAAGAAAAGGTGTACGCTTTCCTGGACGCCTTAATGGGCGAGATGGCCGGGCTGTTTCCAGACCCCTACGTTCACATCGGCGGCGATGAGGTGCGCGAAACCCAATGGAAGGCCAATCCCGCGATTCAGGCCTTTGCCGCCAGGCATGGATTTTCCACCAGCCCCGAGCTTCAGGCTTATTTCAATAAGCGGGTGCAGGAATTGCTCCAGCGGCACGGTAAGAAACTGATGGGTTGGGAGGAGGTTCTGAACCCGGACTTGCCCACCGATACGGTTGTACAGTCCTGGCGTGGACAGGAGGCCCTGGCCGAAGCCGTCAAAAAGGGCTTTTTCGGAATTCTTTCGTTCGATTACTACCTGAACTACGGCAAACCCGCTTCCTTTCACTACCGGAACGATCCTCTGGGTGGCAAGGCGTCCGATCTGGGCCAAATGGAAAGGGCCCGAGTACTCGGAGGCGAAGCCTGCATGTGGACCGAATTCACCAGCGCGCAGACCGTCGATTCCCGGATATGGCCCAGAGAGGCGGCCATCGCCGAGCGCCTTTGGTCGCCGGCCGATGTAACCGATGTGGATTCGATGTACGCCCGCCTGGATGTCGTCAGCCGCGGCCTCGAATGGACCGGCGTCCAGCACCGTTCCTACGAGCGGTCGGCCCTGGACCGCTTCGCCGGAGGACCGGCGCGAGAAGCACTTCAGGTGTTGGCCGACGCGTTGGAAGTAAATCGCATCGATCTGCTGCGCAAACAGAAATTCACGACACGCTCGCCGCGCAACCAGTTGCTGGACGCGATACCGCCGGAAAGCATCCTGGTGCGCCACGTGGAAACAGCGATTCGGAACCTCTCGGCGCCGCGACCGTCCCCTCGCGATGCCGATTATGTGCGGACGGTGCTGGTTGCTTGGCGCGACAACCATGCGAGGCTCTTGCCTACCCTGGAAAGCAACTTTCTGCTGAAAGAGACCGTGGCGCTTTCAGAGAACCTTTCCAAGGCTGGCGAGATCGGGCTCGAAGCCCTGGGCTATCTCGAAAAGAACGAGGCTCCTCCCGCGGGATGGCGCGAGCGGCAGCGTGCCGCTTTGGCCGAACTGGACAGGCCATACGCGGAGATGACGCTGGGAGCATCGCGCGCCGTCCGCGCACTGCTGGAGCGGGCCGCCAATCCCGCCGTGCCGACCCGGTAACGCAGTCTGAAACCGTCGCGCTTTGCTCTGCCTCTGTCCAAACACCGGCATGTGAATCCGATACGTCGAAGAGTGTCGTAAGTCGCTAATTAATTTGCAGCCCGTTGCCATCCGGCTTTCCATCGTAGTCCGGCATTTTTCGACATTCCTCCCCTTTGGGTCCCACAAAAAATCAGCAACTTGCACATTTTAAATGAGTTGTTTTGAATATCCGTTGTATAATGCGAATGTCGATGGGTGAGCCCGTCGGCACGGTCATTCAACATAACCGGCGATTTCATCGACCGGGGTTTCGGAGCAACCGCCCTATGAAAACTGAACAGCCGGCAGCACCCAGTACAGCGTTTAATTCGGTGAAAGAGGTCGAAGCGAGCCTTAAGACCCGCATGGAAAAAGCCCTTTCCGACTTGCAGCACGACATGGCTTCGATCCGCACCGGCCGCGCCTCGCTGGGCATCCTGGATCACATTCGCGTGGATTATTACGGCACCCCCACGCCGCTCAATCAACTCGCCAACCTGCACGTTCCCGAGCCGTCCCTGATCACCCTGCAGCCGTGGGATGTCTCTCAGATCGGCGCGATCGAAAAGGCCATCCGCGTGTCGGACCTGGGGCTGAACCCCTCCAACGACGGCAAACTGATCCGCCTGCCAATCCCGCCGTTGACCGAGGAACGGCGCAAGGAACTGGTCAAAAAACTCCATGCGGGCGCCGAGCACCACCGCGTCGCGACGCGCAACATTCGCCGCGATGGCAACGAAGCCGTCAAGAAGCTGATGAAGGACAAAAAGATCACCGAGGACGAGGAAAAGAGAGCCCTCGACGAGATCCAGAAGACCACCGACGCCTTCATGCAGAAGATCGATCAGGCATCCAAGGTCAAGGAAAAGGAAATCCTCGAGATCAGGTAACCGCCGGGCGCCCGGCGCTGCCTCATTCCTCTGCGACTATGACCTGGTATACCGTCCGGGTGCCGGCTTCGAGCGCCAATCTCGGTCCCGGCTTCGACGCCCTGGGCATGGCCTTGGGCGTCTACCTCACCTGCCGCTTCCGCCCCGGCAACGCGCTCGAAATCCGCGCCAGCGGCCGCGATGCCGCCTCGATTCCCATCGGCCCCGACAACCTGATCTGGCAGACCGCAGTGGCCGTGGCGCAAAGTCTTGGCCGGCGGATGCCGCCCATCGAACTCGAGATCTCGAACCAGATTCCCCTGGGCAAAGGGATGGGCTCCAGCGCCGCCGCTCTCACCGCGGGAGTGGTAGTTGCCGATTGCCTGCTCGATCTCGGCTGGAAGCCGGCCCGCGTGCTGGACGAGGCCGCCCGCCTGGAAGGCCATCCCGACAATGTCGCCGCCTGTACCCTGGGCGGCATCGTGGCCAGCGCCATCGATTCCGGCGGCGTGGCCCGCGCCGTCCGCATCGAGATGGCGCAGCGTTTCGGCGTGGCCGTGGTGGTGCCGGATTTCGACCTCCCCACCGCCAAGGCTCGCGCCGTTCTGCCGGCCACCTACAGCCGGGCGGACGCTGTCTTCAACGTGCAACGCGCCTCGCTGCTCATCGCCGCCCTCGCCGCCGGCGCCACCTGGGCCTTCCCTGCCACCCTCGAAGACCGCCTCCACCAGCCGTACCGCGTGCCCCTCGTACCCGGCCTCGACGAGATCATCAGGCTCCGCGCCCCCGGCTTGCTCGGCTGCGCTCTGAGCGGCGCCGGCCCCTCGATCCTGGTCTTCTTCGAACGCGGCCACCAATCGGTGTGCGACCTGGTGCGCCAGATCTTCCGCCTCCACGGCCACGAGTCCGACATCCTGCTTGCCGGCATCGCCGAACGGGGTTTTGAAATCTGCCCGGAAGCGTAACGTCGGTGTGTACTCGTCGTCCAGCGCCGGCGGCGCAGCGGCGGGCCATCGACGCTGCGCTCGACGAGGCGGAAAAGGGTCCGTTTCACGGCCCATTCGAGTAGTCCTTGGCTTCTTCGAGTGGAGCGGGTGGAGGCCGGAGCGGCGCGGCCATGAACCGCGGCAGTGGAACTCAAACGTTGCAGATCGCGACCGCCTGCCGCAGGCTTGCAACCGGGTCGCGCCCCGGCCCCGGCGTGTATTCGTGCGCCACGTAGCCGGTGAACCCCAGGTCCGCGATGGCCCTGGCCAGAAAGCCGTAATTCAGTTCCTGGGTCTCGTCCAACTCGTGCCGGCCCGGATTGCCGCCGGTGTGGAAATGCCCGATATACCGAAAGTAGTCGCGAATGTGGCGGGCAATGTCGCCGTCCATGATCTGCGCATGGTAAATGTCGAACAGAATCTTTACCCGCGGCGAATCGACGCGCTTCATCACGTCTACTCCCCAACCGATATGGTCGAACATGTAGTCCCTGTGGTTCACCGTGCTGTTCAGGTACTCCATGCAGATGGTGACGCCTTTGTCCTCGGCATGGGCCTTCACGAGTTTCAGGAACGCCACGCAGTTGTCGGCGCCTTCGGCGTCCCCCATGCCGCGCCGGTTGCCCGAGAACGTGATGATGTTGGGCACGCCGGCGGCGGCGCTTTCGTCAATCGCCGCATGCATGGCCTTTTCGAGGGCCGCATGGTTTTCCGGGCGGTTGAGCGCATCTGAAATCGTCCCGCCCGGTCCCGGAGGATACATGGTGGGCGTCAGATTGTATTTGCGCAGCATGGGCCAGTCCGCCGGACCGCGCAGATCGTAACCCACGCATCCGGCTTCCGCCGCCAGCCGGCACGTCTGTTCCAGGCTCATGCCGCGGCCGAAAACCCCGCTGGTGACGCACTGTTTCAAGCGGCCCCGATGCGGAGCCTGCTCCCCGGTCTGTGCCGCCGCCGCGGATAAAGCCACCACCGGCAGAAAGTCTCGACGACGCATGTGGTTTTCCTCGCCTAGAGTATATCGTCATGCGCGGGGACCGGGCGTGCCGGCCGCCTTCCTTGTCCCCGTAAACGCTTGCCCGGCGCCTACCCCCGCTATGAGTTTCGAACCGATGGCCACTCCGTTCGATGCCGTCTCGCGTAACGAGATCGGCTAGACTTGTAAAGGCAGACTTCGGTTCTAGGTGTGATTGGCCCCCTTCGCGTCTCCCGCCATTACTCCCTTTTTTGAACCGTTCTGATCGCCGGCCGGACTTTTGGAGGTGCCCATGAATGCGATTCAAACCAGTTCTCCCGCGAGTGGCGTGCCGCCCTCTCCGCTGGAGATTCTGCGGAGCCGGATGGCCGGAGTATTCGTGCCCATTTCCACGCCTTTCGATGAAGGCGAAGAGGTGGATTTCTCCGCCTTGATTTTCAATGTGGAGCGCTACGCAGCCAGCGAAATCCTGGGCTATCTGGCCCTCGGATCGAACGGAGAGAATCGCAGTCTCACCGAAGAGGAAAAGTTCCATGTGCTGGAGTGTATTATCCGGCACAAGCGGCCAAACCAGGTCGTCATGGCCGGGGCCACCTACGATGCCCAGCGCGACAGCGAGTCTTTCCTGGTACGGGCGGCGGATTGCGGCGCCGATTTCGGCTTGGTTCTATCGCCCGGATACTTCCGCAAACTGATGACGGAGGAGGTTCTCTTCCGGTATTTCGAAACCCTGGCCGACACGTCGCCCATCCCCCTGCTTCTGTACAACGCGCCTGGATTCTGCGGCGTCACGCTTGCGCCCGCGCTGGTCGAGCGGCTTTCCGCCCATCCGAACATCGTGGGGCTCAAAGACAGCGCGTCCGCCGGCATCGAGACCTTTCTGCGCCTCGAGAGCGACAAGTTCCATGTGCTGGCGGGGTCGGCGAACTTTCTGTTTCCCGCCATGATGGGCGGCTCCATCGGCGGCACCGTGTCTTTGGCCAATTCCTTCCCGCATGTCGCGCTCGAGCTCTTCCGCTATGGGCAGGCCCGGGATGAAGCGCGCGGAATCCCTTTCCAGGAGCGTGTCACCCGGATCAATCAGGCCATTTCCGGTCCATTCGGCCCATCCGGCGTCAAGGCGGCGATGAATCTCGCGGGCTTCCGCGGCGGAATACCGAGGAGGCCTTTGCTGCCGCTCGCCGCCGGCCAGATTCAGCAGCTCCGCTTGCTCTTCGAGAAAGAAGGCCTGATCCCATGAGTCGCGATATTCTTGCCGTTGACGTCGGGACCACCGCGCTGAAGCTGGCGGTGTTCAGCCCCGAACTGGAAAAACGCTGCGAAGCGGCCAGGCGCTACGACGTCAACGTCTATTGCGGCGGCCGGGCCGACATCGAGCCGGCCAAGTGGTGGCAGGCACTACGCGAGTGCTGCGCCGAAATCAGCGGGTTTCTGGACGCGGCCGGCGTGCTGTCGCTTTCCGTAACCACGCCCGGCCTGCTCCCCATGGCTGAAGACGGCACGGCGCTGGGGCCCGCCATCCTGTTTTTCGACGGACGTTCCCACGCCCAGGCGCGCGCCATCCGCGATGCCGTGGGCGAAGAGAAGTTTCTGAAGGAAGCCTGCAACCTTCCCGTCTCGGGCGGCTCTTCGCTGTGCTCGATTCTCTGGATTCGCGACAACCAGCCGGAGGTGTGGGACCGGGCCGTGAAGTTCGGCCACACCAACACCCACGTGGTGAAACGGCTCACCGGCAGTTGGGTGATCGACCCTTCCACCATTTCCATCTCGGGGCTCTATAACACCGCGAAAAACGACCTGACCTGGAACCTCGACGTGCTGGATCTGTCCGGCATTCCCGAAAGCAAGCTTCCGGACCTGAGGCATTCCTACGAACCGGCCGGCCGCATTCTCCCGGAGATGGCGGCGGACCTCGGCATCCCCCAGGACTGCATCGTGCTCTGCGGCGGCAACGACGCGGTCCTGGCGGCACTCTCCGGCGGCATTACCGAGCCCGGCGACATCAGCGATGTCTGCGGCACCTGCGAGATCACCTCCGTCTGCCTGGACGAGCCCTTGTCGTCGCCCAACTTCAACATCCGGTGTCATGCCATTCCCGGCCGCTGGATCACCTTGTTCGTGATGAATACCGGCGGCAAGGCCCTCGAATGGTTTCACTCCGTCTTTTGTGCCGGCATGACCGAGCAGCACTTCTATGACCAGTACATTCCGTCGGTGCTGCGCTCGTTCTTTGACTCCGATCGGCGCGATCGGCGGGAAGCGGAACTGCCGGAATACGTTCCGTTTCTCGCCGGCAGCCGGTACTCGATGGAGCAACTGAAGGCCAGCTATATCGGTATGACGCTCGAAACCGGCCGCGATGACCTGCTTCTGAGCCTGATCCGCGGCAATGCCCTGTACCAGGGCGAGCATCTGACGGAGATTTCGCGGCGCGTAAAGCTCGGGCGCAAAATCAAGACAACCGGTGGCGGCGCCAAGATACCGGGCTACGTCGATGCCAAGAAACGCTGGACCGGCGACTTCGAATACGAGTACCAGGATCAGTCTTCGCTTACCGGTGCGGCTATCCTCGGCCAGTTTTACTTAACGAACACATTTCACCGCGTCGAGGCGGTTTGATAGGAGAGCGTCTAATGTCTGAAAGTGTCATCGAACGGTTGGTAAAAACGAATTCCGATATGGAAGTGTGGTGGGACAGTTCCCCGCTGATCTTCGATAAGTGGGCGGCCAAGATGGTGAATGCCGCCCCCGATGGCCGGAAGGCCGAGTTGCAGGCGCAACTTCGACGTCTTTTCAACAGCGCCGATCCGGCCAGCAGCGTCGTGCGGGGATGCACCACCAACCCGCCGCTTTCGCTCGAGGCGGTGAAGGCCGATCCGGAATTCTGGAACGCCCGCATCGACGAACTGATTGAAGAAAATCCGCGCATCACTTCCAAAGAGTTGTTCTGGGGGACTTATAAGCTGGTCGTGAAGAAGGGCGCCGAAATGTTTCGCCCCATGAACCAGGCTTCGAATGGACGGTTTGGATGGGTCTCGGGACAGCTCGATCCCCGTCTCTTCACGGAGAAGACTGCCATGTACCGCCAGGCCGATGAACTGGCAGCCCTCCAGCCCAACGTCATGATCAAAGTACCCGCCAGCACCGAAGGCGTCGATGTGGTCCGGCACCTGACGTCCAAGGGCATTTCCACCAACGTGACTACCTGTTTCACCGTCTCCCAGGTTCTGGCCGTGGCCAGGGCCGCCAGGGAGGGATTGCAACTGGCTATGAAGGCCGGTGTTAACACGTCCAGGTGGCGGGCTGTAATTACTTTGATGATGGGTCGTCTCAGCGAGCGCAAGAACCTGATCGAGCAAGCCGAGTATCGCGGCATTCACATTACCGAAGCCGACCGCAAGTGGTTTGGCATAGCCGCTTTCAAGCGCTGCTGTCAACTGCTTCGGGATGGCGGTTATCCGAGCAAAATGCTATTGTGCTCCGTGCGCCCCGGTCCGCTGGTGAACGGCAAAATGCGTTTCTGGGATGTGGAGGAGTTTGCCGGCGGCGATATTGTGTACACGCTGCCGCCTTATGGGCTCGAGCCCTTGTTTGCCTTGGGTGACGACATTCAGTTCTGTCCGAGCGCGATCCATCGGCCCGTACCCCAGGCGTCGATAGACAAAATCATGCAGATCCCCTACGGCATCCAGGGCCTGGATCCGAACGGTCTGTCGCTCGACCAATTCAACAGTCATCCCGCCACCGTCCTCACGGTTGCCGAATTCTCCAAAGCCGCCAACGGCCTGGAAGAGTATGTCGCCAACCGCTTGGCCATGAGCGCAGAACCCGGCCGCGAACCTGTCTTGGCTTTGCCGGCCAAACTTTGATTTATCGATAAGGCAGCCGCCTGTGCGCAGGGGGGTTCGGAAGAAGTGGGCCGGCGCCAACCCGCGCCGGAGCCGGGCGGGTCTGAAGCGTTCTTTCCAGAGCAGCGGCTGGTGTAGTCTTTGACGCGGTCCAAGGGCGGCAATTCGGTTCTCCGTCGCGATGCGGCTGATGGGAGCGAAGGGCCGCCCCTTTTGCGTTTGTTTCGCTCATTCGGAATGCGAACATCTGAAAGATAAGGAGCTCTTATGAAACGCACGTTGTGGACAACGGCCTTTGCGGTCCTGGCTCTCGCTGTCTGGCTGCTGGCGCAACCGGCGGGCGATCCATTGATCGAAGGCTACCGCACGGTCGAGGTCGCTTCGGTTTCCGACGCGATGGAACAGCTATACGGCCAGCACAACTACATGTCGCACGACATGCGGCCGCTGGCCGCTACCAAGTTTGCGGGCCCGGCCGTGACCGTGCTCATGAAGAAGGAAGAACACAAGGAAGGCTCTAAAGCTTCCGAAGGAATGCTGGATGCCATCGACAACGCCAAGGCCGGATCCGTGTACGTGATGGTCGTGGAGGACGGAACCGACTACGCCGGCATCGGAGGACTCATGGCGACTGCCATGAAATACCGCGGCCTGGCCGGAGCGGTAATCGACGGAAGCGTGCGCGACACGCCCCAGATTCGCAAGCTCCAGTTCCCCGTATTCAGCCGCGGCGTCGTGCCCTCCACAACCGTCGGCCACTACCGGTTTGCCGGAGTCAATATTCCCGTCACCTGCGCGGGGGCCCGCGTGGCTCCCAACGACATCGTCGTGGCCGACGAGGACGGCGTGGTGGTGGTGCCGCGCGCCCATGCCGAGGAGGTCTTGAAGAAGGCCCAGGCTCTCGACAACACCGAGCACAGCATGCTGCCGTTCATCGAGAAGTTTAAGTCGATTAAAGAAGCGGTAGCCCGGTTCGGCAGAATCTGAATACGAAGTCGGAAGTCGGGAGCCGGAAGCCGGAATGAACCTCGCGCCGGGGCACGTAGAGCGCCATCAGCGGGCGGCGGATTGGATGACATCGGCGGACGATTCGTCCAAATCGAGCGAATCCGTGATCAATTGGGCGTCCGAAAGAGCCGGCATGGTCACGCCGGTCGAACCATGGCGCGTGGTTTTGGCCATCATATGGTAGACCTCGTGCGCCAATACCCGCCCCAGTGCGCGCCCAAAGAGCAACTCCTGCCGCCCGTAGTCCTGCCCCCACAAAGCCGACAGGACCGCTTTGCGAACCATTGGATTAGCCGCCGAAGCGGCCGCCGCTGCGGGCCGGCGGAGGAGGAGCGTCGTCGGTCTTCAACGGCTTCAGGCCGCTGCCCGCGATCGATCGGTTGTAGGCCGGAACGTCTTTTTCCATCACCGATTTGTATTGCGCCTCGACGCCCTGCAGCTCCCTTTCGAGGCCCAGCACCAGCCCCACCGCGGTTTCGGTGGGACCGTAATCGGCCGTGCCGGCCACATCGCCGGCGCCGGTGCCGATCTCGCCGTTCAGCCAGATCAGGTTCAGATACAGTTTGTCGGCGGTTTGAAAATACTTGTCGTCGCTCAAGGCATCGGCGCGGGTGATCAACTGGTATTCCACCGCTTGCATCTTCCTGTCGATCTCGTCCATGGCTTTCACCAGCTCGGCCTTGCCGGCCCCGGTCTTTTGTTCGTCGGCGAGCTGCTTGCGCATCCATTCGATCTGGTTAGTCATGTTGGCGGCGGTGGTGATGTCCTCCCGCACTTTGAGCTGCAGGCGGACCGACGCCTGAATATCGGCTTCGGTACCGTGGCTATCGGGCGGCAGCAGGATGCGCAGCGGCTGGGTGAAGCTCTGGCCATCCACGGTCAGCTTGAGGGTATAGGCGCCGGGTGCGGCCATGGGGCCGACTTCGGCTTCGGCCAAGCCCCAGTGGGTGATGGGCCGCGTATCCTGATTCTTGAAACGAGGCTCTTCCCAGATGTGCGGATTCTCGGGAGGAGTGGTGCGCAGGGCCACGGCGCGGGGCGCCTCGTAGCGCAGGTCCCAGACAACCCGGTTCAGACCCTGGTGAGGGTTGGGCGGGGCGGGAAGCTTCTTCATCAGCGCGCCCTTGGCGTCGAAAATTTCCAGCCCAATGGGAGACTTGGGCACGGATTTCAGCAGGTAACTAATCTCGGCGCGGCCGCCCTGGAACTCGCGATACACGGGGCGCGGCGCCGCCAGCGAAACCGGCTCGGCGTGGGACGGCTCCATCAGACCCTGTTCGAGCGGGGTGATGTCGCTCATGATGTAGAAGCCCCGGCCGTAAGTCGAAACCACCAGGTCGTGGGCCTGCTTCTGCACCACCACCCAGGAAACCGGCGCCGCCGGCAGGCCGTCCTTCAACTGCTTCCAGTGAGCGCCGTCGTCCAGAGTGTAGTAGAGCGCGTTGCCGGTGCCGGCGAACAGGTTGCCTTTCTGATTGGGATTTTCCGCCACCACGCGGGCGTAGTCGAGCGGGTGGCCGGTGGGCAGATCGCCGCTGACCTTGGTCCAGGTTTTGCCCAAATCGGTGGTCTTATAAATCCAGGGATCGCGGTTGTCCATCAGGTGGAAGTCGACGCAAATATAGGCCGCGGCCGGATCGAAGTGGGACGGCTCGATTTTCGAAATCACCCCGCGGGCGGGCAGGCCGGCCAGGTTCTTGGTCACGTCGATCCAGGTCTTGGAGCCATCGGGCGAATACCAGACTTTGCCATCGTCGGTGCCGGCCCAAATGAGCCCCTTCCGGATTTCCGAAAACGCAATCGAGAACACCACTTCGCCGTAGAACTGGCCGAGGTTATCGCCCACGATGCCGCCGGAGGAAACGTTGAACTTGGGATCCTGAGTGGAAAGGTCGGGACTCACCTCGCCCCAGCTCATGCCGCCGTTGGCGGTGCGGAGAATCTTCTGGCAGCCATAATAAACCGCGTTGTGATCGAAGGGATCGATGGCCAGCGGCGGACTCCAGTGGCAGCGGTATTTCACCTGGTCGGGCGCCGCATCGAGCGTATGCAGCCACGGGCTGACGGAGCGGGCCAGCTTGGTGCGCGCGTCGTAACGGGTGACTTCGTTGCCGTAGCACGTGGCCCAGACGATGTTGGTATCGGTAAGGTCGGGGATCGTGAAGCCGGATTCGCAGCCGCCCAGGGTGTGCTCCCAGGCGCCCACGCCGAATCCGCCGCGCCCGCCGAATCCGCGCCCGCCCTGGCTTTGTCCGGGCACGTTGGGGCCGGCCTCCTGGGTGGTGCTGAGGCCGCGCATGGTGCCGTCGTCCTGCATGTTGCCGTAGATGTGATAGGGCACGTCGTTATCCACGGCCACGTGATAGATCTGGCCGATGGGGAGGGTCACGCGAGTCGAGGTGGCGCCGTGGTCGGTGGTCATGTACATGCCGCCGTCGTGCGTGACCAGGATGCGTTTGCTGTCTTTAGGGTCGATCCAGATGTCGTGGGTATCGCCGCCCCAGGGCACCTCGCGGAAACTCTTGCCGCCGTCGGTGGAAAGCCAGAAACTGGAATTGGCCACCAGCACTTCGTCGGGATTGGAAGTGGAAACCGCCAGGTGAATATAGTAACCGGCGCGGCCGATGAGCGCGCGCTGCCAGCTTCCGTTGCTCCAGGTTTCGCCGCCATCGTCGGAACGCCAGAGGGAACCCTGATCGGCGGTCTGAATCAGGGCGTAGACCCGCTTGGAATTGGTGGGGGCGACGGCGACATCGATCTTACCGAGCGGCGCGTGCGGCAGGCCGTGCCTTTCCAGCCTGCGCCAGTGAGCCCCGGCGTCGTGGCTGACATAGACGGCGCTTCCCGGTCCGCCGCTGTACATGCCGTACGTGTGCATTTCGGCCTGCCAGGTGCCGGCAAAAAGCGTGTTGGGATCGTGCGCGTCCATGCTAAGGCCGCTGCACCCGGTGTTGGGGTCGACGAACAGCACTTGCTCCCAGGTGCGGCCGCCGTCGCTGGTTTTGAACACGCCGCGCTCCTGCTGCGGCCCGGTGAGGCGTCCGGCGGCGCAGGCGTAGACGATGTTGGGGTCGGTGGGGTGAATCGCAATGCGGCCGATGCGGCCGGTCTCGACCAGTCCCATATTCCGCCAGGTGGCGCCCGCGTCGGTGGACTTATAAATGCCATCGCCCATCATGTCGCTGTCGCGGATGGCCCAGGCTTCGCCGGTGCCGGCCCAAACGATTTTGGGATCGCTGGGCGCCACGGCGAGCGAACCGATGGCCTGAACGGGCTGGCTGTCGAAGATGGGCGCCCAGCTCTTGCCGCCGTCGGTGGACTTCCAAACGCCGCCCGAGGCCGCGCCGGCGTAATACGTGGTGGGATCGCCGGGAATGCCCGCCGCGGCGGAGATGCGGTTGCCCACCGCCGGGCCCATGAATCGAAATTGCAGATTCTGCGGCAGGGCGCCGCCGCCCCCGCGCCGCTGTGCCGGGGCGTGGATCGAGGCCATCACGATGAGAACGGTCAAACCGATTGTGCGTCGCATGATGCGTGAGTGTAGCGAATCGCCGGGGTAGGGGTCAAACGGTGGATCTCGCCAAGAGCGCAGGGCACGGCATCCCGCTCATGCTAGGCTGAGATTTGCGCAAATTTCTGTTTGTAGCCGCACTGAGCCTGCAACTGCCCGCCTTTGGCTGGGGACCGGAAGGTCACCGGCTGGTGGCACGCATCGCGGAGCAGGAACTTACCCCCAAAGCGAAGGCGCGGATCGCCGCAATCCTCGGCCCTGGGCAATCCATCGCCGGCATCGCCAGTTGGGCCGACGAAATCCGCCCCTCCCGGCCGGATACCGGTCCGTGGCACTACGTAGATATTCCCCTGGCGGACCGGCGCCTCGACATGGCCCGCGATTGTCCCAAGGGTCAATGCATTGTGGCCAGCCTGGAGAGCTTCGAAGCGGTGCTGAAAGATCCGCGCGCCACGCCGGAAGAGCGCAAGGAAGCGCTCCTGTTCGTGGTGCACTTTGTGGGCGACATGCACCAGCCCCTGCACTCGATCGATAACAACGACAAGGGCGGCAACGACGTCAAAGTCGTTTTCCACGGCCGGCCAACCAATCTGCACAGCGTCTGGGACAGCGGCCTGCTCAACCATATGCCCAAAGAGCCGGAGCTGTTCCCCACACTCGACCAACAAGCGGAGCAGCACCGCGGGAAATGGTCCAAAGGGCGGGTTGAAGACTGGATCGAGCAATCCCATCGTCTGGCGCAAAAGATCACCTACGGCAAACTGCCCAAACCCGGCGCCAACGGCGTGATTGTGCTGAACGCAGCTTATGAGAAGGCCGCCGATGGCGTGGTCACGGGCCAGATCGAAAAAGCCGGCGTACGTTTGGCCGCCGTGCTGGACGCGTGTCTGCGGTAGAGGGCATGATTCTCGTGGCGCGGGCCTCTGGCCTGCAGCGTCGGCTTTCGAGCCGACGTTTTCCTCCTCCGGCGAACTCGTCGCCGTTTCCTTTTGGTAGTGGCCCCGCTGCTCCGCGGGGCGGGCAATCCTGCCCGCGGGCGGTCTTCCGGCCGGTTGACGCTGGAAAGCGGGTCCGCGGCCTGAAGGGCTGGCCCATCTATCGTTGCGCGGCGGCGGTAACTTTTTTCGCTGTCGGCTTGAGCAGATCTTCGATCGCCGCGCTCAAGTGCTGCTCCTGGTGGCCGTCTTCGAAAAACGGCTCGCTTCCCTCATGTTGCTGGCGGATCGTTCCGTCGCGGTCGATAAACAGCACGATGGGCATGTGGGGAATCTGCGTCGGTGAGATCTGCAAAAAGTCGCCGGCCAGGCCGTTGTCGCGAAGAAACCCGACCGGGAACGGCGGGTGGAACGATTGCATGAACCCGGGGATGGCGGCGGAGGCCTCTCGATCCACGGCGACGGCCAGCATCTCAACCCCCCGCGACCGATAGCGCGCCTCCAACTGGCTCAGCAACCCCACCGTGTGCTGGCAGTGCGGGCAGCCGGTGAGGATGAACGCCAGCACCAGCGGTTTACCGCGGTAATGTGAGACGGCGGCGCTCTTTCCGTCGATGGTGCTGACGATCAGCTCGGGAGCTTTCCTCGGCACTTGTTGCGCGGCCAGCGTGAGCGTGGCCGCGCAGGCGGCGAAGATCATGCGCGTGGACAACATATTTCACCAGTGTAATGGAATTTGGAAAGGTGGGACAGACGATCGTCTTGTGTCGTCTGTCAACCGGCGGCCGCATGCTGAAAAACGCCGGATCACCAAAGGCGGCGGTCTTTCCCGCCTGGCTTTGCGAAGTCAGTGGCCCCTTACGGCGCTAAGCCTTCCACGCTGGTCACCAGCGTTCTGTCGCGGCGCAGCTCGAAACGGCCGTCGTCGCCCGAACCGGTGACGCTGTCCGCGGTGCGGCTCGCGATCTCCATCTTCTTCCACTTCTTCTGGAGCAGTTCCCGATACGCCTCGAAATAGCGCCGGGCGGCATCCGCGCTATCCCACTCCACGGCGTACAACAGCACTACCCGGCCCGCTTTCTTGTCTTCCCGCAGCTCGAAATTGGAGCCGCGCCAGTGTGGCGCCAGTTCCTCGGCGGTCTGTTTGCCGGCGTATTGGCGCAGCAGAATGCCGTGCTCCAGCTCCCCCAGGCTGCCGCCGATCAACGATTTATATGCGCGCCCCAGGTGGGGGTCGGGCAGTTGCGGGTCGGTGGGCTGGACGCCCGAGAAATAGCGCTCCGGATGCAGGATCTGCTGGGTGGAGACGGGCGGCTTGCGGAACACTTCGGCGAAGGAGTCCTGTCCGTCCCGCTCGAAAACCGCTTGCTGGAACAACATGCCCTTGGTATAGGGGAAGACCAGCGTATCGCGAAGATAGAGCGGGGCGTTCTCGAAGACCGGATATTGACCGCCGGAACTATCCGCCATGGCGGACATCATGTTCGCCATCTCGCGATTGTCTTTCAGGCTGGTGCCGTTGCGCCGCGCCAGGTATTCGGACATCAGCCAGGTCGCCTGGCCTTCCATCACGGCGAGCCGCGCGGTGGAGCCGTCGTCGCTCTTGCGTCCTTGCCGGGTATAGCGCGCCAGGTCGAAGTTCTGATCGGCCAGGGCGTGGGAGAGCTCATGCGCCAGCACCGGCTCCTGCGTTTCAAAGGGCGTGGTCTCGGTAATGAACAGCTTCTTGCGGTTGTAATCGTAGAAAGCGGCGGCCTGTTCGGTCAGCAGGTCGATGGTGTTTTTCGCCAGGTCGTAATCGGCCGGCACCAGCCCGAACTTCTTGAGCGTTAGCTCTTCGGCGCGAATCTCCGCCGGGCTGGCAACCTCTTTCACGCGCTTCTTGAGAAATTCGTTCACTTCGCGCTTGCTGATGAAGTGGCAGGGCACGGGATGTTTCAGCTCGAGGCCGGAAATCTCCGTCAGTTGCCGCGTAATGGCTGGAACCTGGGCGCAGATGGACTCCTGCGCGGGCGGAGTTTGGGCCGAGGCCGAGGCGGCCGCCAGTAAGGACAGGGCCGCAAGCCCGCAGCTTGGGAAGAACCGTTTGCCCAGAATCGTCAACCTTAAGGATAATGCCCGCGGCGGCATGCGCGCTACCGGGCATGGGTGCTTAACCGTTTGGGGATTCCCCCGTATTCAACCCGACCATTCTCCCCAATACGGTTAAGCACCCCCCAGGCGTGCGCGCTACAATAGATGTCAAATCGGGTTCGACGGAATCACCCAAAACACAAGGAGAAGTTCTCTTGGCGGAAGATAAGCTTTATCGGGCGGAGTATGTAGGCAGCGGCACTTTCATCATCAGCAAGCCCAAGCGCAAGAAAATCAAGATGCGGCAAACCGCCCTGCGGAACCCGCAGCGGGGCTCGCGCAAGTAGCAGTGCGGAGCTGACTGCTGAAAGCTTTCCGCCCATGCGCATTACCGGGCTCGTCCTCCATCCCATCGCCATCGCCGATCCCCCGTTGCGTAGTTCTTATGGCCTGCACGCACCGTTTGCGCTGCGCACCATTGTCGAGCTTCGCACCGATAGCGGGATTACGGGCATCAGCGAAACCTATGGCGGCGATGGGCCGTTGAGCGCTTTGGAAGCGCTGCGGCCGCGGCTCGCCGGCATGGACCCGTTTCAGTTGGCAGCTCTGAATCGGGACTTGACGCAAACCGCCGAACGGGAGGCCGAATCGGCGCCCGGCGGCCGCACCCAAACCTACCTTGTGCCCGGCGAGAATCCGCTCGACCGTCACGCCCGCACCTTCGCGGCCATCGAGATTGCCTGCCTGGACGCAATCGGCAAGGCGGTCGGCAAACCGGTCTGCGACCTTCTGGGCGGCCGCGTGCGCGACCGGGTGAGCTTCTCGGCATATCTTTTCTACAAGCACGGTGGGGGAGGCGGCGGGGGCCAACTGGGCGAAGCCGCGCGGCCCGACGAGTATGGCGAAGTGCTCGATCCCCAAGCCGTGGTGCGCGAATGCCGGCAGATGATCCATCGGTACGGCTTCCGCGAGATTAAGCTCAAAGGCGGCGTGCTGGAGCCGGATCTGGAAATCGCCACCATCCGGGCGCTGCGCGAGGAATTCGGCGCCGCCTATCCGCTCCGCATCGACCCCAACTGCGCCTGGAGCGTGGACACCTCCGCGCGCGTGGGCCGTGAACTGAAGGAAGAGCTTTCCGGCGGCGGCTATCTGGAAGATCCCTGTGCGTCGCTCGAAGGCATGGGCGAAGTGCGGCGGCGGTTGCTGGCGGAAAACAACGCTACCCCGCAGGCCAGCAACGTAGCCGTGACCTGTTTTGCCGACGTGCCCCGGGCCAAGGCGCTCGATGCCGTTCAGATTGTGCTCTCGGACCCGCATTACTGGGGCGGAGTGCGCAACGTGCAGTATCTCTCGCACCTGACGGGCGTGCTGGGCATGGGGCTCTCGATGCACTCCAACAGCCATCTGGGCGTTAGCTTGATGGCCATGACGCATGCCGCCGCGGCCTGTCCCAACCTTACCTTCGCCTGCGACACGCATTATCCCTGGCAGACCGCCGAGGATGAAGTGGTGGCGGGCGGCCGCATTCCGTTTGTGGCCGGCTCGGTCGAGATCCCCGACAAACCGGGACTGGGAGTCGAGCTCGACTACGACCAGGTGGCGCGCGGCCGCGAGCGCTATCGCAAGATCCCCTACCGCAAGCGCGACGACGAAGCCGAAATGCGGCGCCATGTGGACCCGAACTGGAAACGCGTACTGCCGCGCTGGTAGCGCCGGCGATTTTTCCGGATCGCGATCCTTTCGGCATCCGTCCAGCCTACTGGGCATGGATGTAGCCAGAAACCGTCCCGACATTGTTGCGCGCGCAAGCACGGCAGGCGGCGTTGCCTCGTGGCACTGGTTTCGTGTGAGACTCAACCCGTGGCACAGCCGATGTCGTCGCCGGTCCTTTTCCATTCAACAGCAGCGTACACTACGGATATGATCTTCACCCGGCGGCAGGCGCTGGCGCTCGCGGCAACCGCGCTGGCGGCGCAGGATCGCAACGGCAACGGGCCGCGGCCGCGGGTGAAACCGTCGATTTGCCTGGATTCGGAAGCGTTGCTCAAAATCGGCTACGACGAAATGGGCGGCGTGCTGGGGATGATGGGATTCGACGGCGCCGTGATCGCCGTCGCGCCGGGTGCGCACGTCACGCCGGAGCATGCCGACCTGGACCTGATGCGCTTCGTCGAGGCCTTGACCGGCGTGGGGCTGGACGCAGCCGCGATCTCGACGCCGCGGTCCTTTTCGCCGCAGGACCGCACCGTGCGGCTGTCGATGGCCATAGCCGGGATGATGGGCGTGCCGTTGTTCGTCCCCGGCCAGCCAAAACCGCCGGCCGGCACACAACGGGACCTGGCGCTGCTGCTGTCGATCGCCCGCCAAGTGAAAACGGCGGTCGCCCTGCCGCCGGAAGCCGTCGCGGCCCTGAGCGCGGCCGGTGGGCTGCCGCCGGGCGCCGACCCGTTGGCACGCCTCGATGCCAAGGTTGTGGGTTACGTATTCGATCCGGCTTATGCGACCGCGCATGCGGGCAAGGACGGGTGTCTGGCGGCATTGCGCGCGGCGCTGCCGCGCCTGAAAATGATTACGGCGCGGGACTACTCCAAACCCGCCGCTGCCGATCCGTCGAAGTTGGCGCCGGCCGGACTGGGCCAAGGCATGGTGGATTGGCCTGGCGTCATGGCCGTGCTGGCGCAAGCGAAGTATAGCGGCCCCATCACGATCTACGTCGACGCGGCCTCCACCGATTCGCTCCCCGCCATCCGCGCCGACCTGGCGTTCCTGAAGCAGGCATTGACCGAGGCATACGGGAACGGGTAGCACCGGCGGCTGTAGCCGAGCCGGCTATCCATCCCGCAGCACGATCCACCGGTCCACTCGCGATGCCCGCCGCGCCGGGCCATAGCCGGCCAATCGTACGGACCCGAACGGGACCGCAGCGGCCCCAGGGGATCGTTCGATTTCATCTGGAATACGAAGCTCTCGAAAACATGGGATGCGGCGGCGGCAGCCGAGCCGCGGCGCCATTTCGCGCCGACGGCCACAAAAAAACCGGGCGGCTTGGGGCCGCCCGGTTGTAAGGGGTCGAAATACGGGGTCTAAATCACCTGACGAAGACCGATATCGTCACGCTTACGGTCTGTCCTCCAGGTCCGTAGGCGGTCAGAGTGTAGGTTTCGTTACTGACCGGGTTGACGGTGTAGCTGCCGTTAGGCTGCAGCGTGGTCGGGCCGAGGTCGCCGCCGATCAGCACCACCGAAGTGGCGTTGGCGGTGGTCCAGGAGAGCACGACCGGGCTGCCCGCGTAAGTGGAATTGGGCGGCGTGGCCGTGAACGTCAGAATCTGGACCAGGCCGACATTGACCGTGACGTTGCCCTGGATCTGTCCAGCGGCGTTGGTGGCGGTCAAGGTATAAGTGGTTGTCGTAGACGGGCTGACGGTAGCGCAATCGTTGGCGTTCAGATTGGAACCGACACCCGGAGTGATGGAGATATTGGACGAGCCGTTCACCTGCCAGCAAAGCTTGGTGGATTGGCCGGGCGAGATGTTCTGCGGCGTTGCCACGAAGGTAACGATCTGCGGAATGCTCGAACCGGTAACCGTAACGGTCGCGGTAGCGGTGACCGAGCCGGCCGAGTTGGTGGCCGTCAGAGTATAGGTGGTAGTCGCGGCGGGCGATACGGTGGTGCTGCCGTTGGCGGTCACCGTGCCCACGTTCGGACTGATGGTCACCGTGGTGGCGTTGTTGGTGGCCCAGCTCAGGGTCACCGAACTGCCGGAGGTAGTCGAAGTGGGATCGGCCACGAAGCGGACAATCTGCGGCGAACCCGGCGCGCCTACGGTAATGGTTACCGCCTGGGTTACGGTGCCGCTGGCGCCGGTGGCGGTGAGGGTGTAGGTGGTGGTGGCGGCCGGTGAAACCGCGACCGAACCGGAATTCGGGTTGATGGAGCCGATGCCCGGCGCGATGCTGGCCGAAGTGGCGCCCTGCAGAACCCAGAGAAGAGTCGTGCTCTGGCCGGCGTTCACGGTGGCCGGATTCGCGTAGAATTGCGAGATCGCTAGCACGGTGGCGGCCAAAGTCTGGACCGAAGTGGTGGCCGAACCGGACAAGCCATCGGTATTGGTGACGGTCAACTGGAAGACGTAGGTCTGACCGGCGGCCGCCGTAAAGGTCGCAGTGGCGGTATTGGCGCCGGAGAGACTGACGCTCGGACCACCGATCTGCTTCCAACTGAACGTGAGGGCTTCGCCCAGCGGATCGTGCGAGCCGGAGCCGTTCAGGGTGATGGGGCCGGCGGCTACGCCGATCTGGGGCGGTCCGGCATCGGCGACGGGTGGGGTGGTGCCCACGCGGCGCGTCAGGAATTCGTAACGGACGCGGGGAACGTCCATCGGTACGGGAGTCTTAATGTCGGCGAATTCCTTGGGCTTGATGAAATTGCCGAGCTGCAGGCCAAACAAGAGCATGGAACCGCTGCCGACAAGGGACGCGTTGTAATCGTATTCTCCGGTAAAGGCCAGCCTGGGCGTGATGGGCTGGACCAGGCGGAGCTGGCCGCCGGGCGTGGAGCCTTCGCCGGGGCCGTAGCGGTGCAGAAGACCGATGTTCCCCTGAACGTAAGCGTCACCCCACACACCGACCTGGGCATCGAAGCCATACTGATTGACGATGTGGGCGTAGGTCTGGTTGTAGACGCCGGGATAAAGCTCCTGCATGTTGACGACGGCTGTATTCTTGAAGCCCTGGGTGCCGAAGAGGCCGACGCGCCCGCCCTTAAACAGGTAGTCGACCAGGAATGCGCCTTGCGCCAACGAGCCGCCCTGTTGATACTGGCGGTAATTCAGGTATTTGAAGCTGGCGAAACCGCCGGCTTGCACGTTGCCCCAGCGATTGACCAGACCGAGATCGAACTGGCCTTCCTGCCCCTGGGAATTCCACATGTACTCGCCCTGGGCCTGGACGGCGTGGGTTCCATCGCCGCCGAACGGGGCGAAGAAGCGGCCGTTGGCGTCGACGGTGGCATTGCCCCGGAGGTTTTGGCCGGAGGTGCCGGAGTTGAAGCCGTTGGTGGAGGCGCCGGGGTTGATGCTGGTGAGGCCAGTGGGGCCGGTGGGATTGGCGCCGAAGTTGGGTCCGACGCTGATGCCGACGGTCGAGTATTTCTTGTTGTGCTTCTGGGCTTCGTCGGCGGCGCCCATGGCTTCTTTATGGGCGATTTCGGTGGTGGCCTGCTCGGAGAGCGGCTTGGGCAGGCCGGCGATCTGATCTTTGAGCGCATTGAGCTGGTTGCGCAGATCGGCCTCATCGCCCTTGAGGCGGTCGTTTTCACCCTGGACACCCTTGAGGGCCGCCAGGATGTCGTCGAGCTTATCGAGGCGCTTAAGGATTGCGTCGCAGCAATCCTGCTGCTTCTTGGCCATGTCCTGGAGCGCTTTGAGAATATCGTTGATGCCGCCTTCCTTGACCAGTCGTCCCTGTCCGTCGGTGACCGCCAGAACCACGCGGCGGTTCATGAAGCGGCCTTCCTTCGTCTTGTTATTGACCTCGGGATCGCGGAGACCGTTACCGGCGGTGGTAACCTGATCGGGATTGGCGCCGTACTTTACAAGAAATTCCTTGACGGTGTTGGCGCGCGCCATGGCGAGCTTGTCGTTATAACGGGCGCTCCCGATGAAGTCCGTATTCCCGGTAACTTTGACATGAAAGTCGCGATGCTGACTCAACAGGTCAGCCAGGCGAAGCAGGCTGGGATAGCCGTCGGAAAGAATCGAAGAATTGAATTCAAAGTTGATTTCCTCCCAGTCGTCCTTGGTTTGCGCACCCGGTGGAGTCAGGCCCTGGGCGAACACGCCCGATGCCAGAAGCCCCAGCGCGCTGATCGCTGCTAGTTTCTTCATTCTCTCTCTCTCTCCTCAACATGAACCGTTTGAACTGCTGCTGTCATGGACCCCAGGGTTGCGGCCGGTCATCGTGGCTACTGTGACCGGACCGGCCCTATCCTCCGGCGATCGATCACCGGCAGGCGAGACCCGCAATTGGGCCTCAAAGAAATGCGCTTAAAACAGGATAACCCGATTTGCCACAGCACGCTAATGGTTTACGGCCGGCGGCGAGAGCGCGCGGTGATCCAGAGCACAATTGGGAAGTGTTGTGGGATACTGAATGCGGGCTGCCGGACGGGCGATCGCTTCCGGTGACGGGAGAGGAAAGTCCGGTCTCCAAAGAGCGGCGTGCCGGCTAACGGCCGGGAGCTTCGGAAACGGGGCTACGGAAAGTGCAACAGAAATGATACCGCCCGGGTGAAAATCCGGGTAAGGGTGAAATGGTGCGGTAAGAGCGCACCGCGGTGAGAGTAATTTCACCGGCAAGGCAAACCCCACGCGGAGCAAGGCCAAATAGGGGAGGAGGGACTGCTCGTCCCGCTCGACTTCCGGGTAGGCCGCTAGAGCCGTCCAGTAATGGACGGCCGAGAAGAATGATCGCCGCCCCGCAAAGGGCACAGAAACCGGCTTATAGTCCGGCAGTCCAAGAAGCTCTCCGCTTACAGCGCTCAGTTTTCAGCTAAACCAGTTCGCACCGCCGCTCAGGCGGACGGCCTCGTCCGGCGGGCCGGCTGAAAGCTGATGGCTGAGCGCGGACAAGCCCTTTACAACAGGCGGCGGAGGCGGGCTACTACTTCCTGGGCGCTGAAGGGCTTGGCGACGTAATCGTCGGCGCCGAGGCTGAAGCTGCGCAGGGCATCTTCTCTGGATTGTTTGCCGCTGAGCAGGAGCAGACGCACGGGCAGGCGCTCGGCGCGGACCTGTTCGACCACCTGGAAGCCGTCCATTTCGGGGATGTTGATGTCGAGCACGGCGGCGTGAGGCGCCTCGTCGCGGATGATGCGCAGGGCGTCGCCTCCGGTTTCGGCGATACGGCAGTGGATGCCGTATTGTTCGAAGGCGGCCTGCAGGAGGAAGCGCACGGCCATATCCTGATCGACGATGAGGACCTCGCGAGGCCGGCTGGGGTGCGAGCGTTTGACGGCAGGGGTGAAATCGGTGCGCAGTTTTTCCACGCGCGACAGAGCCACGGTCAATCGGATGACCGCTTCCTCGGGTTGCCAGCCGTCAATGAGGAACTCGCAGCCCCAGAAATGCGGCGCCGGGTCGAAGGTCAGCAATTGCTCGCGGGATCCCACCAATATCACGGCCTGCTCGCACTGGGAGATCCATTCCTCGCTCAACCACTGGGATTTGACGGTTTCCGGGCGCACGTGCAGGAGCACGACATCGCAGATGGCGACGCCGTTGGAGTCGAGCGGTTCGTCGGCGGAAAAGAGGCGCGCCGAGGCACGAACCCGGTCCAGGGCGACGCAGAGCCGGTCGGCCTCGTCGTCGGCAAAGCCAATCAGAGCAACCTTTTTCGAGAGCAGACGGCCGGTGACCGATTCCGGCAGGACAGGCTCGACCGATTCCGGAGGCTCGGCAAATGCCGACCCGAGGTTGAGGAGGGTGTCGCGAACCTGGTTGCGATCGTACTGCGACGTCTGAAGGGCCTCACTCAGGTACAGGGCTTTGGACGAAATGCCGGCGTAGCCCAGCGCGATTCCGGCGCCAATCCACTGGTCGGCCAGTTCATTGGCCCTGTTCCGGTCGAATCCATCGTCGAGGGAACTGAGCATGAGGCGGCACTTGCGGATGCCGTCGGTGAGAAAAGTATGGCGCAAGCTGTCGACATCGGGTCCGAGACCGTCCAGACACGGAGATGCCGGTAACTGGGATGCCGGTAACTGGGGCAGTGTGCGCCGACGCGGAGCCGGCGGCGCGGGCGATTGCTTCGCTGGCTTACCTTTGTTGAGACATTCGCGAATGCGGCTGGCGATGGTCCGGGTATCGATGGGCTTGGTGAGGAAGCCGTCGCAGCCCACCGCGGCGGCGGATTGCTCGTAATCGCGGCTGCCGAAGGCCGTAAGAGCCACTACCACCATATCCTTGGTGCGGGGATCCTGTTTGACGGTATGGGCCAACTCGAGACCATTGATGCCGGGCAATTGGATGTCCACCAGAAGCACGTCGGGCGTCAGCGTCTGCAGCATCGTTATCGCCTGCTCGGCGGTAGACGCGAGGAGGACGCGAAACCCTTCGGAGCGAAGCGCGATTGCCGTGAGTTTGAGATTGGCGGGGATATCATCCACCAGCAGAATGGTTTCGTTCGGCATCGATTCCGTAGGCTTTAGCCGTAAGCAAGTGTAGCTCCCAGGCACGGCTCAGGCTACACTTGCTTTCGTTACATCCGTACTGTATACCCGAGGTGTGCCGCGGCTTCGCGCTGACGCGGCGCAAGCTGCTGATTCTACGATCTCCATGGCAGAAGCTGTGGGGGACGGGACGCGGTTGATTGAGGTCACGACTTAGTACCAGCGAGGTGCTTCCTCTAGCTAGGCCCCGAATCAGGCAATATCCCTCAACAGAAACTTTGCGTTCTGTCCCAAGAACGAGGCGGCGCACTCGGCGGCAATGTAACCGCTACGCACGGCGCCTTCCATGGTGGCCGGCCATCCGCTGCGGGTCCAGTCTCCGGCCAGAAACAGGTTGGGAACATGGGTAGCGGCCGCGGGTCGGAGCGGTTCGGCTTCGCAGGTAGCGGAAAATGTGGCGCGTTGCTCCTTGACGACGTGGGCCTTGAGGAGCGTGGCCTCGCGAACACGGGGGAAGTAGAGGCGCAGATCGCCGATGGCCATGTCGACGATATCGTTGCGCGAGAGTGGGGTAAGGTCGCGCGAAGCGCTGACGACGAGCTGGAGATAGCGGCCGCGGTCCTTGTTGAACATCCACTGCATGGTACGGTCGAGCAAAGTCGCATGCGGGAGAGTGGTGATCTCGCGGTCGAACCAAAGGTGGACGCCGGTGATGGGGGAATGCTGGAGGGGCGGCGCCGGCAAGCCCACCGAGGCGAGGCGTTCGAAGGGCAGGGCGCAAATGACGGCGTCGCCGGGAACTGGCTGTCCGGCCACGGTCACGCCCTTGGAATCGATGCGCTCGACGGAGTGGCGGAAATGAATTTTGACGGTGGGGAAGCGGGTCCAGGCGGCGGAATGATACAGATCGCCCAGGGGGAGAGCGGAGAGACCCATTTCATAAGCGTCGGGGCGGGCCAGAAAGCCGAGCCAGAAGACCTGAAAGCCGTGCAGGGCGGCCATGCGGTCGAGTTCCTCATTGATAGCGCTGACCAGAACCTGGCGCCAGAAGCGGTCGATCGCGCGCGGCGTCTGGCGCTTTTCGAGCAGCCAGTCGAGCATGCTGATGCGGCCGAGGTTGGACCGGCGGGAGCGTTCGCGGCGCAGCGCCACCAGGGCGCGCGCGATGGCGATCTTGTCGGCCCGGCCGAGACAGGCCATTTTCAGGAAGGAGCCGGCAAAGTGCAGTGGCGCGGGAAGGTGGCCGCGCCGGAGGACGGAAACCCGGCCGCCGGGCTCGATGAAGTAGAACTCGCGGTGAAAACGAATCCGGTCGCGGACGCCGAGACGGGTGTAGAAGTCCAGCAGATTGACGCAGCAGCGCATCAGAACGTGTTGGCAGTTATCGATGGTTTCGGCGGGGCCTTCACCGGCGGAAGGCAGTTCATAAGAGGTGGCGCGGCCGCCGAGGAAGGGCCGAGCTTCAAACAGTTCCACCTCGAAGCCGACGCCGCCCAGCGCGGCCGCGGCCGCGAGGCCCGCCAATCCTCCCCCGGCAATCAGGATCTTGGGCATTCCAATGCCAGTATTGCAGGTTGGACGGCCAACTCCGGGGCAGGTTAGCTACTTGGCGGCATCGGCGGCGGGTTTAGCGTTAATGTGGCCCAGGATGGATTCCACATACTGGCGGGTTTCGAGAATGTCGGGTATGCCATTGGCCTGATCGACCGCCGCCGGGCCGGCATTGTAGGCAGCCAGGGCCTTCGAAAGGTCTCCTTTATATTTGTCGAGCAACTCCTTCAAATAGTGCGCCCCGGCTTCCACATTCTGCTTGGGATCGAAAACGTCTGTCACCCCCAGGCGCGAAGCCACCTCCGGCATGAGTTGCATGAGGCCCTGCGCTCCTTTGTAAGAGACGGCGCAGGGGTGGAAAGCGGATTCCTGGTCGATCACGGCGCGCAGCAAGCCGAGGTCGACGGATTGCGCTTTAGATGCGTCTTCAAGGATGGGCGAAACCGACTCTTCGGGAATAGGCGGACAAGCGTAAGGAGGCGGATCGGCGATGGCGGATACCGGGGCGGGCCCCCAGGGCTGAAGGCGCAAACCGAGAGCCGCGGCCTGGCGGCGGATCGCGTCGATTTGTTTGTTCATGGCCGCGCGCTGCGGATTTCTGGCGGTATTCGACGGTGTCTGTTCCCAGAAGGTGACCCCCAACAGGAGGGTAAACAATGCTGTGTTCACAAATGGTGGATCGGCGGAGAGAGCCGGGAACTTTAGAGCGGCGGGAAGGCGGGCGAGTCCGGCCCGGCGGCGGTGCGGGCGGCACACAGCAGAACCAGGGCGATCCAGAGAAGGTCGGCCAGCAACAGGTGGAGCAACTGCATGGGGATAGGCGCCAGCAAGAACAGGTTGAGGACCCCGACGGCGATTTGCGCGGCGATTAATCCTACCACCAGGTTGGCATGGCGCGGCCCGGCGGCATCGGTGCGGACGCCGGAGCGGGCATACCAGACCACTGCGGCGGAAGCCAGCACGGCCACCAAAGGGTGCCAGACGCGTAAGTGGAGGAAGATGCTGGCGGCGGGGTCGAAATCGCGCGCCAGAGCTTCGGCCAGGGAGCTTGCCGGAAATAAGGTATCGCCGAGCGCGGCGATGGCGCCGCTGATGCCCAGCACGATGACCGCGGCCAGCACGCTCAAGGCGGTCCAGAACGGCTTTCCGGAGAGACGCGGGCGGGGGCGGCCGCCGGCCCACCACGCCGTCAGGGCCAGGCAGGCGATCAAGGCGAGGGTGTTCACCAGGTGGGCGGAAAGCGAATAAAGGCGACCGATACCGGCGTTTTGGGCGACTTGCTCGAGCTTGACCAGCATGGCGCCGATCAGGCTCTCGGTTACCAGAAACACGATGGACAGGATGGCGCCCAGGCGCGCCGCATGGCCGGGTGGATACACGCGAAAGGCCAGCACGGCGAGCGCCAGCACGGCGATGCCGTCAAGACCGGTCATGGCGCGGTGCGTGAATTCGATGACGGTGGCCACGGTGGTCGTGGGCGGCGTGCACAGCGGCCAGTGGTTGCCGCAGCCCGCGCCCGAACCGGTGGCACGCACCAGCGCGCCCCAAACGATCACGGCCAGGGTATAGCCCAGCACCACCCAGGCAAAGCGGCCGTAGCGGCGGGCATCCAAAGCAGGCATCCGGATCAAATACCATTCTAAATCGCGGCGGCGGAAGTCAGAAGCTAGCTACCCCACCGTACTCGACACCGATGTGGACCCGCGCTTTGCTCAGGCTGTCTTGGACAGCGTGAGCCAATGGCTCTATCAGCCGTCGCTGTTGAACGGCCAACCGGCGGAAACGGTGACAACAATCACGGTCGAGTTCGGGCTGGGGAAGTAAAGAGGATCGAGGCGAGGCCCTAGCGTATGTTCCTTGCCCTCACGCCGCAAGATGCAACCATTACGGCGCAGATGCCGGAGAAAACCTTCGCGATTCATCCAACGACAACGGATTCCTGCGCCGCATCGGGGGGCAGAGCGCGCAACGATTCCTCTCGCCTGTGCTCGAGAATGAGAGAGATCGCGTCACGGAGGTTGGCGAGGCATTCCACCCGGGACTCACCTTGACCGTTGGCGCCAGGCACCTCGGCGCAGTACGCAACGTACCATGGTCCGTCGCGTTCGACAATCGCTGTGAACTCGTTGCGCATGTATTCATTCTACCGCTGGGCATTGGGTTTCGGGCCGCACCCGGGGCCGCCCGGCTTTTGAAGCGTGCTCCCTACCTCGCGCTCTCTCTCGGCGCCGGTCTCGGCATGGGTTTACGCGGCAGCAGGTCCGGACGGGTAGCCGTGTTGTAGACAAACCAGGCCATGATGGCGGCGGCCTGTTCCAGGTCGTCGGGCTGCAGGCGGTCGTAGACATCCATGTTGGAATGGTGCGTGCGGCTGGAATATTCGAGCGGGTCCTGGATGAACTCAAAGGCGGGAAGGCCTACGGCGTCGAAGGACATGTGGTCGGTGCTGCCGGTATTGCGGATTGTCAGCGTGGCCGCGCCCAAGTCGTGGAAGGGTTCGAGCCAGGCGTCGAAGATGGGCCGCATCTCGTCGTTGTCCTGCAGGTAAACGCCTCGAATCTTGCCGGAGCCGTTGTCGAGGTTGTAATAAGCCGAGAGGCGGGCGTGCTCGGGCTTGGTTTTCATGTCCGCCGGGTCGGCGAAGTGCTCTTTGACGTAGGCGCGCGAGCCCAGCAGACCCTGCTCCTCGCCGGTCCATAAAGCCAGACGAACGGTGCGCGGCATTTTCAGATCGAGGCTCTTCAGAATTCGCATGGCCTCCATGGCGACCACAGATCCGGCGGCGTTATCGGTGGCGCCGGTGCCGCCGGTCCAGGAATCGAAATGGCCGCCCAGCATCACCAGGCCGGGATCGGGAACGGCGCCGGGAATTTCCGCCGTGATGTTGAAGGAATCCTCCGGCGCGGTGAATTGGGCCTGAATGTCGAAGGCCAGGGTCGCTGGAATCTGCTTGTCGAGGAGGCGAACGATGCGGTTGTAGTGTTCGTCGGTTACCACGACGGAAGGCGGCGGAGCAACGTCGTCGGGGTTCTGGGAGCCGGCCGCCGAGCCCATCACCGTGCCGCCATCGGGCCCGGCGCCGGGGCTCAGCACCAGCAGCACGCCTTCTTCCTGGTAAAACTTGTTGAGCCGCGCGCGAAACTCTCTTTGGCCCCTGGCTCCCCCGCGGCCTCCGGCGCCGGGGCGGATGAAGCCCAGCGGCAGAGCGGCGGGATTGCCGGAAGTGGGCTCGGGCGCGGTGGCGGCTTCGGCCAGTTCGGCGTCGCTAAGGCGATGCGCCGGCGCCGTGGTCATCATTTCCGAAGGGTGGGGCGCGGCGCCGAGCACGATCTTGCCGCGCAGTTTGCCGTGCCATTGGTCAAAATCTTCGGGGGACGCGATCACCGCCAGCACGGCGGAGCCGGTGACTTCTCCCGCGGTGCCGGGCGACCAGGCCTGTGCAAATCCGATCAGCGGCTGAAATTCCGGGGCGGTCATCTCCGCTACAAACCGGGTGCAGCTCCAGCCGCGCCCGAACGGCCCCCACGGTTCCAATTTCACGTTGCTCAGGCCCCATTCGCGGAGGCGGCCGGCGGCCCATTCGGCGGCCCGCCGCGCCGCGGGCGAACCGGTCAGCCGCGGGCCATGCACGTCGGTCAAATAAAAGGCAGTGTCCATCGCTTTCGAGTTCTTCCCGAAGGCTTCGCTGCGAATGCGGTGGGCCACCGCCAGGTCGATTGTTTCCGCGTGTTCCGCGGCGCCGGCCTCGACCCAGGCGCAGGCGGCGGCCGCGGCCGCGATCCAAATCCCCCACTTGCGTATCATGTGCGGAATGTACCACGAGAGGGGCGTCCGCAGGACAGTCCTCCAGGCCCGTCATTTCGATAAGACCAGGGAGGCCGGCCGGGACGCCGGTCCCACATTCACTGCCCAATGATGTTGAAGGTGGTAGTGCCTTCCACGCGGACTTTGGAATAGGCCGCGACCCAGGTCTTATGATAGGGATCGTCGGCATAGGCCTTCAGCACGCTCTCGTCGGCCATCTCCATGCACATGCCGTATTCGCGCGGCACGCGGGTGATGGGGGCGTTGACGGACTCGCCGGCGCGGAAGCTCTTGAGGGTGGCATCGTCGATCTTGCCAACCGCTATCTGCGTGAGAGGCGACGCCAGCTTGCCGTACCAAACTTTGCTGATGCCCTTGATCTTCTTGGGAAGCGCGTCGCTGGCCTTGTAGAAGGCCTCCCAATCGGCCGGAGTCGCGTCTTTCACCGCCGTCCAGGCAAAGCAATGCATCAGTTTCTTCTCGCCGGCGGCGCTCAGCGAAGGGAACGTCAAAGACAGCGCCACGCAAGCCGTAAAGCACGTCATCCGGAACAGGCTCATTCTCTCATCTCCTAGAAGGTTTCGTTCGCGGATTCCGATTCTAGCAGACTGGGGCGAAGCGGCGCAGGGATTAGGCCGACAGTCCGCGGCGACGGCCGTCGCGGTAGGCCGGTTGCTCCCGAGGGTTGCGTTCCCTTCGGTCGCGGCCCGGTTACCGCAGCACCACTTTCGCGACGCCGACATTATTTGCGCTGTCGGCGGCGCGCAGCACCAGCAGGTGCTCGCCCGGGGTTAGATTGGTCAAATCCAGCGCGAATCTTTCGTGCTGCGAATCGATCACTCCATCCACGGCTTCCATGGGCACCCAACTGGTGGCGTCGAGGGAGTACTCCGCGCGCCGCAGCGAAGAAGCGGCATCGTCCGCGGTCCATTCGATATGCGCCGCGCCGCCGTTGCGGCTGACGGCGGTCACCGCCAGCGATGGCGGCGTATTATCGATCAGCACGGGACTGCTCACCAACAGCGACTCGCGCGCGGTTGCCGGGGGATTGGCCTCGCGGTCGGAGGCCACCACGCGGAAGTAGTACTTGCCGTCGGCCAGCACGTTGGCATCGAAGGTCAGCGACGATTCGTGCAGGTCGCTCTTCAGCAGCTTCCATTGGGTTTCGTCCTCGCCGCGAAAGTACAGGTTGTAGACCAGGCGGTCGCCATCGGGATCCTCGGCCTGCCAAACCACGCTGATCTGCTGTTCGGCGGCGCGAGCCAGGGTTTGGGTGGGCGTTCCCGCCGCGCTCGACGCGGTATCGCCCGAATCGCTTACCGTGACGGTATACGGGGCCGAAGACGAAGCGGAAGCGGAAGAGGAACTGGCGGCGCCGCGGCCGGCGGGTGTCAGCACGGCCTGGCTCACGATGTTGATGCTCTTGATGACCGGCGGCGAATTCTGCGGCAGGTAGGCCACGGTCACGCTTTGGAGCGCCGGTGTAGCGCCGCCCGATCCGCCCATCTCGGCTTTCCATTGGATGTAGCGCGCGTTGGGGCTGGAAATGCGCGAACCATTGGCGTCGGCCAGCGGTTCCGACCATTCGCTCCAGGTGCGGTCGGGCTTCAGCGAGTTGCCCGAGCGCGTGCAGAAGCGGAGCGTCGTACCGGCCGGCACGTCGGCGCGCCAGCTCACGCTGCCCCAGTGCGAGGCGGTGCCCGAATCGTGTACCGGAGCTTCGTAGAAACCACTGTTGCCGGGCGAGTCGCTCAGGCGGAAGATGCGGCCCATGTTGCCGGTCGCGGCCAGAATCGAATGATTGGACGGCAGCAGACGCACCGCCTGGCCCTGGTTGGTCTGGGCGATCAGGGTGACCTGGCGATCCGGAGCGAGACCGTAGATGCGGCCGTCCTGATCGGTGGAAAACACCAGTTGCCGATCGAGCGCCAGCAGCCCGAAGGCGTTTTCGTCCTTCGAGCTCCACAGCGTCTCCACCGTGTTATCCGGATTGATCCGGTACACCGCCGACTTTTCCACGCCGCTCACATCCACCACCGGATTGAACTGCGTGCTGACCTGCGGCGTGGCGGCCGGCTGCGCCGCCTGCGCGGGCGCGGGCGGCTTGATCTCCGTACCCGGCGGACCGGCCTGGGCTTCCACCGTGATGGTGGTGGTTGCGGTGGCCGCGGGGCTCGGGTTGCCCGATGCCTGCGCGGCCTGCGCGGCGGCTTGCGCCTGGCGGGCCACGGCTCCCCCCAGCGCGGCCGCGTAGATGGTGCCATCCGGCATGGGTACGATGGAGCGGATTTCCGGCAGCGACGAGTCGTAGAGCACAAAGGCCTTGTTCTTGGCGGAGATGCGATACAGAATGCCGTTGGGCTCGGTTCCCGCCAGCACGCGCCCCTGCCCATCCACCGCCAGGCCGGTAATGTGCGATTGGCCGGTATCGTAATACAACTCGCCTTTGCCCGACGCGTCCACCCGGAACACCTTTCCCTGGTCGCCGGTGCCCACGTAGAGGCTCCCATCCGGGCCAAAAGCCAATGTCCAGATATAGCGCGTCTTGGGCGCGAAGAACTCGGTGGCTTTGCCCGCCACGATGCGGTAGACCTTCCCCGCCGGCGAGGTGCCGGCGTAGACGGCGCCGGAGCGGTCCACGGCAATGGCGAACACCTCCGGCTCGTCGGCGGTCCAATACACGCTGGAATGCCCGCTACGATCGATGCGATATACCCGGCCGCGATGCCCCGTGGCGGCGTACAGCGTGCCATCCGGCGCTTCGGCTACGCCCCAGATCACCGGCTGATCGGAGGAAAACACCGTCTCCATTTTGGGAGCGAGCGAAAGCCGGCCTTCCCGGCTCAGCGAGATGCCTTCGAACCGTCCGCGGATGAAGTCGGCGTACGTGTTCATCTCCCAAACCGTCGTACCGCTGGAATAAAGCGCCGCGGCCAGACTCGCCAGCAGTAAGACGGCTCTTACGACGGTGGCGCAGGCACGCTTGCCTGCCGTGGGGCAGCGTGGCATCCTGCCGCCGAATGTCAATCGGCGCCGATCGGGCGGCTGGAGAACGTCCGGCGGGTTACCAACCCGCTGCAGGTTGCCAACCTGCCCCACACAAGGTCCCGAGAAGTTGCCAGCACGCGATCTCATTATTCCTTGATATCCACTTGGATGGTTTTGGCGCCGGAAATAACCATGTCGCCGCCGTCGATTTCGATTTCCGCGATTTTCGAATTGCGGGTTTGGGTGATGCCCGACTGGCTCGACTGCGCCGGGTCGAGAACCAGCGCCACCGAGGCGGGAACCGCGCCCAGGTCGGCGCCCTCCACCTGAAACGCGGAGTCCGTGCGCCAGACCCGCACATACGCTTTATTGTTGGGATGAAGATTGTTCACCGCCGCGAGCATCTGCGTTTCGGTGTGGGGCGTGGCCATCACCGCCTGGCGGAAATCCGCGACATTGGCCGTGAGGGCGTCGGAAACCGTGAAATACAGCGGGCCCGGAGTGGCGCCGATCGGTACCGCATATTCCACCCTCCGCTCGCTTTCCACCCCGCCATCGCCGGTCAGCAGCACGTCGAGGGTCACTTTCTCCCCGGCGCGTACCTGGCGGCGCACGACCGTTACCGAATCGATGCTGAGCTGTCTCTTGCGGTCGGAAACTTCGATTTCGAGATCCACGCTCTTCAGCCGCAAGCCGGCAAAGCCGCTCTGCATCAGGTAGGCGAGGGGGATGGCGGTGCTCAAAGAAGCCTGCTGCGCCGCGCCATTATCGGCCGCGAAGACGTTGGCGATCCGCAGCGGATCCGGGGCGTTCTCAAAATCGATCTTGCCGGTGATGCGCAGGCTCTCCGCCCCTACCGAGCGCTCCGTGAAGTCCACCGCCGAATACAACGCCATTTGCAGCAGCAGCGGGGACAACAGCGGGTCTTCGACCATCTGGATGTGGTAGCTGTCCACCGTGCGGCCGCCCCGCGAAACCGAAATATTCACCGGCGCCATGGGCGGCCGTTTGCCTAACTCGCCGGCGATGGCGGTGCTGCGGTCCTGCTGGATCGAGCCCATCCATTCGCGCGCGGCCGAAAGTTTGAACGACGTATTCACGTTGGGGACAAGGGTAATCACTTCGGCGCGGGCGAACGGCAGCGCGGTGGCTCCTATGGAAAGAAACCGGTGGCCGAAAGCGTACATTCGGTTGCCGTCGATATAGGTGACGGTGCCCTGCGCGTCCATCGTGAAATCGCCCGCCAGCAGTTGCACGCTGATCATGGAACCCGGCTTCAGGTTGGCGGGGTCGCCCATGACCGGTTGCGAAGCGCCGCCGCTGACGCCCTGGCGCGGATCGAGCCCCAGCGTGCGCAAACGGGGGCTGAAAACGTCCAGCGTGGCCTGGCTGAATCCACCAAAGCTGATGGGCGTGGCGATATCGGCTAGACCCGTGCCGCCGGCCATCGCCGCCTGGGGACCGGCAATGGCGCGAGTCAAATCGGCATCCGCCAGGTGAATCGCCGGACGCCGTTCGTCACCATGTCCGCCGCGCTGCGCCAGTCCCGCGGCCGGCGTGGCGATCCGCACCATGTCTTCGATCGGCCGGATGGCGGCGATGGGCTGCTTGGAGAAAGGAAACGCCATCGCCACCGCGCCCACCAGCTTGCCGTCGATATAGACCGGGCTGCCGCTCATGCCTTCCATCACCCCGGTCTGTTCCAGCGGTCCGCCCGAAAGCCTGGCCAGAATCAGCG
>JBKQVG010000438.1:0-15838 GCA_052325345.1 Bryobacteraceae bacterium
GTGATTCATCCCGGCGACTGGAAAACCGCCGACATACCGGAAATGTACAAAGCGTACGTAGCCAAAGCTGAAGCCTCCAAGTAAACGCACCTAGCTTGGGCGCGCTGCGTTCCCCAAGTCGAGCCGGCCCCCGGCCGTGAGCGGAAAGTTCTGTTCGAACTCTTCGTCGGGCGCGCCGGCTCTGTTTCATTTGATTGGTATCGGACTTGACGGGAGGTTCCGAATGAGGCTCAGTGCCTCTATCGTCGCACTGGTTTTGCCCGCCGTGTGTGCGCTGGCTCAGGAGTACAAACTTGGCCCGGAATCCGAGCGCCAGCCGGGCGTACCCGAAGGCAGAGTGACTCAGTATACCTGGACGAGCGCAATCTATCCGGGCACGGTTCGCCACTACTGGGTGTACGTGCCGGCTCAATACAAACCCGATAAGGCCGCCGCCTTGATGGTCTTCCAGGACGGCGGCAGTTTTGTGACGGCAAGCGGCGCCTGGCGCGTGCCGGTTGTCTTTGATAACCTCATTTCCCGCGGCGAGATGCCTGTCACCGTGGGGGTGTTTATCGACCCCGGCATCCTGCCTGCGCGCACCCCCGGTGGTCAGCCGCGCCCGGACCGCGCCCCGGAATACGATACTGTCTCGGACCGGTATTCTCGTTTCCTCGTTGAGGAAATCCTGCCGGAAGTAGCTCGCCATTACACCCTCTCCGCCAACCCGGACGACCATGCCATAGGGGGATCGAGTTCGGGCGGCATCTGCGCCTTTACGGCGGCCTGGAATCGGCCCGATGTCTTCCACCGCGTGCTGAGCTTTGTCGGCAGCTACACGAATTTACGCGGCGGCATCATCTATCCGTCGCTGATTCGCCTTACGGAGCCGAAGCCGATTCGAATCTTCCTGCAGGACGGACGAAAAGATCTGAACATATTTGCCGGCAACTGGTTCCTTGGCGCCCAGGATATGGTTTCGGCATTGGAGTACGCCGGCTATGACGTCACTCACGTCTGGGGCACGGAAGGACACAACAGCAAGCACGGCGGCTCCATTCTGCCGGAAGCCTTGCGCTGGCTCTGGCGCGGGTATCCTGAGCCGATTGCGAAGCCCAAGGGTGGAGGCGGCGAGCGGCAATGGTCGGTACTCCTGACCGATCCGGAGAAGGACTGGGAACTGGTGAGCCGGGGTCACAAGTCCACCGCGGGGCTGGCGGTGGCGAAAGACGGCAGTGTGTTTTTTTCGGATCCCCCCAACAACCGTATTCACGAGATCGGCCCCGACGGCAGGGTAAGCGTATTCAAGGAGAATACGGGAGGCGCCAACGGCTTGATGGTTGGTCCCGACGGGCGCTTGTACGCCTGCCAGACTGGGCGCAAGCGCATCGTAGCCTATACGATGGACGGCAAGGAGTCGGTAATAGCCCGCGACGTCGACTCGAACGACCTCGCCATCAACGCGCGCGGCGAGATCTATTTCACGGACCCGCCCGGGAAGCGCGTATGGTTCATCGACGCCAAGGGTAACAAGCGCGTTGTGCACGAAGGCATTCAGTTCCCTAACGGCATTCGCCTTACTCCCGACCAGGCGTTCTTGCTGGTGGACGATTCGGCCAACCGATGGATATGGTTGTTCCAGGTGCAGCCGGACGGCTCGCTGGCCAACGGCAATTTGTACTATCGCGTGGAAATGCAGGACGAATCGTCGGCCACCGGCGCCGCCGGCATGGCGGTGGACACCGACGGTTGGCCGTACGTGACCACGAAAATGGGCATCCAGGTGTTCGACGCTTTGGGCCGTATTACCGCCATCATCAACAAACCTCAGGCGGGCGACATTTCGAGCGTCGTATTCGGGGGACCCAGGCGGGACATGCTGTACGTGACCGCGGGCGACAAGGTATTCAAGCGCCCCATCAAACGCCAAGGCACGGTGAGCTGGGATCTGGTCAAACCGGCGCAGCCGTGACCTTGCTTGAAGCATTTGTGGACAGGTTATCGCGGGCGGTTGGAGCAAACCCCGCGCCTCAGGAGAATCAATGATATTGCGTGGATGCAGAGCCACCGGGATGGCGGCGTTGGCCGCGTTGGCCGGCGCGTTCCTGCTCGGTGGCGCCGATACACCGCCGGGCGCCGAGACCTGGCGATTCGATCGGCTGGACCAGATCGCCGGGCACCCCACACGAATTCTGGGCCACCCGCTGCTTGTCGACACCCCCATTGGCAAAGCGGTGCTCTTCAATGGCGTCGACGATGCCTTGCAGGTCGACGTTCATCCGCTGGCGGGAGCGGAGACCTTCACATGGGAAGTCATCTTCCGGCCCGACGCGGGCGGAGGGCCCGAGCAGCGCTTCTTCCACCTTCAGGAGCGCGACCCTAAGACCGGCCGGGACACGGCGACCCGTATGCTCTTCGAGCTGAGGGTCATCGATGGCCGCTGGTGCTTGGATGGAGTGGCATTCTCCGCAGCCCAGTCCAAGGCGTTGATTGACCGTGAAAAGCTGCATTCGCTCGGCGTCTGGCATCATGCCGCGCTGGTCTACGATGGCCACGAACTGCGGGACTACGTGGATGGGGTTCTCCAGGGATCGGCCGCGGTGCATCTGGCGCCGCAAGGCACCGGCCATAGCTCGATCGGTACGCGCATCGACCTGCGGAGTTACTTCAAAGGCGCCATCTTTCTGGCGCGCATGACGCCGCGCGCACTCCCTCCATCCGAGTTTTTGTCCGTTCCCGGCTTTCGCGAGCATATCATCGCCACCGGTATCGCCGGCGGATACCAGGTTGTCGCGGCGGACCTGAACCACGATGGCCGGCCCGACCTGATCGCTCTTGGCACCCGCTCGAATGAGCTGGTATGGTACGAAAACCCAACCTGGGAACGGCACGTCATCTCCAGCTCTTTCTCACACATGATCAACTGCGTGACGGTCGGCGCGGACTCCGAAGGTATACCGGAGATCGTGCTGGCCAGCGAGTTCGACAACCTGGCCAAAAACAGTGTCGGCCTGGTTTCGGTATTGCACCACGACGGCGACCCGCGCCGGCCTTGGAAAGCGACCGAAATCGACAGGATCCCCTCTTCCCACCGCCTCCGGCTGGCGTATATCGATAGCAGCGGCAAACCGGTCGTGATCAACGCCGCGTTGACCGGCGCCCATGTGGAACCGCCCGATTTCCGCGGGCCGACGCCGCTCGTCTATTACCGGCCCGGCGTCTGGAAACGGGAGTCCATCCAACCGGAGAATACCGGCTTGGTGCACGGCATCTATATTCTCGATTGGGATTTGGACGGGCGCGACGAGATTCTAACCGCCGGCTTCGAGGGGATACATCTGTTCAAGTTCGGCACCAACGGCGAATGGAGCAGGACCGCGATTGCACAGGGTTCGCCGGAGCCATGGCCAAAATCCGGCTCGAGCGACGTTGCCGTGGGACGCCTCGGCACGGAGCGCTTCCTGGCGGCCATCGAACCATGGCATGGCAACCAGGTGGCCATTTATCGTCTGCGCGGCGCCGTCTGGCAGCGGCAGGTAATCGATGATTCGCTGGTCGACGGACACACGATTCAGACCGCGGACCTGGACGGCGATGGCAACGACGAAGTCATCGCCGGCTATCGGGGTAAAGACTATAACGTGTATCTCTATCATTACGACCCGAGTAGTCAAACCTGGTTGCGACGAGTCCTCGATCGGGGCGGAATGGGTGCGGCTGCGTGTGCAATCGCCGATCTCAACGGGGACGGCCGGCCAGACATTGCCTGTATCGGTTTTGCCACTGCCAATCTTAAGTGGTATGAAAATCTCGGCCGCTAAGGGAGTGAGGCACTCAGGCTGAGTGTTCTTCCAGGGAGAGCACATAGTACTGCGCCGGTGTCGTCCCTACGTTCTTCCAGCCATTGAGGTCGTTGAAAGCCGAGAATATTACCGACCCCGGCCCTAACCTCGATGTTTGCCCGTTCAGGGTAACTTCGAGCGTGCCCTCGCGAATCACGATGACTTCTTCGTGGGGCTGGCGAGCGGGAGGATGCGGCGCTTCGCCGGGCGCGAGTTCGCTGATGTGCATGGTGAGGTGCTGTCCTCTCCCCGTTACGCCATTGAAGACCGGCCGGGATGTCGTTGTGCCGTTGGCGCTGCGGCGTACCGGCAGATCGTCGAACTCATAAGCCTTTGATACTAATACCGACAGCGCGGCCTCGGCTTTCTTGGCGTTTGTCGTCTGTTGGGCCTCGGCAACAGCTCCCGACAAGCAGGGCAGCAAAAGGGCTAAGTCTCTTCGCGAAACAGTCATAGGGGTCTCTTCCAGGCTGATGGATCAGCTTATGCTCTGGATTGTAGTGCCTTCTCATGCCGCGCGTCAATGCAGGAGTTACGTATACGGCCCGGTTCCGCAGCCGTGCTACCCCGGCATCCCGGCAAAGAACCGCGGGCTCGAGGCGGCATCCGCCTCAAACGCACCTGTTCCCTCAATCGAAGCGGTTGCCCGCGATTGGTGTGGCGATTTCCCGACGACTTTCATCGGTCGGCACGCACGATCAAGAGTGCGGGCGCAGCTCCGAATGAGGCCGGCCGGTCGAATTGGTACACGCCGGGCCGGTCAATCCTCTCTTCCGCGCGGTCTCCAGTCCAGGTATTGATCCACTCCGCGGTGGCCGCCCCAGTAAGTCCGGTAAGGTTTGTTACGATCTCTCGAGCGTTGCCGCGTGGCTTCTTCGGCGCCGCGTTCCCAGTCGCAGCACCAAGGTCCGCGCCCTTCGTTGCCTTCGGTGTGACGCCTGGCAGTCGTGGGTGACCGGCGGGCGCCGGGTGTACGTAGAATGCGTACACAAGTCCCGGCATCGCCAGGCAGGGTCCTCCCGCGGCGAGTTCGGGCTTCGGCTCCATTTTCCAGTACGGCAACGAGGCCAGGCTCTGCTTGAGTATTTGAAGCCGCCGCGCACCTGGCGGCTCGGGATCCGGCTTCACCAGATCCCACGCCGTGTTGGAGTAGTAATACACAAAATATCCACCGGACAGATAGACTTCGTAGGCTCCGCGAACTACGTCCTGCCAATCCTGCTTGACGGGGTAAGTCGGTAAATCATCCACACCGCGCTCGTAATAGAGTTCCGAATTTACGATCGGCCATTGCCGCAGATTGCGGTCGAAGATAAGCATTTCCTTCCAGTCGCGGTGTTCCTGGTCGGTTCTGAAATCGAGGTTGGAATTGAGGTCCGGATTCCAATCGTAGACGTCGTTGTCATGCGCCGTGGTCAACCGGTGGTACGCGTCAGTGGAACGAATCAAATCGATGAGCCGCTTCTCCAACTCCTTGTCGGGCTCGTTGTAAGCTTCCTTGGAGAAATCCCACACAACATTGGAGAAGGGCTGGTAACGAGCGGTCACATACCGAAAATAACGCTCTTCGTCCTTGCTGCCGGGCGGCGGCCAATGAACCATCTTGTTGTAGACCTTAAACATGAGGTGGGCGACAATGCCTTTGTCCTGTAATGCCTGCATCATGCCATCGTAGATTTTGAAGAAGGCGGTATTCAGGTGCGAGTAGTCCGGCTTCTCATTGTCACCTTCAAAGACAAACATTGCCGGAGGGCCGTAATCCCACTCGTTCCTGTTCCCTTTGGACCAACTCGTGTCGTACGCGAAGACATTGACAAGGAGATGGTTGAAGCCACGGGAAGCGATCTGATCGATCAGGTGTCTCATCGCCTTCCTGTTCGGATCCTTCATGTCCACCGCCCAAAGCCAGTCCGCCTCGTATCCCATTAGAAAATACCTGGCGCCATCTTCGTACACAAAGTGATGCCGATTCATGGGATCGACCAAGAGTCCCCCATGAATGGCGGGGTTGGTGTTGGCGGTGCATTCGATATTCGTCTCCCTGCGGTCGTTCAGCGCGGCAACCGGCGATGAAGTGCGCATCGACCAGTGCCCCACGGCGGTAGGGGAAAACCTGATTTTCCAGGTGCCCTCCCCGTCATAAAACCCCGGCACCACGAGTTGCACTCCGCCAGGACCGGTAAACTCGCCGCGCAATTCGACGTCGAATGGGTTTCCGCCTATCCGCGCCGTGAAGGCAAAGTCGTGCCAGTGCGATTGCTCGATCGCCAGCGCAGGCAGGAGCCGCGCGGCCACTGTTAGAAAAATGCATATTCTCACAACTCTCACGCGCATCCTCCGCTTTCTCGTGGGGCTCGTCAGCCAAGTGTCGTCCCCGCGTCCCGCCGGCCGCTTTTTGGGGTGGGCCGTGCGCCCGATAGATTCCCCAAGTCTTCTGCGGCTCCGCACCTAGTCGATGTCCAGCCGGAAGACCTTGACCAGTTCCCGGATCTGGGTTTCATCGAGCGGGCGCGCTTCTTGTCCTTTCAATAGCAGGAACAGCTTGGCGGTCTCCTCCAGTTCCTCGATGGCGTACACCGCGGCTTCGAGCGATGAGGCGGAAACCACCGGACCGTGGTTGGCGAGCAGCACGGCGCAGTGCCGCGCCGCCAGGGCGCGAATGGCGTCCCCAAGGCGCGGATCGCCCGGGCGATGGTACGGCACCAGCGGAAGTCGTCCTATTTTCATCACGAAATACGCTGTCAGCGGCGGCAGGCAGCTTTCGGGCGGCAGGTTCCGCAGGCAGGACACGGCGGCGGAATAAGTGGAATGCAAATGAACCACCGCGCCGGCCGGCGCTCTCTCCTGGTACATGGCGACGTGGAGCGGAGCCTCCTTCGACGGTGGATCTCCGGAGACCGGGTGGCCATCCCACCCGAGTTTGGAAATCCGCGCGGGATCGAGCCTGCCCAGGCACGCGTTGGTGGGAGTGAGCAGCCAACCGTCTTCCAGGCGCGCGCTGATATTGCCGCTGCTGCCGGCCGTCAGACCACGACTAAAAACCGAACGGCCGAACTCGGCGATCTCATCCCGCATCCGGCTCTCTGTCACGGCAGCCGGCTCCATGCTTTGAGAAAAAAATCGTCCGCGCCGAAATTCCCGGACTTGAGCGCAAGGGCCAGCGGCCTCTCGCCAAGGCTCACGGTCCACGGGACGCCGGGGTCGATTTCATCCCCGATGCGCAAAGCCGGCAAACGGAGCGTGCCGACCACCGCGCCGGCGGTTTCTCCACCGGCCACAATCAGCCGGCGGACGCCGGCATCCACCAGGCGGCAGGTGATCGCGGCAAGGGTACTTTCGACCAGGGCGCCGGCACGTTCGGCGCCCAATTGGTCCTGTACCTTCTTGACCGCGGCGGGATCGGCCGTGGAGTAAATCAGCACCGGCCCGCTGTGCAGCCGGCTCAAGGCCCAATCCACCGTCTCCGCCACTACGTCCGCGCCGCAGGCTGCGCGCAGCGGATCGATTTGGAAGGCCGGCGCAACCTCCCGCATGCGCGCGACCTGCCGCTCGGTAGCCGGCGAGCAACTGCCCGATACCACCGCGTCGAATCCCTCGATTCGCGGCAGCCGGCCGGCTGGTTGATCGGGCGCCAGCAGGCCCTGGGACGCAAAATTGACCGGAAGTCCCATGGCGACACCCGATCCGCCAGTCAGCAACGGCAGGTCGCGGCAGGCGGCGCCGATCGCCATCAGGTCGGAATCGGACGTGGCGTCGACAATGGCGATCCCGGCGCCACTGCTGCGCGCATGGGCAAAGGCGCGCCGAATCTCCGCCGCCCCACCCCGCACACTCTCGAAGGGAACCAGGCCCACGCGGCGCGTCGATTGGCGTTGCAGCACGCGCACGAGATTGGAGTCCGTCATGGGCGTGAGCGGATGGCGCCGCATGCTGCTCTCCTGGAGCAGCACGTCGCCCACGAACAGGTAGCCGCGGAAAACCGCGCGCCCGTTAGCCGGAAAGGCCGGGCAGGCGATGGTGAAATCGGTTTCCAAGGCGTCCATCAGCGCCTCGGCGACCGGTCCAATGTTGCCCCTGTCGTTCGAATCGAAGGTGGAGCAGTACTTGAAAAAGAATTGACGGCAGCCGGCGTCGCGCAGCCACCGAAGCGCCTCCAGAGAAGCTTCCACCGCATCGCCCGGCGCCGCCGTGCGGGTCTTTAGCGCCACCACGATGGCATCGGTCGAGGCCGGCGGCGGCATGCGCGGAACCCCGATCATCTGGACCGTGCGCATACCATGCTTCACCAGCACTCCGGCCAGATCGGTGGCGCCGGTGAAATCGTCGGCGATCGAGCCGAGCAACGGAGCCATCAGCGCGCTTCCCTTTGATGCTTAGTATTCCCATTCGGAATTACGGCTACGTATCCGGCAACCGCTCCCTTACGGTCGCGGCTCTGACTCAGGCATTGTAAGCTGGAGTCAGCGCCGCGACCGTAAGGGAGCGGTTGCACACGAACACGTTGTGGAACTTCCGAAATAGCCAGACCGGTCACGCCTGCCGGCCTCCCGGCCCGACTGCTCTCAGGTCGCATTCGAGCTAATCATACATCATCGGAATTCGCCATAAAGCGCCGTGGTTCCATGGAAACGAACTGCCGGATCGAGACCGGTCGAATCGGCAGCCACAGGCAAGCACTTTGCGCCTCACTCGGCAAACGTCGAGACGCGAACCGCCCGGTCACCTCAACGCACCGATGGCCGCCCCGTTGCACAATGAGATGGAATGCGTCTTGCCACGGTAGTGGAAACCTCGCGGCGCGTGACCGAATCCTCGCGCCGTCTCGAGAAAGTCGATCTGCTGGCGAACCTCCTGCACCGGGTTGCCGCCGGCGAGATCGAAGCCGTCGTGGCCTATCTCTCCGGCAGCCTGTTGCGCCAGCGCACGGGAATCGGGTTCGCGGCGCTACGCGAAGCCACCGCGCCCGCGGCGGAAATCCCCACTCTCGAAATCGGTGAAGACGAGCCGCAGCAGCGCCGGTTCCGCGAACTGCGAGGTCTCTCTTCCGCCCAAAACCTGATCCCTCATACCGTCACCGGCGACGAAGCGGTTGCCGGCGAGTTCCTCAAAGACGCACTCCTCGGCGGGCACGAGGGAATCATGGCGAAATCCCCCGCTGCCGGTTACGCCGCCGGCGCGCGCGGCCAGAGCTGGCTCAAAATCAAGAGAGCCTACACTCTGGACCTGGTCATCCTGGCGGCCGAATGGGGTCATGGCCGCCGCCAAGGCTTCCTGAGCAACCTGCACCTGGGAGCGCGCGACACCGAAAAGAGCGGATTCGCCATGCTCGGCAAAACCTTCAAGGGCCTGACCGACGAGGTGCTCGCCCGGCAGACCGAACAACTCCTCCAGCTTGAACTCGGGCGCGACGATTACACCGTCTTCGTGCAGTCCAAGCTGGTAGCCGAAATCGCTTTCAACGATATCCAGATGAGCCCTCGCTATCCGGCCGGCCTGGCGTTGCGGTTCGCCCGCGTCAAGCGTTATCGGGGCGAAAAAACAGCCGAAACGGCCGACACTCTCGAAACCGTGCGGGCGCGGGCCGCGCGTTACTGGCCGGAGCCGCCACCGTGAGGAAGCGGTTGGTACAGTCGAACTGAGCTGTCCGCGCTCACTTTCGAAACAGCCACATCGCCAGCGACAAAACCAAGCTGATCAAAATGCATGTCGTGAGCGGGAAATAGAAGCTCGAGTTCCGGCCCTGGATGCGGATGTCGCCCGGCAAGTGCCCCAGGCGAAACGGCAACTTGCCCAGCACGCTTACCAACACACCGGCCGCTACCAGGATCAAGCCCAGGACGATCAGCGCGCGGCCTGCCGGCATTTACAGGTCCGCCATCTCGGCATACAGCGGCCGGAGCGCCGGATACAACGCGCGGTATACCGCGTGCGCCCTCCGGTAATAGCGGGCGTCTTCCACCTCCGGCGCAAGCGACTCGGTTTCGCGAACCGTGGCGGCGCAGGCCTCTTCCACCGAAGCGTACGCACCCGTTCCGGTCAACGCCAGCAAAGCCGCCCCGTAGGCGGAGCCTTCCTGACTTTCGAGCGTTACCACCCGCTTGGCCAGGATGCCCGCCAGCACGCCGCGCCAGAATGGGCTCCTGGCGCCGCCGCCGGAAATGCGCACCGAATTCACCTCCACCCCCAGTTCCTCGATGATGTCCAGGCAATCCCGCTGGCTGTAGGAAACCCCCTCGATCACGGCGCGAATCAGATCGGCGCGCGTGTGGCTGGCGGTGAGACCGATCCAGCCCCCGCGCGCCGCGGCGTCCAGGTGCGGCGTGCGCTCGCCCATCAGATACGGCAGCCAGAACAGACCCTGTGCGCCGCGCGGGCTGATGGCGGCTTCGGCGGTCAGTGCGTCGTAGCTTTCTCCCGGCGCCAGCCGGTTGCGAAACCACTGCAGGCTCAGGCCGGCGCCCTGCGTCACCCCCATCACGTGCCATTTGCCGCGCACCGCGTGGCAGAACGTGTGCACCCGCCCGGCGGCGTCGTACGCCACCTTTTCCATGTGCGCGAACACCACCCCGGATGTGCCCAGCGTGCAGGAGACCACTCCCGAATGTACGATGCCGTTGCCTACCGCGCTGGCCGCCTGGTCGCCGCCCCCGCCCACCACCGGCGTTCCGGCCTTCAACCCCGTCAACGCAGCAGCTTCGGCGCCTACCACGCCCGTGACCTCGCTCGATTCGTAGCAGCGCGGCAGAATCGAGTTGTCGAGCCCCAGTCCGTCCATCATCTCGCGCGACCAGCGGCGGTGAACCACGTCGAACAGCGCCGTGCCGGAAGCGTCCGATACTTCGGTGGCGTACTCGCCGGTGAGCTGCAGGCGTACGTAGTCCTTGGGAAGCAGCACTTTGCGCACGCCCGCGAAGTTTTCCGGCTCATTGTCGCGCACCCACAACAGCTTGGGCAGGGTGAACCCGGTCAGCACCGGGTTGGCGATGTAGCGCAAAATGTTTTCACGGCCCAGCCGGGCATTCACCGCGTCCACCTGCGCCTGGGAGCGCTGGTCGCACCAGATCAGCGCGGGCCGGATCACGCGGCCGCCGTCGTCCAGAACCACCAGCCCGTGCATCTGTCCAGATAGGCCGATTCCGCGAATGTCGGCGCCCGCCACGCCGGCCTGGGCCAGCGCGCCGCGAATCGCCTCCACCGACGCCTCCCACCAGTTTTCCGGACGCTGCTCGGCCCACTGCGGCCGCTCCATTCTCATGTCTTCGTGCGCCGCCGTCCGGTTGCCCCGGACCACGCCGCGTTCGTCCACCACCAGCGCGCGCGACCCGCCGGTGCCAATATCGATTCCCAGCCACATAGACCCCTATCGTAGCCGATAGCCACAGCCGCCGATCTGACACTCCTCCCGGAAGAACTCTTCGAGCCCCGGGGGGGGAAGGGCCAGGATATCCGCTGCCCTACTTCACCGCCAGCGAAAAAGCCGGCGAGCAGAATTGCTGGGCGAGGGCGGTGGGCGGGTAGGTGACGACGGCGCAGAGAGTTAGCGGAGCGGTGCTTCCGCTCAAGCCGGAGGGGACAGCCACGTTGACTTGTTGAACGCCCGGGAGTCCGGGTGCGGCACCGGCGTAAAGGGGAACAAGGTTGGCGTCGGCGCCGATCGTGGCGGTCACGTTTGCCAGGGTGAACCACTCCCCTGCCGTGGGAATGCCGGTGGCGAAGATCTGAATAATGCTGCCGGCGGTGGCGGGATTGGCGGCGGCGTTGACGGAGTTGTCCTGATTGAGCACGCCGTTATTGAAGACGGCCGGCCACGCGGGGGAGATCACCACGGTTACCGGCGCGCTGGTGGCGCCGCCCACCGTCACCACCATGGTGGCGGAGTTTCCCGAGCCGAGGCTGCTAGGCACTTGGAAGTTGATCTGCGTGGCGGAATCGTAGAGCACCGTGCCGGCCGTTCCATTGAACGTGACGCCGACATTGCCGCCCGCAAGGCCGGTGCCAAAAATGGTGCCCAACGAGCCCGGTACCAGCGGCGTGGCGGCGAACGTGGCGGCGTTGACCACCGAGGTAATCACGACGGTAGACGGCGCCGGCACAACCTGCAGCGTCACTGGCACCGTATCCGTCGTACCCAGCGGCCCGCCTTCGATGACCAGGTTCGCCGTATAGGCGCCCGCCGCCAGGTTGGCGGCATTGGCCCAGACGCGCACGCTGCCGTTGTTCTGGCCGGCGGTGTTATCGAGCGTCAGCCAGCCGCTGCCGGTGGCGTATTGGATGCTCACGCTCCAGTTGAGAATGCCGCCGCCGGAGTTCTGAATCGGCACGTAGCCAGGCAGGCTGGTCGTGGCGCCTCCGGCGTAGGCGGTAAGCTGGATCGGCTGCGCCTTTACCGAGAGTTGCGGAAAGTAACTGGCCGAGCAATCTTCCACCAGGCCGCAGTCCGACTGCGGTTCGGTCCCGAGGAAGCGGGGGATGGGAGCCGTCTGGGACGCGGTCCCCAGCGACGAGACCGCTGCGTACGAGACGGTTTCGGAAGCGGTGGCCGGCGGCGTGGCGGCAGGGAGGCCGGCGAAGGTGGGAAACTGGGCGCTTTCGATGGCGCTCGAACCGGCGTCGGCCACTTCATAGACCACGTAGCCGGAGCCATTCGAAAGAGACACCGCGGAAATGCCATTGAGAGCCAGCGGGCCGGAACCGGCGGGCAGCGAAGTGGGGTAGCCTCCGGCGCCGGTGCTATCGGCGCCCACCACTAGAGAGAGCAACAGGGTGCCGCTGCCGGGAACGTACTGGCCGACGGCCTGCGCCTGCCCAAGGTCGCCGCCGGCGGTAGGTACAGCCGCATCCGAACCGGCCACCCAGGTGGGCACAAAGAGCTGCGCGGCGGATGGAACGCCGGAGTAACGGATGAGGAAACGGGTGCCGCTATCGTCGCCCGCGCCGCGCGGTTGGAAGGCGCCGGCGAAGCTCTCGGTGAGCCGGGTGGAGGCGAAAGCCGTGCCGGCGGCAAACAGATCGGCGAGATCGAGTGTAGCCGGCAAGGGGGATCCGGCGCAGGCGATGCCCGACTCATAAAGCGTGGCGTAAAGGCTCGGCTGGGCGTAGGCGAGAACGGCGCTGGCCGCGCTCAAGGGCACGCTGAACGACACCTCGGCCGATACCGAACGCGGCGTCAGGCCCAATTGGCTGACGTTGGCGCGCAGTCCCGAAACCTGCAGGCCGAGCAAGCCGCTCGCCGGGACCGTCAGGCCGATTCCATAAAAAGCGATGTTGGAGCCGCTCACGACTCCCTGGTAAGAAGTGGGTACAAAACCGGTGCCATAGTTGACCGAGAGGACCGAGTCGAGAGAGGTGGAGGCGTCGTTGACGCGATCCGTAACGCTTACCGGAAGGTAGACGGTGAGATTGCCGGAAAGCGTGCTGGAAGGCACGGCCGAGCATTGCAGAACGAGACTGCCGAGGCGCTCGGTCACGCCCTCAGCGCGCACCTGGGCGGGAGCGGAGAAGACCGAGCATTGCGCGTTGGTTTGGGCCTGGATGGCGCCGGCCGTGGCACAAAGACAAAGGGCATAAATGGCAACATTGCGGGGGAACATCGTGGTTTAGTCTCCTCCTCGGGCCGGCTCGGAGCCGAAGGACGCAGACATCCCAAGTATACGAGGAACCTTTTGCGATTGGCTACAAATTGTCGTGCGTCTTGAGGCAGCTTGAATCGACCGTGAAGGCGGCAAACGACTTACTTAAAAACTTTAACGTGGATAACACGAAGCCGGGCCCACAACGGACAAACCGTCAGCGGGAAGACCGCCGGTTTACCAATCCGCATATGGGGTCCCATCCAGGCTCGTCTTATCCGACCCGCTATGCACGTCGAAGATACCCGGCTCGGATTGATTGAGGGCCTGGCTGGCGTCTTCCATGACGGTCTTCCACGTGGAATTGGAGCCGGTTATGGGATCCACCGGCACTTCTTTCAGGTAACCTTCGCTCACCAGGTCCTGCAGAGACTGGGGGGCCTTCATTTTGTCGTAGCTATAGTTGTCGATGACGGTGCGAATGGTGGTGAGATTCTGTTTGAGGACGCTTTCCTTGGCCCGGATAATGGTCTTCTGATAGATCGGAATGGCCATGGTGAGGAGCAGCAGAATGATGGAGATTACCACCATCAACTCGACGAAGGTGAAGCCGCGGGTGCTCCCAGGCGGGACGGACGACCGGTTTGCGTCGTCTGTCAAGCGGCCGTGCTGTAGCGGGGCAGGACAGACGACAAAAGACGATCGGCTGCCCCACAAGGGCCATTTACCACTCGGCATAAGAGCTGCCATCGGGAGCTTTCTGGTCGGTCTTGGTGTAGATATCGAAAACATCCTGGCCGCCCCAACTATCCGACTTGGGATCGTCCTGGTCGCTGCGCAGGCCCCACTCGGCCGTGCCGGTGAATGGGTCCTGCGGGATGCGGCGCAGGAATCGGATCACCTTTCCATCGGCCGAACCGGGAAGCTTGACTCCTTTTACCAGAATATCGAGCGATTCGGGCCAGCAATTGGTGCCGGCCTTGGGGGCGCCCAGATAGCCGAGGTCGCAAAAATCCTTGTACTTGTCTATGGCGAGGCGCATTTCCGCCAGATCGCGGCGCAGTTCGCGCTCCCGTTGGGCCCGAACTTTAGCGCGGGCCAGCGGCACGCTCATCGTGGTGAGTATGAGCAGGATGGTGAAGGCAACGATGAGCTCGACCAGGGTCATGCCCTTTTCACGCGTGCGCCTGGGCTTCGAAGCGGCTGCCCGGTCCGGAAGTGCGGGTTCGAGGTTTTGTCGCACGACCATACTCACTTCACCTTAATGGTCAATTGGGGGCTGCCGGCGGCGATCACCTGGCCCTGGGAATTGCGCACCGCGAGGCTGGGTATGGTGACCGTCGTGGTACCGGCGGCTACCGGTTGAAATATCAGCGTGACGAGCGTCCCGGAAGCGGCGGAAGGAACCGGCGCGCCGGGCTGGCGGCTGAGTTGGATGGCGGCTTGGCCGGACTCGTTATGGATGTTCTTGCTGAAGGCGATCTGCGGTCCGGCGCCGAGAAGGTTGCCCGGCAGGACGTCGGTGAGCTTCAGCACCTTGGGGTCGAATTGCACGAACATGGGCACGGTGGCTGCGTCGGTCGCGTTGTCGAGATCGAGGGCCACGCTCAGAGACGCGCCCACGGCCGCATCGGCCTGGGCCGGGGCGAAGTACACGCGGGCGGAACCTCCGGCGGAAGGAGGCGGCTCGGGCGGGGCTGGTGCGCCGCCGGTCTGGGGTAGCCGCATGGCCAACGGAGGCGCGGTAGCCGGCGGCATGGGACCGGCGGGCGCGGCGGGCGCGGTGGCAACCGGCGCGGCCGCGGGCGGATTCTCGGCCTGGGCCGGGGCGGGTACCTCGGGCTGTGCCTGGGGCGGCGCTTCGCGCGGCGCCGGAGTCGCCGGCTTGGCGGCGGGTGTCGTGCCATCGTCCTCCGCTGCGTAGTGGATCTTGACGCTGGCGGTGTTGCCCACGTCGATCGGCCGCAGATCGTTGGTGGTGATATCCGGACGGCGAATGATGTGCGGGATCAGGACGACCATGATTTCGTCGCGGTTGTGAGTAGTGCTATCGCCCTTGAATAGCGTACCGAGGAAAGGAATGGAGGAAAGCCCGGGGATACCCGTGACCGTTTTGTCATCCTCGGTGTTGAGCAGGCCGCCCAGCAGGCCTACCTCGCCTTCCCGCATGCGGATTTCGTGCTCCACTTTGCGCTGGCCGATGATGGGCTCATTGATGCCGCCGATGCTGGTGTAGCCGCTGACCGTGGAAATGTCGATGGTGATGTGGATGGTGACGTCTCCGTTTTCATGCACGCGCGGCTGCATGCCTACGTTCACGCCCACATCCAGGTACTGGAACTGGGTACTGACCAGCGGGCTGACGCTCACGCCGCTCACGCCCGGCTGGTAGCTGCCCGTGGCGGTGGGCTCGCGCGATCCGATGTTCAGGGTTGAGCCGGTGATCCT
>JBKQVG010000439.1:0-10333 GCA_052325345.1 Bryobacteraceae bacterium
CTGCCGCAAGAAGCGGAACAATGCAGAGCAGGAAAGTGCGGAGGGTCTTCATGTTAGTGTATTTTGCATCGTACCAAAAGCACCCATGATCGTGGTGATCGTGGTGCAGGTAGGGTTAGTTACCGAGCCGCGACCGCCAGGGAGCGGTTGTCGATCGCCCACTCTCCCCAAAACGGTCAAGCACCCGTGCGGGCACTCTTGCCTGCGGCGGGACCGGGTTTGACCCCCGCCTTCCGCATCGCTACAATTGAAGCAGTTCCGCATACGCGCCCGTAGCTCAGTTGGATAGAGCGTTTGCCTCCGGAGCAAAAGGTCGGTGGTTCGAATCCACTCGGGCGTACCAATCTAAACCATTCCCGTCGTGTGAGTTAGGCCTGTTCCCCGTCTGATCCTGCTGAGAGGCGATTTCGGCATTGTGCCCGATTTTGTGCCCACCCGGTACAGCGCGTGCCCGCTCCATCGCTTCGCGCCCGGATTCCATACTCGGGTGAACGTAACGCCGCGTGGTTGCGAAATCGCTGTGCCCTGCAAAGTAGGCCAGTGTGTAGGGGTCCATGTGCGACGACCACCGGGTGAGGCAGGTGTGCCGGAAGGTGTAGAGCGGCAATTGGCCGATACCGGAAAGCTCACAGGCCTTCGTGTGCCGCTTCTTGACCGAAGACTGTTCGATATGACCGCTTTTGGTCGGAGCCTGAAACACCCACTCGGAAGCCGCTACCGCCCTCCGCATTTCCAGGAGTACCGCTGCCCGGTTCGGCAGCGGGATTGAACGCCGCGCGCTGGCAGTCTTGCCAAACGGAATATGCAGGGCGCTGTCGCGTACCTGTTCCCATCGAAGCCGATAGCACTCCTCAGGTCGGAGTCCGCAATCAAGCAAGACTGTCGCGGCGTCGCGCAAGAGGAACGGGTCCTCCCGCTTGATCGGCTCCCGCCCGCGTTGGGTCGCCCGGATGCCTTCGAGCGCGTCCTCGTAGCTTTTCAGAATACCCTCCCCGATGGATTGCGCGGCCTTCAGGTATGCGGCCTCCTCGGTCGGACTCAGCACACGTTCCCGCCGACGTTCACCCGGCAACAGGGAAATGCGCGGTGCGGCTTTCTCGGTCTTGCCCCACTCCACGGCAAGCCGGAGCATTCGGCGAAGTACCTGCAAAGCGCGGTTGATGCTGGAAACCTGATACTCGCCTTCCCTGCACTTCGCTACAAACCCGGCTATCGTCTCCGGCTTAACGCCGTCAATCGGAGCGCCCGCCAACGGCGCGTGCTCCGTGAGATGGCGGATTTGAATTTCGTAGTACGCCAGCGTTGCGGGCTTCTCAGCAAAACGACTTCGGACGTGCGGCAGAAAATCCCCTTTGGCGAATTCGGCGAGTGTAGGAATCGGCTTCCTGTCTCGTATGCCCACCTCTCCCTTGGCCAAGGAAGCCTTATGCGCAGCCTCTATCTGTTCGGCCGTGCGCTTGTTCGAAAGCTTCGTGCTCTCGCGGATCATCTCACCGCGCCAAGCAAATTTGTACCAGTAGATGCGCCCTCGTTTATAGACCATGTTCCCGTTTACCGTTTGCCCGTCAGAATCCGATTCACCACCAACCCGTGCCACCGCTCACCCGTGCGCGGCTTGAAACCTTCCGCGTTCAACTGTCCCGCGATGCGATCAAATCCCATGCCGGACTCCCGCAGTTCCTTCATTCTCCCAATCACCGTCTGTTCCCCCTCGAAATATCCGTAGGGCTTGCGGCCTTCGCAACGGCCTTCCTTGGCCCGTTTGCGCATCCGCGCGCCCCGCAGTTTGGCTACGATCTGGCTCTTGTCATATTGGGCCACCGCTCCCAGCAATTGGCGCATCAGCACCCGCGTGGGGTCGTTCGCCATCAGGTCCGGTTCGGCCGCCGAAATCAACGTGAAGCCATTCTTGCGAAGATCGGCGATAGCGGCCTCTTGCACCATCAGGTCGCGCGCCAACCTGTCGAGCCTCTCAATCAGGATGGTACGGACGCCATTGCTGTGCAACGTGGCCATGAGGTCGCGCCACGCCGGACGGTCCATGTTTTCCACTGTTCCGCTCACGCCCTCCTCACGGAATACCTTCACGATCTTGATGTCATGCGCCACCGCGTACTCCCGAACGCTTTTCAACTGGCGAGTGAAGCCGTCGCCTTCAATCTGCCCCTTGCCGGAGACTCGAAGGTACGCGAGAGCCTTTGTCATGAGTCCAGAATACGCTCACTATGCCTAGTAGTCAATACCAATTCTAAAGAATAAGTATCATAACTGAAAGCAAAGGGTTATCTGCCCCGCCTGGATCTGAGCCCTCGCATTGAGTGCGCGGTCGCGGGCCAGTCAACTGACGGTCAACTGGTTGTCGAGTGTCGGTCAACCGATCTGGCGAGCCCCCCATAAACCAGGTTTCGCCAAGTTCTGACAGGTTTTCCGCCGCCACATCGCGATGACACCCGCAGGGAGTGCATGGGACCAGACTGCTGTGTTCATTGGCTCATGTTGCGGTTCTCCGTTACCACGTCCGAGGGGTGCTAAAAAACCTGCACCGTTTTTCAAAACCTGGCCTCACACTTACGCCATGGCACCACGGTCTACAAGGACCGATCCCTAGAGATTTACTATGCCCCACCCCTCTGAGACGCCCACCAGGGGCACCGAGCGCGCGTTTAAACGGCCTAGCCAGCCGCGCCCGCGTCATGGTTGGCTCCGACAGCCGCATCCGTCTCCCGTGTTGCTGGCGCGATAGGCACGGCCGGTCATGGTCCGCCGCTTCTTCTCCACGCCCGCGCCGCCAACGATGGCTCCCCGGTGCTCCTGTGCATCATGGCGGGTATTTTATTCGCCGTCCTTCTGTCCCCCAACGCGCGCTGCCGAGGTGACAACCAGGGTGACAACTGACAACCCACCAGCGCCCGCCAGCGCTGGAAACCCGGAGGGACTTTACCATTCGCGCCTCCGCTCTCCTCTCAGGAGGACCCGGCCGCTACTGCCGGAGCCAATCTGGATTTCCCCTCGGATAACCAAGCTGGTTTCCAGGTCGGATAACCAAACTCGTTCCGGATGGCGGACAACCCCGTCTGCATCTTGCCGCCCCTGAAACGCGCTATTCAGGGCATACCGCCATCCTGCTCAGCGCTATTCGACGGATAAAGAGATTCATACTTAGTAAATATTGGCTTCTCCTTGCGTTCATGAGAGCGACGGCGGGTTTCTCTCTGCTTCTTTCGGACGGCCTTCTCTGCTTCGATTTCGGTTCTCATCTGCCTTGCCCGCGTGTTCGCCAGTTCCATGAGGTCGTCGCCATGCGGGGACAAAACGTAACTGCCGGTTTCGGCGACTGGGCCAGCGGACTGCTTCGCCACCTTCTTGAGCCAGCCGATTTCCTCCAGTTCCCCGATGGCCTTTGAAATCGCATTGGGTGAAACCACTCCACTGTACCGGCCTATCGCCCTGTAGCTCACCTTCACCGTCGCTGTGGCCTTCCCTGGTTCCCTGTCTGCGAATAAGAGCAGAACCGGAGCGATACACCTCGTGGGAGCGGACAGTTCCGCCCAAAGCCCGGATTGTACGAGCAGATCAATATCGCCCTCGAATCCGGCTGGCCGGAACATTCTGTGCTTCTGATGGAGATGTGCGCCCGTCGGAAGATACGGAACGTCGAACCGCTCTGCGATCCAAAGAGCGCCCTCCCTGGCGGATGCCAAACCCAGCGCGTCCATTACCAGGTCTATTGGCCCGAAGGGTCCGACTCCGCAGCCGGACCCAAAGCATTTGACGGTGTTAACCTTTCTCTTGACACCAGCGGAGGCAGTCCGGTCCCCGTTGTGGTGGTGTTCCGGGTGCCAACAGTGGATCATGCCGTGTGCGCCAATCCGCAGATCCAGCTTGTGAGCTACCTGTATGATTGGCACGTTACGATTGATCCAGCGCATGTTTGGCACACCGCTGCAACCGCCGCCCAACTTATCGGTTGAGGTCATACCACCTCACCGGCCGGACGTTCCTGCTGGCATCCTAAGTCGCCTCTCCGCTTGCCGGTCTGCTGTCGAGCCATCCAACCAAGTCCTCCAGCCGATAGCGCACGGCCGCGCCGATCTTGATGTATCGCGGCCCTTGTTTCAGCAGCCGCCAACGCCGGACGGATGCCACGGACAAGCTGGTGATACGAGCTACGTCGTGTTCGTTCAAAAGACCCTCAAGGGTATTGCCTGTAATCGCCATTCAATCCTCTCTGGACTCCCGCGCTGCCTCCCACTGCGATGCAGCCTTCAATATGATGATGGCGTCTGAGGCGTGGGAATAGGCGGGAATCCGGCTGGGAATGATTGGGAATATCTGGGAGAGTCTAATCAGCCGGAATGCCTGATGGCGTAACCGGCTTGGAGCCAGTGGGCTTCGATAGCGCGTCGGCCAACTTCTTGAGCGATCCGTTCTTAACGGCCTCGCCTCGAAGAATTTTCTCTACCGTCTTCCGATCCGGCCCGCCCCATGCGGCTGGATCAGACGTGCTCCAACCAAGGTCACGAAGCCGCGACTCAAGCCACGCGGCACGCTTGGGGAATGCCGTCGAAATCTGAGGGTTTCGGACTGCGGCCGGAGTCGCGACACTTACTTTCTCGCCGAATAACTCGCCAGTGTAATCGCGCCTTCGGCGCGCCCCAAGTTCACGCTCCAAAACCGTTTCGATACTCACCGCCGGAGGGTGGATACCGAAATCCGTTCGAAGGGTGAAATCCGCTTCCTCAATGAGCCAAGGAGATTCGCCGGACAGAAAGCCGCCGATCCTGTCAAGCTGTGCGTTGAAATCTCTCGCCGGTAGAGGCATATCATCCAATTCGCCCGCTACCATCAGGAGCACCCGCCCAAAATATTCCTCAATGAGCGAAATCACGTTAGCCCGAAGCGCGTTCGTTATCTCGTCATACGTCACCTTGGCACCGAGGACACCATCCCAGAGGGCTGGGCTGCCCACCAGAGAGTCTCGCCGAAGCAACTCGCCAACGTCGTTCAAGTCCTCGTGGCACGCGCCCTCGTTCAAATGCGCGGCCCACCGGTTCAGCCTGTGCAAATTACACGTGAAGCCACGGCGAAGCTTCTTGAGGTCTTGCTCAACTCGGAGTTGTGCTTCGTGCGAAAGATCCACGGCAAAGCCGCTCCATCCGGTCGGTGCCCGCCCAAGCGATTCTCCTGCAAATGGGAGCACGAGCATCGGACTTTGAACGCCAGCGTAGCAGGAATATGCAAGGGCGTCACGCCCACGCCACCCCAGGCCCCCGCAGTCGAGGACAAATGGATGGCGGCCGGGTGTATACTGAATCAGATTTGGGAATCCGAAATGGAAATTCCGTGTGGATAGGAGGCTAACGCATATGCCGGGTGCTACGGTTCTTAGGGCGGCGGGCCGGTCCGCGCACCGCATCATTGCCATTGGTTGCCTTGCGCTTCTCGCGACCGTTGAAGGGAGTTGCCAGTCAAGGAAGCAACTGACTGAGACCAGCGCCCGCGATCTCATCCGGGAGTACATTAGCAGCCAGAAGCAGAGCTTCACTGTGCCGGTCGGGGCGATTCTGCCGCTGATGAGCCGGACGAAGAAGGACTACACGGCTACGGCGTCGAACGAGGTAGAAGTCGCCGTCAAGCGACTTATCGGGACGAAACTGGTGATGCAGACTCCTGTTATGATCGCGTACCCCGTGATATCCGGTCAATTCTCCAGGCGATACACAATAGACAACGACACCGCAAGATTTAGCCTGGATCACAAAGATCACTGGTATACCGAAACCTATACGGTAGAGACGGGTCCGAACTCCAACGTGGTCACCGGAAAACGCGAGATAACCATCGATCCCCCGTATGGAAGTCGCAGCAATCTTGTACAGCAGCAATCGGCGACCGGAGCAGTTCGCCCTGATGGGTCGGTCGATCTCCAAACCGCATCCATCGGACACGCGGACTACGTGCTCGATGTGCGCTTCCGCTTTGCTTATATTGAAGACGGACCGACAGCCTACCTCCAATCCCCGAATGGAACCAAACTCGTCGGTAAAGCCTCTGGACGGAAGGTGGAACTCAAGGAGTACGAGTATTCGTTCAGTCCGGAGATGCAGAAACGTGTTCTAGGACAAGGACAACAGGCGTACGTCTCCGGCGGTAGTTTTGAGATTGGGGAGGTATCAGGCTTACGACTCCTCGGTGAGACAGAAGCGACGGCGGCTTTCGCATGGCACGCCGCCATGAACGATCTGGGCCGTGCTTTATTGGGTGATGAGGCGAAACCCGCCGGCACTGGCGCAGCCACCTTCGCTAAGAAGCCTGACGGCACCTGGTTCATCGATAGCGTTCGGTATTAATCGGTGTAATGCACCCGCGCGTATTAAAGGGACAAGCGTTTGGTTTCAGCATTGAGGGGCCGGTCTCCGTCGTAGCCGGATTGATGGCCGCTCCGTTGGCGCGGCGGGTCGGCCGTACGTCTCATTGGGCTTTGGTTTGCGACGGGAGGCAGGCGGGGCAATTGATTGGAGGTTGGTTATGGATCACGTCGAGGTACTATTCAAGGAGTACGACACGCTCCGAGACGAGATCATCAGCCGCACGAACAACGCACACCAGTTGGCGACGGTTTTTGCTGTCTTGTGGGTGGGTGTGTTCTCTTGGTTGGTGTCTCGGATTGGTATCACTCCTCGGGGAATCGCGGTCCTAGTAGGTGTGACCGTCGCATTCGGGGCGGTCCTAGCCGGTGTCAACCGGTGGGTAATCCAGCTTGATATAAACAACGCTGCTGCCAGAATCCGAGAATTAGAAGCCGAGATCAACCAGCTATGTGGCGCTGAACTGCTCAAATGGGAGACACACTGGGGTGGGGCCGTCACGGGGCCGCTCCGCAAGAGACATCCGCATTCAAGCTGATTTCCCCCGCGACGTGGTTGCCAATCCAAAGACTCCAAATCTGCCTGTGCCCAATTCTGTGCCCACCCCGTGCATAGAAGCCGTGTTCACCTTTGCGAGTGCCGCGCGCGCGAAGCCCACGAAGCCTTTGGCAACTAGCAACATAGCGCAAGCCCGACCAACCATTGTGCCTACTGCTAAGTCTTTGATTTATCGTCGGTTACTGCCTCCGGAGCAAAAGGTCGGTGGTTCGAATCCACTCGGGCGTACCACATTTCTATCGCCGCTCACGATGCCCAACCACCGCCCGCCCGTATCCATCATGAAGGATCCCGTCACCTGGCTCTACCCGCCGATCGAGCCCTACAGCACGGGCCGGCTCCAGGTCTCACCCGTCCACGAGATCTACTTCGAGGAAAGCGGAAACCCCTCCGGTAAGCCGGCGGTGTTTCTGCACGGCGGTCCCGGCGGCGGCTCCGATCCCAAGCAGCGCCGCTTCTTCCACCCCGAAAAGTACCGCATCGTCAACTTCGACCAGCGCGGCTGCGGCAAGAGCACGCCATACGCTTCTCTCGAAGGCAACACCACCTGGGACCTGGTCGCCGACATCGAGAAAGTCCGCGAGCGCCTTGGCATTGACCGCTGGCAGGTGTTCGGCGGGTCCTGGGGCTCCACCCTCGCCCTCGCCTACTCCGAGACTCATCCCGATCGCGTCGCCGAACTCATCCTCCGCGGCGTCTTCCTCCTCCGCAAGCGGGAAATCGACTGGTTCTATCAGCGCGGCGCGTCGGTCCTGTTTCCGGACGCCTGGGAGCCTTACCTCTCCCACATTCCCGAGGCCGAGCGCGGCGACCTGCTCTCGGCGTACCACCGGCGGCTAACCAGCGACGATCCGGCCGTGCGCCTGGCCGCCGCGAAAATTTGGAGCGGATGGGAAGGCGCCACATCGAAGCTCCTGCCTGACGCCGCCTTCACGGGCCACTACGAAGAGGATGAGTTCGCCCTCGCTTTTGCGCGCATCGAGGCCCACTACTTCTTCCATAAAGGCTTTTTCGAAACCGACGACCAGTTGCTGCGCGACGCCTCGCGGATCCGCCATATCCCCGGGACGATCGTGCAGGGCCGTTACGACGTTGTCTGCCCCATGGAAAGCGCGTGGGCGCTCCATCGCGCGTGGCCCGAGGCCGATCTGGTCATCACGCCCGACAGCGGCCACAGCGCCTTCGACCCGCCGAACAGCCGCGCGCTGGTCGCCGCGACGGACAAGTTCGCGGGGTAGCGTTCGCTGGTTCTGATGTCGGGGTGCGGCCGGTAGGGACGGCGGTCGACCGCCCGCGCCACCCCCTTTCGCCCGCGCCTCCAACTTGTTACCATCGGCGCGTCGAGGCAATCATGGCTTACAAATTTTCTCCGTTCTTAGCCGGGCTGGCATTGATGGCGGTGGCGGCGCCGCCGCCGCAACGCGCCGCCGCGGCGCGGGATGAAATCACCGCGGCCCTTCCGGTAATTCCGGACGCCAGGTTCAACCTGTTGGATTATGGGGCGAAAGGCGACGGCAAGACGCTGAACACGGAGGCCTTCAAGAGCGCCGTGGCTGCCATCGCCAAGGCTGGGGGCGGCCACCTCATCGTGCCGGCCGGAACGTTTAAGACCCTGCAATTCATGCTGACCAGCCACATGGACCTGCACCTGGAGGCCGGCGCCATCATCAAGGCGCCGACTACTTTCCAGGAGTACGGCATTCCCGATCCGAACTTACCCCGCGCGGAGCCGGTAAGGCCGCCGGCGGGCGGCCAGTCCCCGTCCGGGCGAAACCGGGTCCCTCCCTTGATTTCCTGCCCGCCCGGAACCACCGACCTGGCGATCACCGGCTCCGGCGCCATCGATGGATCGGGCGCCATGTTCTGGATATGGTCGAATCGGGCGGCGCGCTACCATGCCCCCGGCCGCACCATAGTTCCCCGGCCCATGCTGATCGCTTTCAACGGTGTCACGCGGCTGCACGTCGACGGCGTCACGCTCACCAACTCGCCCGCGTTTCACCTGGCGCCGCAAGGCAACGACATCACCATCGAAAACGTGCGCATCGTGGCTCCCAGCGACTCTCCCAATACCGACGCCATCGACCCGGGCGGGCAGCGCATCGTGATCCGCAAATGCGAGCTCGACATCGGCGACGACAATGTGGCATTAAAGGGCGGTGGACGCGATATTCTGATCGAGGACCTCACCTGCCTGCACGGCCACGGCATCTCGATCGGCAGCGGCACGCGCGACGGCTTCAGCCACGTGATTGTCCGCCGCTGTACTTTCGATGGAACCGACAACGGTTTGCGCATCAAGTCCTACCGCGGCGGCGGCGGCGAAGTCCACGATATCCGCTTTTCCGATATCGTCATGAAGAACGTGCGGCGGCCTTTCGATATCAACATGCTCTACAACGGCAATGCCGGCCTGGCCACCGATGTGGGGCCGCGCCAGGCCGAGCCGGGGCAAACGCAGTTTATCCCGAATTTTCACGATATCCATGTCACCAACCTGACGGTCACGCGTTCCCCCGTCGCCGGCCGGATTATCGGACTGCCCGAACAGTTGGCCAACGCCATCACCTTCACCAATGCCAAGTTCCAAAGCACGCGCGGTTTCCTGGTCCAGGACGCCAAGGATGTCGTGTTCCAGAATACCCAGTTCGAGATAGCCATCGGCGACCCGTTGGTGCTGGATAACGGATCGGTAAAGTGGAACGGGAAACTAATGAGCGGATCGCGCGGCGGTTCACCGGAGCCTTTCTATTGATGCGGAAGGTTCGCAGGGCGGAACATAGATAAAGTCTCCGAACTCCTGAGGTCGCCCCAGCATTTTGCTCGGTCACGGAAAGTGAGATGACCCATCTTTCGCGCCGCATGTGGGGCAGGTTGGTAACCTGCGGACCGATTGTCAATCGGTCCAGCCGGGCCTCAGCCCGGCCGCGCGCCGGAGGGGACGAAACCCGGCTCGACCCAATTCCACGGCATCAGGAGGTCGGAGTCTCCACCCTGAGCGTTATGCTTGAGTACGTAGCGGTCTGGCGGGGTGGAAGTCGGCCCGGCGCCGGCGGCCGCGGGAGGAGTTGACATGCTCCACAAGGGCACGGCAAAGAAGGTCACGATCTTCGTCAATGAGGACACGCAGCACCACTTTGTCCCCCTGTGCGACTAGCCGGTGCCAACGCGCTTGTCATTTCGACGGCGGACTCGCCTGTCACTTCAGTCGCGCCAGGCGCGGTGAGCGGCTTCAGTGCGACGGACGACATCTCCATCGCCAATGCGGCGGGCAGCATCACGATCGACCAGCCGGTGCAATCCAGTGGCGGCGGCGCGATCACCCTGATCGCCGATGCGATGACGGTGGATGCCGCCGTCGAAAGCAGCGGCATTCTGACGGTTGCCCCGACCTCGGCCGCATCGAG
>JBKQVG010000440.1:0-5493 GCA_052325345.1 Bryobacteraceae bacterium
CACCGGTTTTCGGCTTGAGGACGGTTCCACGCGCCATACGAATGTGGATCTCAGAATATCAAGCCGCCGTGGGTTCGTCACTGCACCCGCGGAGCATGCCATCCGCCGGGCTGTATAATGTTTCCGAATGGATGCGCCGAGCGGATAGGGCTTTCCGGCGCGTCATACCAATTGCGGACCGAATCCAGTTGACGCCACCAAGACTTTCCCGGCGAGCCACCGTCCTCGCCGATTGCTTTCTCGTTTTTCTGTTTGCGGCGGCGCTCATCCGCCCCTACTTCAAAGCCAAGTACCTGGACAAGTGGGAGTCCATCGAAAGCACCTTCATCAGCGACGCCCGTTTCCTGGTTGCCCATTGGCCGCATCCGCAATGGCAGCCGCTCTGGTACTGCGGCACGCGTTTCGATTACATCTACCCGCCCGCCTTGCGCTACGGCACGGCCATGGTTTCCAAACTGACCGGCTTCTGGCCGGTGAAGGCCTATCACTTTTACGTGTCGTTGTCCTACGCTTTCGGCATCGCCGGGGTCTATCTGCTGATCCGGGCCGCCAGCAAATCCCGGGCGGTGGCCGCATGGAGCGCGGCTGCCGCGGCCCTCATGTCGCCCTGCTTTCTGTTCCTGCCCAACTTCCGTAACGATTCCTGGAAGCTCCTGCCGTTGCGCCTCGGGGTTCTCGTTAAATATGGCGAAGGCCCGCACATGACGGCGCTGGCCTGGGCCGGCGTCGCCCTCGCCTGCGCCTGGATCGCGCTGGAGACCCACAGCCGTTGGTCCATCGCCCTGGCAGCGGTGGCGTGCGCCGCGGTAGTGTCGCACAACTTCTATGGCGCCACCGCCCTCGCCATCTTCTACCCGATTCTGGTGTGGGCGTTCTGGATCACCAGGCTGGACAAGCGCATCTTCCTCCCCGCCGCGGCCATCCCCGTGCTCGGCTACGGCCTTACCGCCTTCTGGCTGGCGCCTTCCTATTTCAAAGTCACCGGAGAGAACATGCGCTACGTTTCCCGGCACGGCAACGCGTGGTCCGTCTGGGTGGCGCTGGCCGTCGCCGCGGCGTTTGCGGTTGCCAGCAGCCGCCTGGCGCGCGGCAAGGCCGGACGGACGTGGCCGGTGTTTGCCGCCGGTTCGGTGGTCTTTTTTTCGCTCAACGTGCTCGGCAATTACTATTTCGATTTCCGCGTCACCGGCGAACCGCTGCGCCTGGCGCCGGAGCTCGACCTGGCCTATATCCTCGGCGCGGCTGCCCTGCTCGGCTGGCTCTGGTCGCTGGGCGGACGCCTGCCGCGCCTGGTTGTCGCCGTGGTGCTCGCGCTGTCGTTCTATACCACCCGCGGCTACTTGCGCCACGCCTGGCAAATCTTCCCTCTCTCGCCGGACTACCAGTCCAGAGTCGAATACCGCGTCACCGGCTGGCTCGCCGCCAACATGCCCGCATCCCGCGTCTACGCCGACGGCTCCGTGCGTTTCTGGTTCGACGCCTGGCACGACCTCGCCCAACCCGGCGGCGGTTCCGAACAGGGCCTGCTCAACGGCCTGGTGGAAGCCGCGCAGTGGGAGATCAACCTCGGCGCCAAGCCCGAACCGACCGTGCTGTGGCTCCAGTCGCTGGGTGTCGATGCCATCTATGTCTCCGACCAACGCTCGCAGGAAATCTTCAAGGATATCCAGTTTCCCCGAAAGCTCGATGGCGTTCTGCCCGTCGTGTATGACGACCATGCGGGCGACACCATCTACCGCGTGCCGCGCCGCTTTGCCGCCCGCGCCCGCGTGGTCGACACCGCCCGCCTCAATGCCGCCCGCCCGCCGGCCTTCAACGACGACGTGAAACACCTGCGGAGCTACGTCGACGTGCTGGAGAAAGGCCCCGACGCCGCCGTCACCGTTACCCGCCCGACCACCGACCTGATGCTGCTCCGCGCCCACATCGAACCCCGGCAATCCCTGGTCGTCCAGGAAACCTACGATCCCGCCTGGCAGGCGTGGACTGGCCGGCGCCAGCTTCCGGTTCGTAAAGACGCCCTCGGCATGATGGCCATCGATCCGCCGCCCGGCGATCTCCGGCTGCGGCTCGAATTTGTCACCCCCCTCGAGAACCGCATCGGCCGGGTTGTCACCCTCATCAGCATCGCCGTATTGCTGGCTCTATTGGTGCTCGATTGGCGGGCCGCGCGGCGGCGCCGCTCAAGTGCCTGATCGGCACCTGGAGCTTGCATGACCCGGCGGTTTGCTGGCATTGTGGAATCGATGGCCCAGACCTTCGGATTCAGCCAGGACGAAATCAAGCTGCTGCTCGTCGCCGTGCGCCAGATGCGCCGCACCTTCGCCGTGCCGCGCCGCCAGGACGCCGCCCTGGAATCCTACGCCGCTTTGTACGACGCTCTCTACGAAAAACTGCGCGACATGGCCGGTCCGCTGCCCGAGAACCTGAACGAAGAGCTCGAATCGTAATGGCAATTCGGTTCCTGGGGCCGCCTTCCGGACGGTTCCACCCTACTTCCCCAGGTTCTCCATGGCCAGGCGCGCAGCGGCGTTCGACGGATTGGCGGCCAGCACCTTCGCAAATTCCGCCCGGGCCTCGGCCTTCTTTCCCTGCGCCGCCAGGGCGTTCCCCAGATTGTAGTCGGCATCCGGAAACTCGGGCTTCAGCCGCAGCGCCTCGCGGCACTGAGCGATCGCCTCGTCCGCTCGCCCCAGCCGCCCCAGCACATAGCAGAGGTTACTGTGCGGCTCCGGATTGGCGGGAGCGAGACGGACGGCCTTCTCCAGGTGCTCCCGCGCCTCCTCCAGGCGACCGCCGGCGGCCAGCGTCACTCCCAGGTTGTCCTGCGCCCCGGAATTAGTGGGCGCCAGGCGCAGCGTTTCGTTGAGTTCCGGCAGGGCCTTTTCGAAATTTCCCATTTTCATCCATTCATGACCCAGGTTCCCATGGGCTGCCACGTAATCCGCCAGGATGGCCAGGGCCCGCTGAAAGTGCGCCACAGCTTCCTGGTGCTTCCCTTCGTCCGAGAGGACAACGCCCAGGTTATTCTGGATGATGTAGTTGCCCTGAGTTACCGCCAGGGTATGCTCGAATAACGTTTCGCTGTCTTTCCAACAGGCCGCCTGGCGATAGGCCACCGCCGCCAACAGAATCACCGCCAACATCGCCACGCCCGCCGCGGCCTTCCGCAGCGCCGGATGGTTTCGGACCAGATCGTCCACACCCCACACCACGGCAATGCTCAGCCCGACAAATGGAACGTAGGTATAGCGATCGGCCATCGATTGCACACCCACCTGCACCAGGCCGATCACCGGCACCAGCATGCCCACATACCAGAGCCAGCCGACCAAGACATAGGGGCGCCGCCGAGCCGCCCACACCGCTCCGCCGGTCAGCGCCAGCATCAAAACGGCCGCTCCGGCCGCCATTTCCGCCGGCACGCCGTGCACCGGATACAGCACCGCCAGATCCGCCGGCCATACAGCTTTTCCCAGGTAGCCCACGTAGGCGGCGGCCACGTTGGCCAGGCGCGCGGAGAATGGCATACTTCCCAGGGCCACCACCGCGCCGAAGTTTCGCTGGGCGTCGAACGTCAGCACGCTGTCGATTGCCGCCAGCGCCAGAAGCGGCGCCTTTTCCCACAGAAGAGGACGGAGGACGGCCCATTTCGGCGGCCATTTCAAGCGCCCCAACGGCCAGTAATCCAGCAGCAGCAGAACGAACGGGAAGGTTACGAGCATGGGCTTGGCCATCAGGCCGAGCGCAAACGCCAGGGCCACCCAGAGGTACCGCCTCACCGTCGGCGCCTCCGCGTACCGCACATAGAGCCACAGCGCCAGCATGCCGAAAAAGGCGCTCAGCACGTCTTTGCGCTCCGAAACCCAGGCCACCGATTCCACGTGCATCGGATGCAGGGCGAAAATAGCGGCCACGATGGCGGAGGGCCAAAGCCGCCGAGTGGCGCGCCACAAAACCAGCAGAAGCAGAATCGTGCCGGCTATGTGGAACCCCACACTGACCAGGTGATGGTATCCGGCGTTCAGACCGAACAGTTGGCAGTCCAGCATGTGCGAGAGCCATGTCACTGGATGCCAGTTCGCGTAGAAGAACGTGGTGAAGGCCCAGGCGATGTTCGAAAACGTCAGGCCCGCCCGGACGTGGGAATTCTCGTAGACGTACTGATCGTCGTCATAGCTGATAAAGCCGTGGCTGGCGGTTTGCCAGTACACCAGCAACGCAGCGACGGCGAGCGCCACCGAGACGAAGACGAGATATCGGCTGGGAGCGATCGAGGCCGCCGGCGTTGCCGGCGCGGCGGTGGACTGACGATCGGCCGAGCGCCGGCGCGGCGCCCTGCGGGGCTTCATTCTGATTCCTCCGATGACAGCATATCGCGAAGCGTGGCGGCGCCGGCGCCGAAAGCCGGCCCAACAAGCTACCGCTTCTTGCGCAGCGGGTCCGCCGGCCTATACGCCAGATCCGTCGACAGAATCTCCACCAGCCGGCTCAGCACCCTGGTGCGCGACCAATATTTGTCGTTGCCTTCTATCAGCGTCCAGGGCGCCGCCGTGGTGCTGGTCTTTACCAGCATTTCTTCCACCGCATCTTCATAGGCCGGCCATTTGTCGCGGTTGCGCCAGTCCTCTTCGGTCAGCTTCCAGGATTTGTAGCCGCTGGCCTTGCGCTCCTCGAAGCGGCGCAATTGCTCGTCGCGCGAGATGTGGATCCAGAACTTGGCCACGGTGGCGCCGAAATCGCGCAACTGGCGTTCAAAGCCGTTGATCTCTTTATAGGACCGTTTCCATTCCTCTTCGCGGGCGAACCCTTCCACCCGTTCCACCAGCACGCGCCCGTACCAGGAGCGGTCGAAGATGGCGATCTGCCCGCGCTCCGGCAGCCTGCGCCAGAAACGGTACAGATAGTGGCGCGTTTTGTCTTCGCCCTGCGGCGCGCTGATGGGATAGACCACATAGCCGCGCGGGTCCAGCTTCTCGGTGACGCGCTTGATGGCCCCGCCCTTGCCCGCCGCGTCCCAGCCCTCGAAGACCAATACCACCGGCCGCTTCTTCTGGTACACCTGGTAGCCCAGTTCGCGAAGCTGAATCTGGCGCCGGGTGATCTCCTTCACATATTGGGCGCGCCCCAGTTTGCGCGTCAGATCCACGGTTTCGAGCATCAGCGGCCTCCCTCGCCCGCCGCTTCCATGGCGGCGCGCAGATCGGAGTCGGCCGAAACCGGTTTGGCCGACGCGCTCTCGGCCGGCGCGTCGGGCCCCAAGCGCTTCTCCAGCGCGGCAATCAGGGTGTCGAAAATCTTCTTCCGCGCGTACCACTTCGAGGTCGCTTCCACAATCGTCCAGGGAGCGTAGTCGGTATCGGTCTGCTCCAGCATCTCCTCGGCGGCCTCCAGGTATTGGTCCCATTTCTTGTGGCGCTCCCAGTCGGCCGGGGTCACCCGCCAGGCTTCCAGCGGATCGGCTTCGAGCGCCTGAAAGCGCTTCTTCTGTTC
>JBKQVG010000441.1:0-9532 GCA_052325345.1 Bryobacteraceae bacterium
TCCGGCTGGGTGTGCCGCGGCATTACCAGCCAGCGGCCATCCACCATGGGAATCCAGACCTCGACCATCTGGATCGTCGCCAGCTTGTCGAATACCGCGGCCGGCGTCAATCCCGGCGCGTGCCTCGTCAGACGGTTCTTCAAAGTGACTTGCAGACAGTAAGCCAGGAACGCAACCAGCACGTGCGCGTCGGCCCGATGTTCCAATTGATGACGGATGGGCCGGATGCTCAGTTCGCTCTTCAGCGAGCGGAACACACTCTCGATCTGGGTCAGTTGCACGTAGCGGGTCCATAACACGGCGGGATCTTCGCCGGTGAGGTTGCTGCGCAGCAGGTAATGGCCGTCGCGTTGTTCGGCGGCTTTGAGCTTGGCCTTGTCCACTTGAAACGAGAAGGTCTCGCGCGTCACCGCCTGGTTCGCTGACGGCGTCTGCATCTGCACAAACCCGAAAGCCCGGCCGGCTTCTTTCTTGGCGGCGCCGATCCGCAGCAGCAGTTGATCCCGCTTGGGCAGGCTCTTGCGCATGGCGCGCAGTTTGCGCAACAACCGTGTCAGTCGCTTGCGCCGCATGGCGTTCTCTTTGGCCTGCCGCCCTCCGCTTTTGGCCAACACGTAAAGTTCGCCCTCATGCTCGTACAGCTTCACCTCCACCGCGTCGCGCACCTTTTGCCACGGCAGATTCAGCCACTTCTTTTCATGCTGGTTGATCTTGCTCTTGGGCGTGCCTACCAAATAGAACGTCTGCCGTTCTGGATCCCGCATATCTTTCAGGATGGCTTCGCTGGGAACCCCGCGATCCATCACCCATACCCGCCGCGCTTGGCCGTAGGTGTCCTCAATCTTCTGGAGAAAGCCGGGCAGCGTGGTGCGGTCCGACGTGTTGCCCTTCATCACTTCGTAGGCCAACGGCAGCCCGTCGGTGGTCACCACCAGCGCAATGACTAATTGCAGACAATCCGGTCTCTTATCCCGGCTGTAACCGCGCTGGGCTTTCGGATTCTGCTCCATCTCTCCTTCGAAGTACGTACTGGTCAGATCGTAAAGCAACACCTCGAAGTCCGCGTGGAACAGGTCGGCCCACTTCTGTTTCAACCAGACAAACAGCTCCTGTTTGTGCGGCAGCACCCGATCCAGACAGCGATACAGCCGGTCCTTAGCGGCCACCGCGAAGTCCGTCTCCAGCAGTTCGTCCATCGCGCTATCTACGAACCACTGCCGGTGCAGGCGAAACTCACTGCCCGGATCGACTAGGCAGTTCACCACCTCTAACTGCAACACCTTTTCCCAGCTCACTGCCTCGCGCGCCTCCGGCAGACGCTGTTGCCAAAACTCATCCAACCCGAGTTGATGCCACAATTCGCACCCCAGCCAGCAAGCGCCGAAGCTCCGCGGCCGCCGCAACTCCAAGCCACTCAGCTTCACCTGTATGCTGTCCAGCACCTCCGCGGGCACTTCCCGGTCATCCGGGAACAGACTCATAGTTCGGTAGTCTTGTTGGTCTTCGTCGAAGACCTGCAGCGAGTTGCGCCAGGCGGATTGCTGCAGGTCGTTAATCTCGCCCAGATACAGCACCGTGCGCTGCACACTCTTGGAGCCAGGCAGCCGGCGGTTCTCCACCACGCTGAAGTAGCGGTGAACCTTGCCATCCTTCTTTCGCTGGGTGCTGCGCAGAAACATCGGCAGCAGCAGAATGCCAGAAATCCAGCCGCAAGAAAAGAGGGCAGGTCTTCACTCAGGCCTTTTTCGGCGTTTTCCCCAGGGTCGTTGTTGCAGACAAACCAAATATAATTCGGCCGCGGCGCAAAAATGAGGCGAACTGCGAAGGTCGGGCTAGATACCGACTTGGGCAACGCGGCGCCGAGCGAGACGGCAAGACAGAATTATTGGAATGAGCAGACCCAGTGGCTGGAAGACGACCTCCGCAAGAACGCAAAAACCGGCTTCCTGTTCGTGGCCGGGCACCATCCGCCCATGACCGCGGTATCCAACCGCCAGGGCGCCAACCCGCACATGACCGCCTTGATGCCGCTGTTCGAGCGGATGCACGTGAACGCGGCGTTTTTCGGTCACGATCACAACTACCAGCACTACTTCAAGAACAACATTCACTACGTGATCACGGGCGGCGGCGGGGCGCCGTTATACGATGTCGCCAAACCTCCCGAGGGAATCACGATTAAGGTGATGCGCACGGAGAATTTCGTGAGCGTACGGATCGACGGCAAGAAGGCGCACGTGGAGGCGATCACGCCCGACGGCACCCACATCGACGAGATCGATTTCGAAGGAGGACACCCGTAGCGCCGGCGTTCTCGCCGCCGGTAGCTTTGAAAAAGCACCCTTGACAGGTCGGCGGCGCGGCTTTCCGGCGCTACCGGGCTTCGGCTTCAATTACCAGGCGAAGGTAGGATTTGAGCTGATAGCCGATGCGCAAGGGGAGCGGATGAGGAATTCCTTTTTCCACCCACACGCGAAAGTCGATCGGCTTGCCCTCGTCGGCGCGGCGCAGGACGCCGTTGATTTGGACCACTTCGCCGGTGGCGAGGCCGCGGGAACGGAAATACTCGCCGGCTTTGGCTTTGTCGCCGGTGCGTTCAGACATCGTAACCGCACCGTGCTCTTCAAATTTACTTTGAGTTCAAAATAATTTGGTTTACAATGTATTTTCGACTGAAGTCTTCCTCATGAAACGAGCGATCCTTCCGTTGCGGCATGTGGCATCGCCGCGGCCATCCGGGCAAACCCGCGCCAGTCGCGCACTCGGAACAAACTCAAGCCTAACCGCGTATTCAATTCTTCATCGACGGAGGTCTTCCGCATGAAACGACGAGCGATCCTTTTGTTGCTGCTAGCGGCCGCTGGCGTGGCCATCTGGTGGGCGGAGCGCCCGGGTCCGCAGACGCTGGTGCTGACCGGCACCGTGGACGGTAACGAAGTGGTGGTGGGCAGCAAGATCACGGGCCGCATCGTCACCCTGGCGGTCGACGACGGGCAATGGGTGAAGGCCGGCGATTTGATTGCCGTACTCGACCAGGACGAATTGCGCGCCGATCAGGGCGCCGCGGGCCATGCCGTCGCGCAAGCCCGCGCCACCGCGCAGCAATCGGTGGTCCAGACCGAGCTGCTGGAGAATACCTTGCCGACGAAAGTCAGCCAGGCCGGAGCACAGGTAGAGCAAACCCAGGCTCAACTGCAACAGGCGGAGTCGCAGGCCGCACAAGCGCAGGCCCAACTGCGGCAGGCGGAGGCGCAAGTGGCCCAAACCGAGGCGGCGGTCGCCAAGGCCCAGGACAACTTCAATCGCATCCGCCCACTCGTCGAAAGAGACATCAACCCGCCTCAGGACCTGGTCGCGGCCCGAAGCGATCTCGATTCCGCCAAGGCCAACCATCAGGCCGCAGAAGCCGGAGTCGCGGCTTCGAGGCGCGCCGTGGCGGCGGCACAGGCCGGCGGCGAGGCGATGCAGCGCGCCGTGGCGGCGGCGCGCGCCGCCCTGGCGGATGCCCGGCAGCAGGAACGCCAGGTCGGCGTACAAAAACAGCAGACCGACGCCCTGCGCGCCGCCGCGGCCGAAGCCGAAGCCAACGCCGCGGCCGCCGCGGCGCGATTCGGCCAGACCCGGATTCTCGCGCCCGCCGGCGGCATTGTCACCCTGCGCGCGGCGCGGCAAGGCGAGGTCGTGAACCCGGGCAGTCCGATCGTCACTCTCTTCGACTTGAGCTCCACCTGGGTGGATGCCGACGTTGAGGAGACCTACGCCGATCTCATCGCCATGGGACAAACTTTGCGCGTGCGCCTGCCCTCCGGCGCCGAGGTCTCCGGTCCGGTCATCTACAAGGCCGTCGAAGCCGATTTCGCCACCCAGCGCGACGTCAGCCGCACCAAGCGGGATATCAAGACGGTCGCCATACGCATACGGGTGGCCAATCCCGAGGGCAAGCTCCCGCTGGGCATGACCGCCTGGGTGATGCTGCCGGTGCCCGCCCTGCCGCCGCGTCCGCCGGTCGCGAGCGCCATGGACTAACCGCCATGGAAGCGCAAAGTTCATCCTCAATCGGCGCTGCGATCGAGGTCAAAGGCATCAGCAAGCGCTTCGGTACGTTGCTGGCGGTCGATAATGTCAGCTTCTCGGTCCAGGCCGGGGAGATCTTCGGACTGCTCGGCCCGAACGGCGCCGGCAAGAGCACGCTCATCCGCATGTTGACCACGCTGGTGCCGCCCTCGAGCGGCACCGCCGTCGTGGCCGGCCACGATATCATTCGCGATCCCACCGCCGTGCGCGCCAACATTGGCGTCATTCCGCAGAACATGACCAGCGACCCCGAGCTCACCTGCGCCGAGAATCTGGGTATTCACGCCCGGCTGTACGGCATCACCGGAGCCCGGCGCCGCCAGCGCACCGCCGAGTTGCTCGAAGCCGTCGGGCTGGCCGATCGCGCCAACGCCCTCGCCGCCACGTTGTCCGGCGGCATGCGCCGGCGGCTCGAGATCGCCCGCGGCCTGGTACACGATCCACAAATCCTGTTTTTGGACGAACCCACCACCGGTCTCGACCCGGCCTCGCGCATTTCGGTTTGGGAGATGATCACGCACCTGCGCGCCCAGCAGGGCCGCACGCTCTTTCTCACCACCCATTACATGGACGAGGCCGACCGGCTCTGCGACCGCGTCGCGATCGTCGATCGGGGCCGCATGGTAGCGCTCGATACGCCCGTCGCGCTGAAGGCCTCCGTGCCCGGCGCCAGCCGCATCGAGGTCCAGTTCGAGCCCGATCTGCCCGATGGCGCCGCCGCGCTCCGGGCGTTGCCGGCCGTCAAGTCGGTGCGCGCGCTGGGCTCGGCCACCTATCGCCTCTCGAGCGACCGCGGCCCGGCCTCGGCGCAGGAGCTGGTCGAGATCGCGCGCGTCCACAAGCTCGAGCTGAAAAGCCTGTCGGTCGAATCCACCAGCCTGGACGACGTTTTCCTGCACTACACCGGCCACGCCTTGGCGGAGATCGCTGAAGGCGTTCCCGCGGGCGGGGCAAAGAGAGGCGGTCCCCGGTGAAACGAGCCTTGGCCCTGGTCGAGCGCGATATGCGCAAGTTCCGCCGCAGCCCCGCGCTACTGTTCGCCTCCCTGGTGCTGCCGCTCGTGCAGTTGATCATTCTCGGCAACGCCTTCGGCGGCAATATCAAGAACGTCAATCTCGGAGTGGTCAATCTCGATCGCGGACCCGAATCGGTCGATGTGCTCGAGCGCCTGCGGGCCGTGGGCGCGAACGCCCGCACCTTCCTGCCCATCGATTACGGCGACGAAGGCGCCGCCGTTCGCGATCTGCGCAAGGGCGTGCTGAGCGCGGTTCTGATCATTCCCCAGCATTATTCCCGCGACCTGCTGGAACAGCACCAGCCGCACCTGGCGCTGATTACCGACAACACCGATCGCTCGGTCGCGGGCGCGGTGGGCGAGCAGATGTCCAGCCTGGTGGCCTCGATCAATGCGCCCCAGGTTCCGCCCCGCGAGCCGCCCCAGGCCTCCCTCGACGTGGTCGAGGTCTATCCCTACATCGATTACATCAAGTACCTGCTGCCTGGTTCCATGGTGCTGGCCATCTTCGTCACCGCCATGATCGGCGGCGGCATGTTGTTCATCGACGACAAGTCGCGCGGCCTTCACGAAGGCTACATGGTGACCCCCATCACCAAGTGGGAGCTGATTCTGGGCTTCAATCTTTCCGGCGTGATCAAGGCCGTGCTGGCGGGGGAAACCGTCCTGGTGCTGGGGGCCGTCGTAGCCCGGGTCCCGGGCTTCTTTCAACCGGAGCGAATTCTGGAGCTGACGCTGATGGTCGTGCTCACTTCCGTGGCCCTGATCGGCATGATGTTCTTCATCATGGCGCGCATCAGCGACCCGCTGGTGCCGCGCGCCATCTTCGGGGTGCTGAACACGCTCCTGTTTTTTCCCAGCGGCGCCGTTTATCCCATTGCCGGCTTCCCCGGTTGGCTGCGCTGGATGTCTGTGTGCGATCCGTTCACCTATGCCGTCCACGCCTTCCGCACGCTATTGCTCAAAGACTTCGGCATCACCGCGGTTACCGGCGACATCTTCGCGCTGACATTGACTTCGGCCGTGGTGCTGGGGGGCGCAACCCTGCTGTTCCGGCGGACTTTGTAACCATGCCCCGCCCCGTCCGAAAACGAACCCCAGCCAAGGTAGCGTCCGTGTTGCAGCCGGCCGCGCCCGGATTATGGTTTTGCAACTGGAAGATCTGGCTGGAGGTGCGGCGGCGTTTGGATCGTGTCCTGGCGCCGCTGGAGCTGCGCTCGCGCGACTTCTGGCTGCTGCAGATCGCCGGCTCCGGCGACTTTTCGCAGCACGAGATTGCCGATGTCTTTGGCCTCGATCCCAGCTCGATCGTGGCCATGCTCGATAGCCTGGAGCGCCGCGGCCTGCTGCGCCGCGAACGCAATCCGCGCGACCGCCGCGTGCAATGGGTGCGGCGCACCGACACCGGCGACCGCGTGTTCGCCCGGGCTTGGCCACGCGCCCAGCGCGCCGAAGCGCGGCAGTTGGCGTTACTTTCGGCGGCGGACCAGAGCCAGTTGTTGGCCGCCATGCGCAAATTGGCGGCGAATTCGAAATGACGAGAGATGCCATGAAAAGAAGCGATAACCACGGCCGATTGCAGGCGAAAACGCCCGCTCCACAACGCCCGATCAATGGTTTCGAGCCGCCGTGGAGCAGGCCTTCGGCCCGCGGAGACTTCCAGCAGCGGCTGCTGCGTACCGTCCTGCTTGGGAGTTTCCTGGCCGGCGCGGCTTTCGCGCAGGCGGGCAACCCTTTGGCGCCGCCTTCGGCCGGCGCCGGCCCCACCGCCGTCGCGCTGCCGGCATCGGGCCGCAACAACCAGGGCGGCTCGGTCGGCGCCGTCGAGCAGCCCGTATCGGGAACCACCACCAGCGTCAATACTCTGAATCCCAGTGTGCAGATTTCCGGCCCCTACAGCGGCAGCACGCGCGGCACCGCCGGTGCGCCTTTTTCCGGCAAGCTTTCGCTGCGGGAAGCGCTCCAGCGCGGCCTGGCCTACAATCTCGGCGCCGTCGGGCTGGCGCACACCGTCCGTCAAAACCGCGCGCAAGTGACGGTGGCGCGCAGCGCCCTGCTGCCGAATATCAACGGCGGTCTCAGCGAAACCGTCGAGCAAACCAATCTCGCCGCGCTCGGCCTCCGCATCAGCGTGCCTGGCTTTCACATTCCCACCATGGCCGGTCCGTTCAACTACGGCAGCCTCCAGGTCAGCCTCAGCCAAAATCTCGCGAACCTGACCGCGGTCCATAACTACCGCTCCGCCCAGGCCACCGCCCGCGCCGGCCAATACAGCCTGGAGGATGCGCGCGACCTCGTCACTCTGGCCGTGGGCGGGGCTTATCTGCAAGTGCTGGCCGCCCAAGCCCGCGTCGACGCCGCTCAAGCCCAGCTCGACACCGCCAATGCCGTCTTCCATCAATCCACCGAACAACACGCCGAAGGCGTGCTGGGGCGGCTCAACGTGGACCAGAGCCAGCTTCGGACGCTCGCCCAGCAGCAACAGATCATTACCCTGCGCAACGATCTCGATAAACAGAAGATCAACCTGGCGCGCCTCACCGGTCTTCCGCCCGATCCGGGCTATCGGCTCACCGACAGTTTCCCCTTCAGCCCGGCGCCGGTCCAGAATGTGAACGACGCCGTGGCTCAGGCCGAACGGCAGCGCGCCGACCTCAAAGCCGCCCAATCCCAGGTGGAAGCGGCCGCCAGAGCTCTCTCGGCCGCGCGTGCCGAGCGGTTGCCGTCGCTATCGGTCAGCGGCGATTACCAGGTCATCGGCACCAACCCGGCCGAAGCTCACGGTGCGTTCAGCGTGGTCGGCAGCCTCAGCATTCCGCTTTGGCAAGGCGGACGGACCGCCGGCGACATCGCCCAGGCCGAAGCGGTCCTGGCGCAACGCGAGGCTGAATTGGACGATACCCGCGGCCAGATCGAATCCGAAGTCCGCCAGGTCTACCTCGATCTCGCCGCCACCGCGGGCCAGGTCGAGGTCGCGCGCAAGAACCTGCAGGTCGCCCGGGAAGCCCTGGAGATGAGCCGCGCGCGCATGGAAGCCGGCGTCGTCAACACCGTGGAGGTTGTCCAGGCGCAACAAACCGTCGCCAGCGCTCAACTGGACCTGATCGACAGCGTCTTCGCCCACAATCTGGCGAAATTGAGTTTGGCCCGCGCGCTGGGCCACGCCCCCGATCAGCTACCCAACCTGCTCAAACCTCAAACCACGCCGTAATCCGGTCCCGGCTCATCCTCTCCCAGATTGTCCCCATCCGCCCGTTGGCCAACAGCACTCCACGAAAAACCGCGGCGCAGTATCCAGCCGGGCTGTCAAGCCTGCGGTGGCGCGTCGAACTTTCATGCGCGGTGTCACTAAGGCGTAACAGAGATCTGGGACGATACCAATGTTTATTCTCATTTCGATTTGCTCCCGATAACACCCCGGCCGAACATGCATAAACAATCTCTGAATCGCCTTCTGCCAGGACTGCTCGCGGCCATGCTTCTGCCCGCGGCAGTCTTGGCCCAAACCGACACCTCCGCGCTCGAAGGCCGGGTTACGGATCCCCAGAGCGGAGGCATTGCCGCCGTGCAAATCCGGCTCACCAACCAGGCCACCGGAGCCGCTCGGAGCGTCATGTCCGGCGCCGCCGGAGCTTATATCTTCACCCTGATTTCGCCGGGCCGCTATGACGTGGAAGCCGTCGCGCCGGGCTTCAAGACCTTCCATGACGCGGGTATCGCGGTCGACGTCGCGGCGCCCGCTCTTCCCGACATCCGGCTGGAAGTCGGAGCCGTTTCCGAAAGTGTCGACGTAACGGGTGTCGTCTCGCTCCTCAACACCGAATCGGCGGCCCAGGGTACGGTCATCGGCGAAGAAAAGATCCAATCGCTGCCTTTGAACGGGCGTCAGTTCATCGACCTCGCGCTGCTCTCGCCCAACGTCACCATCGGTGGTGAGTCGGTTCAGCAGAACAAGGTCCGTCTCAACCAGGACGGCGGATTTTCGGCATCCGGCAATCGCACCAACAACAACGGCTTCCTGCTCGACGGCATTACCAATCTCGATCCCGACTAACATGTCGCTCAGCTTGACGCCGATCCTCGATACGCTGGCCGAATTTCAAGTACAGACCGGCCAGCAGAACGCCGAATACGGTTCCCGGCCAGAGCGCCGAACTCCCCGCCGGCCAGCGCAGCACCAGCGAGTGGTACAACACCAATGCCTTCGTGGCCTCGCCCGCCGGCGCCTTCGGAATTCTGGGAAGGAACCACTTGGTGGGTCCTGGACTCTTCAACATCGATGCCGCGCTCAGCAAGCGGTTTCGTATCGGCTAGCGCCAATACTGTTCACTTAACAACATTTTCATGCTATTCTGTTTTGGGGCGGAGGCCCCCAGAATGGCTCGTACCGTTGCGTCCCTACCCGCCGGGAGCCGCATTACCGACTACATCAGCCTCGGCGTC
>JBKQVG010000442.1:0-3032 GCA_052325345.1 Bryobacteraceae bacterium
CGAACTCCTGATGTCGCCCCGGCATTCCGCGTGGCCAGGGAAAATGACCCGACCCAGAGGTGGGACAGACGATCGTCGTTTGTCGTCTGTCAGGCTGTTACGCCTTGGCGAGGGCCCGACAGACCACCAAAAACGATGGTCTGTCCCACCCCTCGGTCACCGAATTCCGGCTCAACCCAAATTCCGCGACATCAGGAGTTTGGAATCTTGGCTCAGCAGGCTGTCGGCTGTCCAGCCTAATGCCGCATACTTTTTCGGCTACCGAGCGCCCCCTTAAGTTCTGGTGGGGCGGACGCCCTCGTCCGAGCGCGACCCCCTGGTCGCGCATCGCCGGCGGCAACCGGTTGATTCTTTGGGGCGAAGAGCGGGTCCGGGGGGACCCGCGCGGACGAGGACGTCCGCCCCACCAATTTTGCACCGTTTCCCGATATTGGGAAAGGTATGCGGCATTGGGCTGGGCAGAACGCGCCACGGGGGCTCCCGGCTACGACTCGAAGGTGTATCCTTCTTCGCCGTGCATGCTGAGGTCGAGCCCGGTTTCTTCCTGCTCGGGCGTCACCCGTACACCTACCAGCACATCCGTGATTTTCAGGATAATGAGTGTACCCACGATCGCCAGGGCCCAGGCAACGGCGCAGCCAATGGCCTGGTTCCACACCTGTCCGGCGCGGCCATCCACCAACCCTAACGGCAGCGGCCTTCCGGCGGCGTCCTTGAGCCCGCCGTTGATGAGGCTGGTGGCGAATACGCCGGTCGCGAGCGCGCCCAGGGTGCCGCCGCAGCCGTGCACGCCGAAGGCATCGAGCGAATCGTCGTAGCCGAAGCGGGCCTTGACTTTGGTCACCGTCAGGTAGCAGACCACGCCGGCGCACAATCCGATCAACAGGGCTGAAAACGGCTGGACGAAGCCGGACGCCGGCGTGATCGCCACCAACCCCGCCACCGCGCCGGAGATACCGCCCAGCACGCTCGGTCTCCCGTCGTGCATCCATTCCGCCGCCATCCAGCTCAAAGTGGCCGCCGCGGCCGCGAAATGCGTGGCCACGAAAGCGCTGGTCGCCAGCGGCGAGGCCGCCAGCGCGGAACCGGCGTTGAATCCGAACCAGCCCACCCACAACAGGCACGCGCCGATAAAACTCAGCGCCATGCTGTGCGGCTTCATGGGCACCTCCGGATAGCCGACGCGCTTACCCAGATAAAGCGCGCAAACCAGCGCCGACACGCCGGAGGTAATGTGCACCACCGTGCCGCCGGCAAAATCGAAACAGGGAATCCGGCCCCCGCTAAACGCGTTCAACAGCCCGCCTTTGCCCCATACCATGTGCGCCATCGGAAAATAAACCACCAGGCTCCACAGGGTGGTGAACACGATCATGGCGCTGAACTTCATGCGCTCCGCGAACGCCCCCGAGATCAACGCCGGCGTGATGATGGCGAACATCAACTGGTAGATCATGAAGGTGGACTGCGGAATGGTGGCCGCGTAGTCGGCATTGGGCGCGCTGCCCACCCCGCTCAGGAAGGCGAACCGCAGATCGCCCAGAAACGGCTGCGATCCACCGAAGGCCAGGCTGTATCCCACGATGGCCCAGATCACGGTCACCAGGGCCATCAGCACGAAGCTTTGCATCATGGTGCCCAGAATGTTCTTGCGGCGCACCAGCCCGCCGTAGAAAAGCGCCAGCCCGGGCCCCGTCATCAGCAGCACCAGGGCCGCGCTTACCAGCATCCAGGCATTGTCGCCCGCGCTTTGCGCCGCTTTGGCGGCCGCTTCCACCGCCGTCAGCCGGGCGGAAACGTCGGGCGGCGTTTGCCCCATCAGCAGCGCCGTACACGGCAGGAAAAGAAATGCTCGTACAATTCGGGGCATTCGTGGCGCCCTCCATTTCGCAAACATGGCAAACACACATTTTCGCGCGGCTCCGCAATCGAACCAAACGGAATTTTCGATATGCCGAATTCGATTTTCTTATTCCCGGGAGGGCGGGCCGACATTGACGGCGGATGGCGGCCATCCGCTTCAGCTAATGATGAGTTCCATCAAAGACAGCAGATATGCCCGGTCGAAGGGGCCCGTGCGGTAGGTGCGGGCATCGAAGTAGCGCCACATGCGGCGGTCCGGCTCCACGGTATAGAAAAGAAGCTGTTCCTCGATCAATTCCTTGTCGAGCAATTCCTGGTTGAAGGCGCGGACAGAGCCCTCCAGCGTGTAGGGCACGCGGAACTCTTCGGTGGAAAGCAGCTCCTGGGTGGCGTGAAATTCCACCTGTAGAATGCGCCCGCGCACGTTCACCTGGAACAGGTTCGCCCCATCTTCCTGGAAGGCCTCGGGGTGAAATTGGGGCGGGTCCAACTCTACCCGGTAACGGGCCAGCAGACCGTTGAGCGCCCCCACCAGTTCGGCGCAAGTGGCGTGCAATTCGGCGGCCGCGGCGCGGCGCAACGCGCTCATTTCGAGCGCCCGTTCGAGCGAGCGCTCGTCCTTCTTGGCCAGCAACTCGATACTGCGCGCGAGGCGCTCGAGCCGCAGACTCCAGGTTTCCGCCACGCGTTCGGAGCGCGCCAATTTTCCTCCCTCCCTACGATAACAACAGTTGGAGGGATCCAAATCCGCTCAGCGGTAATTCCAACCTCCGGCGCCGGGTTATCCGCCCGTCAAGACGAGGGCGGCCCGCCTTGGGGCGAAGCGCCCCCATCCGAATGGGGTGCGTCGCCGGAGGGCGGCTGAGTCCGTTCGACCACGATGGTTCCCATCGAGATCATCGCGGCGAGGGCAGCCACGGCGGCCAGCACGGGCGCCGCCACCACGCTAATGGCCGCCACCGTGACCGGAATTTCCAGCAAAGTGTGGCCGCTTTCGTTCTTGAGGATAATGCGCCGCACGTTGCCTTCGTGAATCAGCTCGCGAACCTTGGCGGCGAGATCTTTGCCGGCAACCTTAAACTGTTCGAAGACGTTACTTCGCCAAATCGGCGCTTGCCCGCTATACGCCAGCCGACTTTGTGGAGCTGGTTGAAAAACATCGCATTCCC
>JBKQVG010000443.1:0-5171 GCA_052325345.1 Bryobacteraceae bacterium
AATTCGATATCGGCGATCTCGGCGCTGGCGCGGTACGCCATGGCGACGCCGTCGCCGGTGGCCACGGCGGGGGTGGTGGTATTGGCCAACGCCCGGCCCAGGCCGCCGGTAGCGAGCAGCACCGCGCGCGCATAGATCGGTTCGGCCGGTTCGGCCTTCGCCGCCGCTTGCCCGTATACCAGCGCGCCTCGCGTCTCGCCTCCATCCATCAGCAGGTCCGCCACCGCGGCGTAAGTCCGGAACTCCACGTTGGCCAGCGAGGCGGCTTTGCGGTAGAGCACGCGCGCGATCTCGCGGCCGGTGGAATCGCCGTGCGCGTGCAGCACGCGGCTGCGGCTGTGAGCGCCCTCGCGGGCGAACGCAAGGCGGGAGCCTTCGCGGTCGAATTCCGCGCCCCAGCCGATCAGCTCTTCGATTGCCGCCGGCCCGTCTTCCACCAGCGCGTGCACGGCTTCGCGCTCGCACAGCCCGTCGCCGGCGTAGATGGTGTCGCTTTCGTGCAGCCCGATCTCGTCGTCGTCGGCGAGCGCCGCCGCGATGCCGCCCTGCGCGTATTCCGAGGCCGATTCGTGCAGGCTTTCCTTGGCCACCACCAGAACGCGCCCGGCCGGAGCCAACTCGATTGCCGCCCGCAGCCCCGCCACACCCGCGCCAATCACCAGGAAATCGGGACCCATCCACTGCGATCATAACAAGCGCGGAGGGGCGCAATGCAGCGATGAGCGCACCGGCGGAAATCCGATCTTGCATGCGCCGGCCATTTCGGTCATGATTGTTCGACGAGTTCGCGACATGATGCAGTCCCAAGCGGCGCGAACGGAAAGCAGGAGATATGCATCTTTTGTGGTTTCTCATTATTGGTATCGCTGCCGGCTGGCTGGCCGGACAGTTGATGAAGGGCGGCGGCTACGGCCTCATTGGAGACCTGGTCATCGGCGTGATTGGAGCCTTCCTGGGTGGCTGGCTTCTCGGGTCGATTGGAATCTTTACCGGCGGCGGGCTGATCGGGAGCCTGATCACGGCCACCATCGGGGCGATAGTCTTGCTGTTCCTGGTCCGGCTGATCAAAAGGGCGTAGCATCGCGGTTCGCGGAAGGCTTGAACCCGCTGGGTGGTTCCCTTAAGTCGTGGCGCAGGCTCGGCGGGGCCGGTTTTTGGACGCGGCCGTTATAGCGAATTTGGCTGTGGGAAACGCGGCTCAAGCTTCTGGATTTTGACCGCAAGCCGGTACTAAGTACCGGTTTTGGCCGCAAGTTATTGATTCTTGGTTTAAGAACCGGTACTAAGTACCGGTTTGTCCTTCTGGGGAGAGCACCGCATGATGATGGGGAAAATGACCTGACCCAGAGGTGGGACAGACGATCGTCGTTTGTCGTCTGTCAGGCTGTTAGGGCTTGGCGAGGGCCCGACAGACCACGAAAAACGATGGTCTGTCCCACCGCCTCACCGCCGAACCCTGGCTCAACCCGAATTCCACGACATCAGGAGTTCGGAGATTGGATTCCGAACTCCCGATCTCGCCACGGCGGGCTGGCAGGCTATGCGTTCCGCACTTCGGAATTGCGCGAGAATAGTACTCACCATGACCGGCCGAGGCCTCGACCATGCCGAACCGCAGTCCGAACGAAGGATGGCCTGCGACCCATTCGCGCGCGGGCGATTTCCGGTAGGGGTGCGTACGGTCCAGGCGCTGGACAGGGCACGGAACCGCGTGTTCCCTTGTGAGATGTGGTATCCGGCGGCGGCGCGGCACGCGGGGCAGGATCTTGCGCCCGCGACGCAGGACATCTTCACGGATACACCACACGGCACGCCGCGGAGCCAGATGGCGGTGCGCGATGCGGCAGCCCAGCCCGGGGCCTTCCCTTTGGTCCTTTTTTCGCATAGCAGCGCCGGCAGGCGGCGGCAGTCGACGTTTCTGTGTACCCACTTGAGCAGCCATGGGTACGTGGTGGCGGCGCTGGATCACTCGGAGGTGGTCGACGCGGAGCTGGCTCGCAAGGAGGGTGAGACCAGCGAGCAAAAGGCGGCGCGCGTGGAGGCCTGGATTCGGAATCGGGTTCCCGACATGCGGTTTCTGCTCGACCACCTGCTGGACGGCGAGGGGTGGGATTCGGAAGCGAAGGTGGATGGAGCGCGGATTGGAATCGCGGGACACAGCTTCGGAGGCTGGACAGCGCTTGCCGCGCCGGAGGTGGAGGGACGCATCCGGGCGGTGGTGGCGCTGGCGCCGGGCGGTAACTCCCGCCCAAAACCGGGGATTCTTCCGGTAAAGCTCACATTCACCTGGGGACGCGACGTTCCGACCCTGTACCTGGCCGCGGAAAACGATATTTCAACGCCATTAGCCGGGATGTACGAGGTATTCGAACGGACTCAGGCGACCAAGCGCATGGTCATCCTGCGCCGGGCCGACCACCTGCACTTCATGGACGATGTGGAGCATCTGCACGAGGCGGTGCGGGCCATGCCGTTCACCGGCGAGTTGGCTTGGATGCCGAAGGAAATGCGGCCCATAGGGGAGCTTTGCTCGGGGGAACAGGCGCACTTGTTTGTGCGCGGGCTCGCGCTTTGCCACCTGGATGCGGTTTTGAGGCAACTGGAGGGAGCGCGGCGCTTGCTGGCCGGCGACATCCAAACCGAGCTCGCAATGCGGGGCGTGGACGCGATTGTGCATAGGCCCTGACTTACGCACGCGAAAGGCGCCGGAGCGTACCCCCGGCCCCAGCACGAAGCCCGCTTTTCAGGCATCATGGTATTTTATCGGTTTATTCAGGAAAGGAATCACGTGCCGACTACCGTCTCCATCGAAGAACTGTGCATCAACACCATTCGCATTCTTTCAGCCGACGCCGTGCAGAACGCCAACTCCGGGCATCCAGGCATGCCGATGGGCTTTGCCGCCGCGGCCTTTACGCTCTGGGATCAGTTCTTGAAGCACAATCCCAAGGACCCCTCGTGGTTCAACCGCGACCGCTTCGTTCTGTCCGCCGGCCACGGCTCGATGCTGCTCTACAGCCTGCTGCACCTGACGGGCTACGATCTGTCGCTGGAAGATCTGAAGCACTTCCGAAAGTTGGGCAGCAGGACGCCCGGCCATCCTGAGCGCGGTACGACACCAGGGGTGGAAGTGTCGACCGGTCCGCTGGGCCAGGGTTTCGGCAACGGTGTGGGCATGGCGATCGCGGAAGCCTGGCTGGCGGCGCGTTTCAATCGGCCGGGGCACGCGATCGTCGATCACCATACCTACGCGGTTTGCGGCGACGGCGACCTGATGGAAGGCATGACCCAGGAGGCGGCATCGCTGGCCGGCCACCTGAAACTCGGCAAAATGGTCTATCTGTACGATCAAAATCACATTACGCTGGGCGGGGCCGCTGGCCTAGTTCTTACCGAAGACGTGCGCAAGCGTTTCGACGCCTACGGGTGGCACACGGTGCAGGTGAGCGACGGCAACAACACGGAAGAGGTGGCCGGCGCTATCCGCCAGGCGCAGGCCGAAACATCGGCGCCTTCGCTAATTCTGATTCGCACGCATATCGGCTACGGCAGCCCCCACAAGCACGACAATTTTTCGTCGCACGGCGCGCCGCTGGGTGAAGAGGAACTGGCGGAGACCAAAAAGGCGCTGGGTTGGCCAACCACGGACAAGTTCTATCTGCCTCCAGATGCGGTGGCGCATTTTCGCAAGGCGATTGACAGGGGCGCGGCCGCCGAAGCCGACTGGCAGAAGAGCTTCGCGGCGTACCAGAGCGCGTTCCCGGCCGAGGCCGCGGAGTTCGAGCGCATGGTGGCCGGCAGACTGCCCGCCGATTGGGCGGCGGATCTGCCCAAGTGGCAGCCGGCCGATAAAGCCATCGCCACCCGCGTGGCCGGCGGCCTGTCCATCAATGCGCTGGCCAAGCGCATTCCGGAACTGATGGGCGGGTCGGCCGATCTGAATCCTTCCACCGACACGGCGCTCAAGGGACAGGGCGATTTTCAACCTCCGGCCGATACGCCGGTCACCATGGGCGCGGTGGGCGGAGGATGGGGCTACACGGGACGAAACGTAGCTTTCGGAGTGCGCGAACTCGCCATGGGAGCGGCGGTGAACGGCATGGCGGCACACGGCGGCGTACTGCCGTTTTCGGCCACCTTCATGGTTTTCAGCGACTACATGAAGCCCGCCATTCGGATTGGTGCGCTGAGCAAGCTGCGCGCGATCTATGTTTTCACGCATGACAGCATCGGTGTAGGCGAGGACGGGCCGACGCATGAGCCGATCGAGCAACTGGCCGGCCTGCGATCGATTCCGGGCCTGGTGGTTATACGACCGGCGGACCCCACCGAAACCGCGGCAGCCTGGGCATTCGCCGCCCAGCATCCGACCCCGACGCTGCTGGCCATGACGCGGCAGAACGTGCCGCACCTGGACCGCAGCCGCGCGGTGGGCGCGGACGTCGCCAAGGGCGGCTATATCCTTTCCGAAGCCGAAGGCGGCGCGCCCCAAGTGATTCTGATCGGTACCGGATCGGAGGTTTCCCTGTGCGTGAAAGCGCAGACCGCGCTAGCCGCCCAGGGCGTTAGAGCGCGCGTGGTCAGCTTGCCCAGTTGGGAACTTTTCTCAGCCCAGGACGGCGCTTATCGCGAAAACGTGTTGCCAAAAGCGATTACGGCTCGGGTCACAGTGGAAGCCGGCGCAACGTTTGGCTGGCAGAAATGGGCCGGTAGCCAGGGCGAGTGCATCGGTATCGACCGCTTCGGTGAGTCCGGACTGGGGTCGGAAGTGATGGCCCACTTCGGATTTGTCCCGGAGGCGGTTGTAGCGGCGGCGCTGCGGGTGCTCGGCAAATAGCGCCCGTGGGGCAGACCACCGTTTTTTGTGGTCTGCCACAAGCCGGTGAAGGGCAGACCACGAGAAACGATGGTCTGCCCCACCAAAACCAGGCAAGGATTCACGACGATGAGCCATCCAACCGGCAGACATTTTCTTCAAATACCCGGACCGACCAATGTTCCCGACCGGGTTCTGCGCGCCATAGACAATCCGACGATCGACCATCGCAGCGCGGATTTCGCGGCGCTGGGCAAGACTTGCCTGGAGGGGATGAAAGCCGTCTTCCAGACTCAGAATCCGGTGATCGTCTTCCCCGCATCCGGCACGGGCGGGTGGGAAGCCGCCCTGGTCA
>JBKQVG010000444.1:0-9567 GCA_052325345.1 Bryobacteraceae bacterium
GGGAAAGAACCTGACAGGCTGTCCCACATCCGGTTTCGTTTCTATTCGTAGCGGAGGGCGCGAATCGGGTCCGCGCCGGCGGCCCGGCGGGCGGGGATGTAGCCGGCGGCCAGCGCCACCAGCAGCAGAACCGCCGTCGCCAGGATCGCGGCCGCGGGGTCGTGCGCTTCGACTCCGTAGAGCTGCGCCTGGACCAGGCGGGTCAGCAGGTAGGCCAGGGGCAACCCGGCGGCAATTCCGGCGGCCACCAGCGTCAGCACCTCGCGCATGATGAGCCAGAGGACGCTGGGCCGGTCGGCGCCCAGCGCCATGCGGATGCCGATTTCGCGCGAGCGGCGCGTCACCATGTAGGCCATCACGCCGTAAAGGCCGACAATCGCGAGCGCCGTGGCCAGCGCGCCGAACAGGCTGGACAATAGCGCGATCATGCGCTCGGTAACGATCGATTCATCCAACTGGTGCTCGAGCGTCTTCATGCGGGTGATGGGCAGGTTCGGGTCAGGGTCCCGCACGGCCGCGCGCACCGCGCTGAAAGCGTTGTCGGGGTCGTGCATGGTGCGTACGTAGGCGGTCATGTCGCCGGAGCGGCGGTCCTGCGCGGAGCACAAATAATACTCGAGCGGGACCGGTTCCCGCAGGTTCTCGTAACGGGTATCGTTGACCACGCCCACGATCTCGATATCGGTGGGCGTTCCCGGATCGCTGCCCTGGCCGATGCGGTGTCCCACAGCGCGAGCGTTGTTGAAGTAGCGGCGCGCGAAACTCGCGTTTACCACGGCCACTCGGGGCGCATTGAGACTGTCTTTGAGGGTGAACCCGCGCCCGGCGATCACGCGAATCCCAAGCGTGTCGAAGTACCCCGCGCTGACCTGGTTGAAATGCGGGTCGATGTCTTCGCCGGGCCTGGCGTTATAGCCGGCGATGGTGACGCTGTTGTCCCACTCGTTGTTCGCCAGCACCGGAACCAACGCCAGGCCGGCGGAGTAGACGCCGGGAATGGCGCGCAGGCGCTCCTCGAGTTGAAGCCAGAATGCGCTTGTCCGCTCCGCGGTATAGCCGGCCGACCGCGGGCTGATCTGAAACTGGATGAGGTTACCCACGCGGAATCCGGGGTCGAGACCGCGCAGGTTGGCCAGGCTGCGAACAAACAGGCCGGCGCCGATCAATAACAGGAGAGACAGGGAAACCTGGGCCGCGACCAGGATCTTGCGCAACCCGACGTGGCCGCCGCCGATCACGCCGCCGGCCTGGTCTTTGAGCGTGCCGGCCAGGTTGGGGCGGGTGGATTGCAGCGCCGGCGCCAAGCCGAACAGCACGCCGGTGGCGAGCGTGAGCGCGAAAGTGAATGCCAGCATGCGAGGGTCCGGCGTGCTCGAGATCGAGTAGCCGGAGAGGGAAGGCGGCAGAAGGGCGAGCAGACCTTTCACCATCAGCAGCGCCAGCAAGATGCCGATGGCGCCGCCCGCGGTTGCCAGCAGCAGGCTTTCGGTCAGCAGTTGGCGGATCATGCGGCCGCGGCTGGCGCCGATCGCCAGTCGAACCGCGATTTCCTTCTGCCGCGCCGCCGCCCGCGCCGTCAATAAGCTTGCCAGATTAGCGCAGGCGATCAGCAGGACCAATCCGACCACGGCCATCAACACCAGCAAGGGCGTTTGATACTCGCGGCGCATATTGGTATTGCCTTGCGCGCCCGGCATCACTTCCAGCCACATGCGCAGGAATTGCTGTTTATCGTAGGGCGTGGCGTGGCGGAAAGGGGGCTGCAGCACTTCCATATTGATGGTTTGCCGAAACAGCGGCAACAGCCCCGCCTGGGCGCGCCGGATGGCGATTCCGGGTTTGAGCCGGCCGTAAACGTTGACCCAGCGCTGGCGGCGATTGAACATATCGGTGAATCCGGGGCGGACGGCTTGGGCCATGGCCATGGGCACGAACATCTGCGCCGGGATCCCCGGCTCCATGCCCTCGAATCCGGGCTGGGAGACGCCGACGATGGTCAACGGGTAATCGTTGAAACGAATGGTGCGGCCGATGACGGAGCGGTCGCCGCTGTAGCGGGTCTGCCAGTAGGCGTAGCTGAGCACCGCCCAGGGGTGGGCGCCGGCATGCAGATCGTCTTGGGAGGTGAAGAGACGGCCGGCGGCCGGGCGCACGCCGAGGAGTGGAAAATAATTGCCGGAAACGAGCTCGGCGCCCACGACCTCGGGTTGCGCGGCGGAGTTGACCTGGGCATATAGCCGGTAGCGGCACATCATGCCGCTGAACACCTGATTTTGGTCGCGAAGATCCTGGTACATCGGGTAGGACAGCGCGTTGCGGCCGTTATTGCCGCCATAGTGGCGGCCGCGCCCGGCCAGAAGCACCGCTTGCTCGGGATTCTGGATGGGCAACAGGCGCAAAATGAGTTGATCGATCAGGGTGAAGATGGCGGTATTGGCGCCGATTCCCAGCGCCAGCGATAAAATGGCGACCGCCGTAAAGATGGGGGCCTTGCGGAACCCACGCCCGGCAAAGCGCAAATCTCGAACGAACTGCGGCATGCAGGTGATACTGGCAAACCGGAAATTGGTTACGCGACGGTTCCCGAAAATCGGCGGGGCGAGGCTGGAAAAAACAGTTTCGAGCCACCGATGGACAAACGCCGATAACCCCCTTGGTTTCTTCATCTCTGTGCGGAGCATTGGGTTGGTGGTCCATTTTCCCCAGTTGGAGCGCGGTATGCTCAATAGATGCGTCAAAGTTTCCCCAAGCATACCCGGGTGGGTGTGTTCGGATGGGGGGTGGTGGCTCCTAAGTCTCCCAATATCATGGCATTCGAGAGGAATCTGCTATGCTCGGAGAGCTGGCTTTCCCCGTTTAACGGCTTTGGGCCGGACAATTTTCTGGTGGGAGAGCCGGAATTCCGCCTCGAAGACTATCAGCGGTGGATCAGCCAACGCTTCGCGCCGCGGCATTTTCAGAACCTGAAGGAGAAAATCGACCTGCCGGCGCTGTTCGCGGTGGGTGCGTTTATTCAGGCACTGGAGCAGAACCCCGGCTTGGAAGAAGAACTGAAGTCCTTGGGCGAACAATGCCACATCTATGTGGGCACCGGCTTGGGGAGCCTGGGCACGATGTACGACGCGAGCGTGGCGCTGTACAAGGCGCAGGGGCGCTGGGACCGTTTTTGGGCGCGGCCGGAAAACAACCGCGCGCTGCGGGAGTACCGGGCGCCGGCTGAAGGCGATGTGCCTCCGGATCCCAGTACGGCTTCCGGCGACGACCGCGACGGCGCCGAACGGAACTGGAACCGCTATTGGATGACGCGATCTCCGGAGTTGGCGGAGTACTTGGCGGAGCTGGCCGAAATCGAGGGCGGCGGCATTGAAGGCGACATCGCTTCGGGCAAGCTCAACAGCATTCGCGACAAGGAAAAGCGGCGCGCCAGGCTGGGGGACAAATGGCGGGCGCCGGAGCCGCCGTGGAAAGTGTCGGCCAATCTGATCTGGAACATTCATAATATGCCGGCGGCGCAGATTTCCATCCTGGGCGGCATCACCGGAATGGCGTTCGCGCCGGTGGCGGCGTGTTCCACCTTCGGGGTGGCGCTCGAACTGGCCATGCGCGCCATCCAATGCGGGGACGCCAAAGCGGTGGTGATGGGGGCCACCGACCCGCCGCCGCACCCGTTGACGGTGGGGGCGTTCTACAGCGCGCGGGTAATGGCGGCCGACGGGCGGGTATCCACGCCGCTGACCCAACTGAAGGGCACGCACGTGGCGGGCGGGTCGGTAATCTGGATCGTAGGCGACCTGGAATACATGCGTGGGAAGGGATTCCAGCCGCTGGGCATGGAGCCGGTGGCGGTGGGCGTGACCTCGGATGCGCACCACATCATCACCCCTTCGCTCGACGGCCCGCGGGCGGCGGTGCTGCGAGCGGTAGCCGAGGCTTCGACAACGGCCGGGGAGCTGGGCACCTGGGACCTGCACGCTACCGCCACGCCGGGCGACTATGCCGAGATGGAGACGGTGCGCTCGCTACTGCCGCGCGACGTTTTGGTGACGGCGCGCAAAGGCACTTTCGGGCACGGCATGAGCGCCGGGGGCGGGTGGGAGCTGACGGCGCAATACCTTGGGTACCAGCGGGGCAAGCTATTTCCGACGCCGCTGGCCGAAGCCGAAATGCGCCCGGCCATCCGCGAATTGCACGACCGGGTAGTTTTCGATCGAGCCTGCGCGTTCCCCGACGGCATGGCGGGGAAGCTTTCGATGGGCATCGGAGGCATCAACGCGTGCGTGATCTCGCGCCCACTGGATTGAGGCTGCCGGCGACATGACGAACGGGCTGGAATTCGCACCTTTTCCCACCGTCAGCGCTGGCTCAAGCCGCCGTCCACCGCGAGAACCTGCCCGGTGACAAACTCGGAGGCTCGCAAAAAATACACCACCGCGTCGGCGACTTCCTCGGGTTTTCCGCCGCGCCGGGCCGGCGTCAGTTCGATCAGGCGCTTGCCGCGTTCGTCGATGTCGTCGAACGGGATCGCTCCCGGCGCCACCGAATTCACGCTGATGGCCGGAGCCCAGGCTTTGGCCAGCGCGCGCGTCAGCATGATCGCACCCGCCTTCGATGCGCAGTAGTGGGCATGTTCGGACCACGGCCGGATGCCCCCCAGGGAGCTGATATTGACAATGCGCCCGCCACCCGAAGCCAGCATCAGCCTGGCCGCCTGCTGGCAGCAGAAAAACGTGGCCTTCAAGTTTACCGAATGGATGAAATCCCAATCCCGCTCGGTGATCTGGAGCGGATCGAAGCGGGTGAAGCGGGCGGCGTTATTCACCAACCCGTCCAGGCGCCCCAGGCGTTCGCTCACCTGGCGGAACATGCTCTCGATTTCCGCCACGCTCTCCAGGTTGGCGCGGAACAGCTCGGCCCCGCCGGCTTCCTCGGCCGTGCGCCGCGCTTCCGCTTCGGAGGAATGGAAATGGATTGCCACGCGGGCGCCCTCTTCCGCCACGCGAAGCGCGATGGCGCGGCCGATCCGCCTGGCCGCGCCCGTCACCAGAATCGTTTTGCCGCGCAGGTCGTTTGTCATTTGCTAATCCATAGATCGTTCCGTAGGACAGGACTGTCGTACACAGGCTAAAGCCTGTGCCACCTGTTAACAATAACCTGTCGGCACATGGTGGCGCAGACGTTCGAAGGGTGCTTAACCGTTTTGGGGAGAATGGGCGAATCGACAAGCGCTCCATGGCAGGCGCGGAACGTCGGCTCGAAAGCCGACGCTGCAGGCCAGAGGCCCGCGCCACGAGGAGCCTAAGCCGCCGGCTCGCTATGCACTTCAACTTCGTCCGGGTCCACGCCCCTCGGTTCCGGCGCCGGTAAGCGGCCGGTCAGGTGCGCCCAGCCCCAGAATATCGCGGTCGACGAGCTGAGCGCGCCCGCTACCGCCCCGATCAAGCGGGGGCTCCAGAATTCGGTGGCCCAACCGGCCGCCGTCATCGACAACAGCATCACCGACCATGTCAGCGATTCCATGGTGGAGAATACCCGCCCGCGAAATTCGTCCGGCACGATGCGCAGCAACTGCGACATGTTGAGCACGGAGCTTACTCCGACGCCCGCCCGGGATAGCGCAATGAACAGCAGCGCCCAGCCGAAACCGCGCGCCTGGCTGAACAGAATGTAGGAGCCGCCGTGCACGATATAGCAGGCCGCGATGGTGCGTTTGTATTGGGTGAAACTCAGCCGCCGGCCGATGCGGTAGCCCACCGCGCCGCCCGCCAGCAGGCCGACGCCGGCGAATCCCCAGACCATCCCGAGCCCGCCCGGGCCGCGTTGGAATACGATTTCGCCGAAGATCGAAAACAGGATTTGCGCCGCGCCGCCGCCGGTGGCCCAGCCTATGTTGATCAGCAGCAGCCCCATCACCAGCGGAATGCCGCGCATGTAGCGCAGCCCCTCGGCGTATTCGTGCCACGGCCGCACTACGTCGGTTTCGGTGATGGCGCGCCGCGCCGGCTGAAATCCCTGCCCCGGCAGAAACAGCCGGGAAATACAGAACGCCGAGATCAGAAAGGAAAGCGAATTGCCCGCGAAGGCCCACACATACCCGAATTGCCCCACGCTGGCGCCGCCCAGAAAGGTGCCGATGGCGAGCGTGGTCCACTGCGTGGTCTGGGTCAGCGAGTTGGCCGTGTGCAGCTCCTCGCGGGTGGCGATGGTGGGCAGGATGGCGGCGCGCCCGGCGGTGAAGAAAGGCGATGCCCCCATCAGCAGCGCGCTCAGCGGGTACAACAGCCAGGTGTGGCCACGGTGGACCGTAAAGATGAATGCCAGCGCCACCACGGCGCGCGTCAGGTCGCTCGCGATCATGACCCGCTTGCGGTCGATCCGGTCCAGCACCACCCCCGCCGCCGGGCCGATCAGCATGGCGGGGATGGCCCGCGCCAGCATGATGCCGCTCACCACCAGCCCCGATTTGGTATTGGCCAGCGCCAGGCTGAATACGGCGATGTTATTGAAATGGTCGCCGATCTCGCTGACAACCTGCCCGATCCAGGTGTTGCGGTAGTTGCGGTTCGCGCCCAGCAGCGCGACGAAGGCATTCAACCCACGGTCTCCTCGCGCACCGTGATGCTGCGAATGAAATCGTGGTCCAGCGCGTAGCCGAAACCGGGTTCATCCCGCAAGGCGATGGCGCCCTGAGGGGTCGTTTCCACCGCCGGTTGAACGATGTCGCGTTTCCAGTAGCGGCGGCTGGCGGAGACGTCGCCCGGCAGGACGAAATTCTGGAGCGAGGCCAGGGCCACGTTGTGCGCCCGTCCCACGCCGGATTCGAGCATGCCGCCGCACCACACGGGAACGCCGGCCGCCAGCGCCACGTCGTGCAGGCGCCTGGCTTCGCCGAAACCGCCCACCCTTCCCAGCTTGATATTGATGATGCCGCAGGCCCGGAGGCGGATGGCTTGCACGGCATGGTGCGCCGTGCGGATGCATTCGTCCAGGCAAATCGGCGTCTCGAGCAAAGCCTGCAACTGGGCGTGGTCGATGATGTCGTCGTGCGCCAGCGGCTGCTCGATCATCATCAGGTAGAATTCATCCAGCTTCCGCAGGTGTTCGGTGTCCGCCAAGGTATAAGCCGAATTCGCATCCGCCATCAGTTTGATGGAGGGAAACCTCTCCCGCACCCGCCGCACCACGTTCACGTCCCAGCCCGGCTTGATTTTGATCTTGATGCGCTGATAGCCGGCCTCCAGTTCTTTCTCGATGAGCGCCAACAGCTCGTCCATCGAATCCTGAATGCCGATCGAGACGCCGCACGGGATTTCGCGGCGCGCGCCACCGCCGATCTTGCGCCACAGCGGAACCCCCTCCCGCCGCGCCTCCAGGTCCCAAATGGCCGTCTCCAGCCCTCCGCGCGCCATGTTGTGGCCGCGGATGTGCGCCGTCAGGGGGTAGACCTCCTCGGCGCTCTCGAGCTCCCGCCCCAATACGCGGGGGATGGCGTAATCGCGCAGAATCATCCACGCCGATTCCGTCCACTCCTCGTTGTAAAACGGGTTCTCCCCGGCGGTGACCTCGCCCCATCCCGACAGGCCTTCGCTCAACACCTCCACCAGCACGATGTCCCGCTCGTACGTGCGGCCGAAGCTGGTTTCGAAAAAGTGCACCAGAGGCATGCGGATCCGGCGCAGCGTTACGCGTTCGATTTTCATTCCCACGGCCTCAATAGATAACTGCACTCGGAGGGCCCGCGCTCGAAGCCGGTCACCGCCAGGCCGCGCCCGAAGGCATGCTGAAATTTCTCCGCGTTGTGGCGCTGGATCTCCCGCGCCCGCGCGCTTTCCTCCACGCGGAGGCGCGCCATATCGGTGGGATAGGCGATGCGCTCGGCCGCGCCGTCCGCGCGCGGCGCGCGCGCCAGAATGCCGCCGACCCGTTCGGCGCCGATCCACCATTCGGCGTAGCAGCGGTCGGTCGGCAGTCCGCCGTGCAACGGGCTGCCGGTGATGCCGTACTGGTTTTCCACGTAGCGCCGCACGATCGCGCCCAGCCGCTCGATATTGAAGTACGCGTTCTTCAGCTCCAGCGGATCGAAAGTCCATTCGACCAGCGGAATCCCGCGCTCCAGCGCGTCTTCCCGCTGCCGCAGCTTGAGCGCGCGCCCGATTCCGCGGTCGCGATATTCGGGCTGAACTCCCATCATGTGGCTGTGTAAATACGGCCGCGGCCCCGGCTTGATGCCCGGGATGGCGGCGAGAAAAGCGATCATTTTCTCTTCGTCGAAAGCGCCGAACACCTGTCCGCCCACGCGCGTGGCCACCACCATGAAGCGCAGCGGCAGAAGATCGGTTTCGTCAAACCCCCAAATCTCCCGCTGCAGCCGCACCACGTGCTCGTATTCGGAAAGCTCGGTCAATCGGCGGATTTCGATTGCCGCTTGGCTTGCTGCCAAAGTTCCTCCATTTCCCCGATATTGGAATCTTCGAGCGTCTTGCCGCGTTCCGCCAGCACCCGCTCGATGAAGCCGAAACGCTGGCGAAACTTGGCGTTGGTGCGGCGCAGCGCCTGCTCCGGATCCACCTTCACGAAGCGCGCCAGGTTCACCAGGACGAACAGCAGGTCGCCCAACTCGTCCTCGATCGCGTCGCGCGGACCGGCGCGCCGCGCCGCCTCCAGCTCGCCCAGCTCTTCGTGCAGCTTCTCCAGCACCTGCGCGGCATTTTCCCAATCGAAACCCGCCGCGGCCGCGCGCGAGGTGATCTGCTGCGCTTCCACCAGCGCCGGCATGGCCCGCGGCACGCCGTCCAGCAAGCCGCCGGCGCCGCTCCCGGCTTCGCTCTCCGTCTGGCGCCTGGCTTCTTTTTCGGCCGCTTTCACCTCGCCCCAGATCCGCTTGACGTCGTCCGCGTTCCGCGCCGATTCCTCGCCAAACACGTGCGGATGGCGGCGGACCAGCTTGCGATTGATGGCGTCGAGCGCATCCTCGATCGTAAACAGCCCCTGCTCGGCGGCCATCTGCGCGTAGAACACCGCTTGCAGCATGAAGTCGCCCAGTTCTTCAGCCAGTTCCGGCCAGGCGCGCCGGTCGATGGCCTCCAGAACTTCGTAGGTTTCCTCCAGGGTGTAAGGTTTGATGGAGTCGAAGCTCTGCTCGCGATCCCACGGGCACCCATCCGGCGCCCGCAACCGCGCCATAATCCCGACTAGTCTTTGGAATTGCTCTCCCGCTGCGCTGATCCCTTCAATTTATCACGCGGCCTTGATCGACGCGGCGCACCCGAGTGCGTGCGCCACTCAAGATGTGCCTTATAATAAGGCGAAATAGACGCGCCGTGGACCGGTGCGTCATACCAACCGCGGACCGACTCAAGTTGACGCCACCAAAACTTTCCCGGCGAGCCACAGTCCTGCTCGATGGTTTTCTCGTTTTCCTGTTTGCGGCGGCGCTCATCCGTCCCTACTTCAAAGCCAAGTACCTGGATAAGTGGGAGTCCATCGAAAGCACCTTCATCAGCGACGCCCGTTTTCTCATCGCCCATTGGCCGCACCCGCAATGGCAGCCGCTCTGGTACTGCGGCACGC
>JBKQVG010000445.1:0-17540 GCA_052325345.1 Bryobacteraceae bacterium
CCGCCAGAACTCTCATCGCGGGTATCGCCGCCAAGCTTAACGCAAGCCCGCTCGACGATGTGCTGGCCAGTCTCCACGCCGCCGAACGCTCTCTGGCTTCGAGCAAACCGGCTCTATAACCGGCGCAAGTTCGAAGAGCCCCTGGATCGATGCCATCGTTGGCTTGCCCGCTACCCTCCGCCCGCAAGCCCCGATCGTCGAAACGTTTCGTCCTTGACTTGACACCCGTCCGTAGCGGCGCTAAAGTATGTCACCGTCGTTTCGCCAGGCGAAGCAGGCGGTGGTTTGTCATGACAAGCGCCAGCACGGCAGTGGGTACCCCATAACGGGCGAATGGAGATGGATCGAATGAGGATTGATGAGCCGACTCGCCGCACCTTATTGAGGGGCGGCATGGCGCTGGGCATCGCCGGGTTAGCCGGGCCGTCCCGGGCGGAACAGACGCCAGCGGCAGGCGCGCACACGGACCGCGCGGCAGGCGCGCTTTACGCTTACGTGGGCTGTTACACCACCGCGCGCCGCTATGCTCGCGGCGATGGCATTCACGTCTATCGCGTGGACCCGGAGACGGGGGTCTGGACGCACGTTCAGCGCGTGGGCAACCTGGTCAATCCTTCATTTCTTGTCTTGCGCAGGGACCAGCGCTATCTTTACTCGGTGCACGGAGACGAATCTTTCGCCACCTCTTTCTCGGTGGATCGCAACACGGGGTCGCTAACGTTCCTGAACCGCGTCGAGACCGGCGGGCGCAACGGCGTGCACCAGGCCATCGATCCGAGCGATAAGTTCATGTTGGTCGCGAACTACGGCAGCGGCAGCGTGTCGGTTTTGCCCGTGCGGCAAAATGGAACCCTCGCCGACCAGGTGCAAGTTGTCCCGCTGCCAGGTCTGCCTGGGCCGAACCGGATTGAGCAGGCCAGTTCGCACCCCCACGAGGTCGTCTTCGATCCGTCGGGCCGCTTTGTCGCGGTTCCGGACAAGGGGCTGGACCGAATCTTCATTTTCAGCTTCGACCCGGCCACCGGCAGGCTGACCCCGACAGTGCAGGGCAGCGCGGTGGCCCGGTCCGGTTCCGGACCGCGCCGGGTTGCGTTCCACCCGACGCTTCCCGTCGCCTTTGTCCTGAATGAAATCGCCAGTACCATCGTGACCTATTACCTGGAGGCCGAGCACGGCAGTTTGCGGCCAGTGCAAGTCCTCCCTACGCTGCCTGCCGATTACACCGGTGAAAATACGGCCTCGGAGATCGCCGTCTCCGCCGGCGGCCGGTTCGTGTACTGTTCGAACCGCAGCCACGACAGTATTGCCACTTTCGCGGTGGACGCGAGAACGGGCTTGCTAGCTTCCGAAGGTTGGGTATCCAGCCGGGGCAGGATCCCGCGTTTTATCGGCTTCGATCCGTCGTGTCGATTCCTTTACGCCGCCAACGAGCAGAGCGACACCATAGTAAGCTGGCTGGCGGATTCCTCAACCGGCCGCCTGACGCCGACCGAACAGGTGGTTCGGAATGCAAGCCCGGTCGCGATAGCCTTTGCAAGTTGGGGCGCTTGAGCGGGGAAAAGTTGAACCTGCCGCTAATCCGAATACTGGCTGGAGCACAAACGACCGCAGCACGGATTCTTTAGTCCCGCAGCCTCTTCAGAATAGCACCAGGCCCCCTGATTTGAGCTCTGGCCGGCCACGGTTCCGCCCTGGGCGATGTCGCCGTTATGGAATCGTTAAGATTGCTGATCCTAAAGTCTACTCGTTGGCGGTTTTATTCTAGCAAAAGCACTTAAAAATAGATCTAACCTTGAATTCCTCTCGATTTCGTCGTAAAATGAAACGTTTGAAATCAGCGGTAGCTAACGCTATGGCTTCCAGGGAGAATGTCATGCAATTTGTCAGGATGCTTGTCAGTGGCAGACGCGCCTCTATGTGTTTGCTGCTTATGGCGGTACTCGCTATCCTCGCACCGCGGGCGCGGGCCCAGGCCGTAGCCGTCGTCGAAGTAGACGGCTACGTCACCGATCCCAGCGGCCAGTCGATCGCGGGTGCGCAGGTTAAAATCGTCGACACCGACACGAACCAGGTGCATACCTCGGTCTCGGACGCCACGGGCAGGTACGCTCTTTCCAACCTTCCGGTAGGGAACTACGCCCTGGAAGCTTCGGCGAACGGCTTCAAAAGCTTCAACCAGACCGGAATCGTTCTTCAGGTCGCGACCAATCCGCAAATCAACATCGCGATGCAGATCGGTTCGATGACGGAGAGCATCAGCGTCACCGCCAACGCCGCCATGGTGGAGACCAAAGAAAACGGCGTTTCTCAGGTGATGAACCAGCAGGCGGTGGTTGACCTGCCGCTGAATGGGCGCAATCCTACTCAGTTGCTGGTGCTCACGGGAGCCGGCACCAACACTACGCCCACCACCGGCAGCATGACAGGCACCAAGAACATGCTGGGCTCCAATGCCTCGGGCCAGTTTTCGGTGGCCGGCAGCCAGGCCAACGGCGTCAATTACCTGCTGGACGGCGGCGATAATAACGACGCCTTCAGCAACGTGAACCTGCCGATTCCCTTCCCGGATGCCCTGCAGGAGTTCAACGTGCAGGCCAATGCCCTTCCCGCCCAATACGGATTGCATCCCGGCGGCGTGGTGAACATTGTCACCAAGTCCGGCGGAAATTCGCTGCACGTTGATTTTTTCGAGTTTCTTCGCAACGGTGACTTGAACGCCCGGCAGGACGGCACCACCGCCCGCGACAGTCTCAAGCGCAGCCAATTCGGCGGCACGGTGGGCGGCAGGATCATCAAGGACAAGTTATTCTTCTTCGGCGGATATCAGGGTACCCGGCAGCGTTCCACCCCCGCCACCAACATCGCATACGTACCCACCGCCGCCACGCTGCAGGGAAACTTCAGCGGAATCGATGACGGCCAGTGCGGCAAGGCGATCACCCTGAAGAGTCCTTCCGGCGTTCCCTATCCCAACAATCAGATCCCGGTTTCCACTTTCGATCCGGCCGGTTACAAACTGGCCTCCACTTACCTGCCGCTCGCGACCCTTCCTTGCGGCGAGACTTTGTATGGCTACCCGTCGAACAATCCCGACGACCAATGGCTCGGCCGCATCGATTACGTCATCAACGATAAGAACAGCTTCTTCGGACGCTATTACGTTTACGATTACTTCGGCCAGGTCGTGTTCGACGGCAAGAACGCCTTGACTACCGGGACCACCGGCAACCAGCAGCGTTCGCAAACCATGACCATCGGGGAGACGTACACGCTCACGGCGACCGCCGTCAATTCCTTCCACGCCACCTTCGACCGCCGCCGCGACAACCGCGCCGACGCTCCCAACCTGTTCAGCCCCAACAGTCTGGGCGTGAATATGTATGATGGGGTTTCGAATTACACGCAAGTGAGCCTCACCGGCTATTCCGGCGGCGGCTTCAACATCGGCTGCGGCACTTGCGCGCTGGCGTTCTTCGACATCAATACCTACCAGGTGGCCGACGATTTTACCGTGATCCGCGGCAAGCACCAAATCTCGTTCGGCATCGACGGCCGCAAAGATCAGTTCAACTCGGTGAACGATCAATACGGCAACGGTCAATTCACCTTCAACGGCGGCACTACTGGCGATGGTCTGGCGGACCTCCTGGTCGGCCGCTTCTCGGGACTGACAAAGAGCAATATCATCTCCGACTATCTGCGCCAGACGGTATTTGCGGCCTACGTGCAGGATGCTTTTCACGCCACGCCGCACCTGACCGTCAACTATGGCATCCGCTGGGAGCCATCGGGGTTCCCTTACGACAAACAGAACCGCGGCGAGCAATTTAGCTGGCCGCTGTTCCTCCAGGGATGGCATAGCCCGTCCTATCCCAATGCGCCCGCGGGCCTGGTTTTCGCGAGCGACAAAGCCCAGGACCCCGCCGGCAATACATTCACGAAAACGCGTTGGGACACTTTTTCGCCGCGTCTCGGCCTGGTTTGGGACCCGACTGGCCAGGGCAAACAGACCATTCGCGCTTCGTTCAACCTGATGCACGATACCGCCATGTTGTTCTATCCCGAACAATGGACCTTGAATCCGCCGTGGGGATCGAACGTCACGCTGACCAGCGGCCAGTTTTCCAGTCCTTTCGCAAGTTATACCTCGAACGGCGTAACCGGCGATCCGTTTCCGGCCAACAACCTGTTCCCGGTTGGCGGCCAGTACATCAGTATTCCGCCCGACCTGAAGCGAACCTACGTTATGCAGTGGAACGTCAGCTACCAGCGCCAGGTGGGCACGGACTGGAAGTTGGAGGTGAACTATCTGGGCAACGCTTCGCGGCATCTTTGGGGCGATACGGATATCAACTACTCGGTCTACACGGGCCCATCCTCCAGCACTTCCAATACGGCGCAGCGGCGCCTTACCTACCTGGCCAATCCGGCACAAGGCCAATACTTCGGCGCGATCTTGCAGTCCGACGACGGTGTGAACGAGGAGTATCACGGTTTGCTGGCGAAGGCGGAGCACCGCATGGCCAAGAACCTGACCGTGATCAGCAATTTCACCTGGAGCCACTGTATCGGTGAAGCTGAATTCGAAGGACAACTGAACAAGACGGAGTACCAGAATCCGACGAATCGCGCAGCCGAACGCGGCTCCTGCACGTTCGATCACCGGTTTATATTCAACACGTCGTTGGTCGCGGCGAGCCCGGGCGTGGGCAGCGGATTCGTCAAGCTAGCGACCGTGAACTGGCAGCTTTCGCCTATCGTAAGCCTGATCAGCGGCCAGCCGCTCATCCTGAGCGACGGCGGCAAGGATATTTCGCTCAGCGCCCAGGCCCTGGACCGTCCCAACGTGATCCTGCCCAACCAGGTTTACCCCGCCACCAAGACGGTTAACGAGTGGTTCAATCCAGCCGCTTTCGCCGTTCAGCCGGCCGGTACGTTCGGGAACCTTGGCCGTAACGCCATCTACGGTCCCGGAACCATCCAGTGGGACATGGCCCTCAGCCGCAGCTTCAAAATGAAAGAGCGCTACTCGCTGGTTGTCCGCTCGGATTTCTTCAACATCATGAACCACGGTAACTGGAACAACCCAGGCCTGAGCATCGCCAGCCCCGCATCGTTCGGCGTCATTACCACCTTCGGTTCTCCGCGTATCATTCAGATGTCGATGAAGCTGCTCTTCTAGGACCGGGCGCAACGATTTCCGGGTGTCGAGCGGGCGAATCCCTCGGGGTTCGCCCGTTATTTTAAGGCGACGGCGGCTTTCCGCCTGCCCGTGCCCGTCCCAGTCCCGATCCATCGGTTACAATGAAGAGGATTACTTCGACCTCGCGAGAGACGCTTTGAAAAAACCTGGAATTATACTCATAATGTTGGTGTGCGCCATCGCGCTCCGTTCGCAGCAGCTTGCCGCCATCGTCGTCGACCTGGCGAATTGGAACGTCGGGCAACCGCCAAAAGGTTGGCAGGTAACGGTCAATCACGGCAAACCCGAGATCAGCGACTGCCATGAAGGCGACGCGGTCTGCCTTCATTTGAGATCCGTGAGAGCTTCCTTTGCATTGGAGCGGAATGTGGATATCGATCCGTCGCGCACGCCGATTCTGGCCTGGCGCTGGAAGGTGACCCAGCTTCCGAGCGGCGGGGATTTTCGGTCCAGCGCGACCGACGACCAGGCGGCCCAGGTGCTGGTGGGCTTCACCGGCCGGCGCGTCCTGACCTACATCTGGGATACCAACGCCCCCCGCGGCGCCATGCAGACGGTGCGCTCCCTTCCCTTGCTGCATGTCTTCGCGATCGTGTGCGAATCGGGAACGGCGTCGGCCAACCAGTGGGTCACCGAAAGCCGCAACGTGGCGGCCGATTTCGAGCGCGCCTACGGCTATCCCGCACCGCGCATCGAAGGCGTCCGCATTCAAATCAATTCTCAACACACGGGCACCACGGCAGAGAGCTTTTTCGGGTACGTGGCCTTCCGCAGCACGCTCTGATGTGGCTGGTCACCGGCGCCACCGGATTTATCGGCGGTCACTTGCTCCAAGCCTTGTCTACGGACGCCGGCGCCCAGCCGGTGCGCTGCCTGGTGCGACCGAAACACGCCGGGCGTGCGCTGCCGGAGGCGGTCGAGATCGCGCCCGGCGATCTGGAGAGCGGTGCGGGCCTGAGCGAGGCTTTGGCGGGCGTCGAAACGGTCATTCACCTGGCGGGCGTGACCAAGGCGCTGGCGCCCGAGGGCTACTACTCCGGCAATGTGACCGGCACCCGCAACCTGGTCCGCGCCATCGCGGCCGAGCACCGGCCGGTGCGGCTGGTCCATGTCAGCTCGCTCGCGGCCGTCGGCCCTAGCCCGGATGGCACGCCCGCCGACGAGCAAACCGCCCCGCACCCCTTCACCCATTACGGAAGGTCCAAACTGGCCGGAGAGATTCTGGTGCGTCAGGAGTATCCCGGCGCCGTGATCCTGCGCCCGCCCGTGGTCTACGGGCCGCGCGATACCGATGTCTTCGAGATCATAAAGCCGCTGGCCAAAGGCTGGGCGGTGGAAATCGGCGGTGGCGACCGCTGGTTCAGCGCCATCTATGTCGGCGACCTGGCGGCGGGCCTGATCGCGGCCGCGCGCAGCCCCCGCGCCGCCGGGCAGACGTATTTCATCGCCCACCCCGCCGCCGTGAATTGGAAGGAACTCACCGCCGTGGCGGCCCGCCTCATGAACATTCGGCCGCGCCCGCTCACGGTGCCGGTATGGGCAGCCCGCACGGCCGGATTTTTTGCCGAAATGGGTTCCAAACTGACGCGCAAACCCAGTATTATTTCCCGCGAGAAAGTAGCCGAAGCCGAGTGCCGCTGGTGGCTATGCGACCCCAGCCGGTTGGCGCGCGAAGTCGGATTTTCCGCCGCTACCGGAATCGAACAAGGCCTCCGCGAAACGCTGATCTGGTATAAGAGAGCTGGATGGCTACAGTACTAACTGATACCCACTTTTGGCCGGTGGACAAAATCATCCTGGCTTACCTGGCTGCCACCAGCGCTCTCGTGATCGGCTGGTGGAAGACTATCCCCGACGCTCCCCTCCTGCTGGCGATCCACGCTGGAGCTGTGCTGCTCCTGTTGCTGGAGATCAAATGCCCCAACCCCACCAGTTGGGTTTTCCGGAACTGGTATCCTTTGCCATACGTAGCTTCCTGCTACAAGGAAATGGCGATTCTAATCCCCCCAGTGCGGCACACCGATTCCGACCGCTGGTTGGCCAATCTGGATTTCCGCATCTGGGGCGACAATCCCACGGTCTGGCTGGAGCGGCTGCAGTCGCCCATCCTCACCGAATTTCTACAGGTGGTATACACCCTGTTTGTCCCGGCTGTACTGCTGGTGGCATTCCTGATCTGGCGCAAGGGGAAATATGCAGAGTTCCAATATTATGCGTTCTTAATCGCCGCCGGCTTCCTGGTCTCCTACGCGGGCTATCTGGCGGTGCCGGCACGAGGTCCCCGGTTTCTGCTTAACTCCTTGCAGCACATACCCTTACAGGGGCTCTGGCTGTTTCACGCCATGCAGCGCACGCTGGACAGAATGGAATCCGCCCATTACGATTGCTTTCCCAGCGGCCACACCGAGTTGACCATCCTTGCCTGGTGGGGCAGCCGCGTGCTTTCGAAACGGACCTTCTTGGCCTATTTGGCTTACACTCCGTCTATCATTTTTGCTACAGTTTATCTTCGATACCACTATACGGTCGATGTGATGGCCGGGGCAGTCGTGGCCGCGTGTCTGATCGCGGGGGCCCCGTCTGTTTACCGAATGCTTAAGGAAAGGCCGGTGAACGCTTGGGCGAAGTCGACGTTATCGCGGTAAATGGCCGGAAGGCGCTGAAAGAATTCATCGAGCTGCCCTACTCTCTTTACCGCGGCCAACCCCATTGGGTTCCGCCCTTGCGTATCGCCGTAAAAGAGTTGCTGGATCGCCAGAAGCACCCGTTTTATCGCGATGCCGAAGCCGAGTTTTTTCTGGCCAGCCGGAACGGCAACGTGGTGGGGCGGATCGCCGCCATTATCGACCGCGCCCATAACCGCTTCCACCAGGAGGACGCCGGCTTCTTCGGATTCTTCGAGTGCCAGGACGATCCCGCCGCCGCGACCGCTTTGCTCGATGCCAGCCGGCGATGGACCGGCGGGCGGGGCGCCAAGTTCTTGCGCGGCCCCGTAAACCCGTCCACCAACTACGAATGCGGCGTGCTGGTGGACGGATTCGATTCCGACCCGATGGTGATGATGCCCTATAACCCGCCGCATTACGCCACCCTCCTGGAGCAGGCCGGGCTGCGCAAGGTCAAGGACCTGTTCGCCTACCTCAGCAACGCCAACACCATCTCCATGGACAAGATCGAGCGCGTGGCGGAGAAAGTTCTGCGCCAGACCGGCGTGCGCGTCCGTCCCATCGATATGAAGAACTTTCAGGCCGACGCGGAGCGGATTTGGGAAGTTTACAACGCGGCCTGGGAGCGGAACTGGGGCTTCGTGCCCATGAGCCGCGAGGAATTCCTGCACATGGGCAAGGAAATGAAGCAGATTCTGAAGCCCGAACTGGCGCTCATCGGCGAGGTAGACGGCCGCATGGTGGGCTTCTCCCTTGCCCTTCCCGACGTGAACCAGGCGCTCAAGCCGGCCGGTGGCAGCCTCCTCCCCACGGGGCTTATCAAAATACTGTATTATCAACGTTTGATTAGAAGTGTCCGGGTGCTGTTGCTGGGCGTAGTGGAAGACTACCGCGCTTCCGGCTTGGCCGCCGGGTTCTATGCCACCTTGGTGCGCAATGCCCGCCGGCTCGGCTTCGGCGACTGTGAAATGTCCTGGATTTTGGAGGACAACGTTTTGATGAATCGCTCGCTGGAGGTGATGGGGGCCCGGCGATACAAGACTTACCGATTTTATGAATGGAACTGAGAACCATGCGCGTATCGGCTAGTGGGGTCACCGGGAAGAAAAAAATGACCGGCGGATCGAACGACATTTTTGAAAAATGCCGCAATTTCACTCGTCCGAGTGATCTGCAGTCCGCGGGTCTCTACATGTACTTCGAGGTGTTTGGCGACCGCGAAGGGTGTGACCCGGGCGAAGTCCGCATGGGAAACCGCCGGGTCTTAATGTTCGGCTCGAACGACTATCTGGCCCTGATTACCCACCCGAAAGTCAAGGAGGCCTCGGCTGAGGCGGTCCGCCGATACGGCAGTGGGTGCAGCGGCTCCCGCCTCCTGAACGGTACCCTCGACCTTCATGTCCGCCTGGAACACGAATTAGCGGCGCTGGTTCATAAAGAAGCCGCGATCACGTTCGGCACCGGCTTTCAGGCCAACTATGCCACCCTCTCGGCTCTGACCGAAAAGGGCGACGTGATGTTGTGCGACCACAACCTGCACGCCAGCCTGGTGGAGGGAGCGTTGCGTTCGGAAGCCCGCACCGCCCGATTCCGGCACAACGATCTGGACCACTTCGAACGCTGCATCGAAAACTGCCCGCCCGAAGAGCGCATTCTCATCGTGTCGGAGGGCGTCTTCAGCATGGAAGGCGATATCGCCGACCTCCGCGGCATTCTCCGCCTGTCCAAGCCGTATGGCGCGCGAGTTTACGTGGACGAAGCCCATGGCATCGGCGTGCTGGGGCCCACCGGCGCCGGCGCGGCCGAGCACCTGGGCGTGCTCGACGACGTCGATATCGTCATGGGCACGTTCAGCAAGTCGCTGGCCGCGGTCGGCGGCTTCGTGGCGGCGGAACGGGCCGTGATCGATTACCTCAAACACACCGCCCGCCCCTTCGTGTTTTCCGCCAGCCTGCCCGCCGCTTCGGTGGCGGCGGTGAGCGCCGCCCTCGAAATCCTCCGCCAGGAGCCGGAACGGCGCCACCATCTGCTGCGCATTGCCAGTTTGCTTCGTGAAGAGCTGGCGGCCAAGGGATTCGCCGTCCTGCCCGGGGAAACCGCCATCGTGCCAGTGGTGATCCGCGAAGAGTTGGATCTGTGCCGCCTCTGCAAGATGCTGCTGGAACAAGAGGGCATCTACACCAACCCGGTGCTGCGGCCGGCGGCGGCTCAGAACCTGCTCCGCATTTCCTGCACCGCCGCCCACACCGAAGAGCACGTCGACCGCCTGGTTTCCACCCTGGTACGCGTCTCGGACAAGCTGGGCATCGAGCTGTAGGGGGTGACAGGGGGACGGGCTTGCTGGCCTGTTCCGCCGCGTAGTGGCAGCTAGTGGTGGCATTTCGACTACCGCGATTGGCGCCAGTACGGCATTCAAAACGTGCCCTTTGACCAAATCGGCCTGGCGCGTTAATCGGCGCCAGTCGGTGCCCTTGCCCCACTCACTTTGCCGGTCTGCCGTGATCCAGGCATAGCGCGACCAAATCGGCAACATCGGCTTCGCCCACGCACATCACCGTGTCCGCCCCTCCCCAATAGATCTTCACCGTTCCATCCGGCTCGGCCACGGCCCCACAGGTAAACACGACGTTGTGGACATAGCCCGTGACTTCCCACGGATCTTCCGGTTGCAAAATCCACGAGTCGCTCACTCCGATAATCTTGGCCGGGTCGAGCAAATCATGAAGAGCCACCCCCAAGCGGTACACCGATCCGTCCATCGTCCGGAAAACTCCGTGATAGATGGAAAGCCAACCTTGCTCCGTTTTGATCGGCGGCGCTCCCGGGCCTATCTTCATTTCGTCCCAGTGATATGGTTCGGGCCGCATGATGAGCTGGGATTCCCCCCAAAAACGCAGGTCCGGAGAATACGAGATCCAGATCGACCACGGGGCGATTTCCGAATGCGGACGGTCGAGCCGGGCATAGAGCCCGTCGAACTTCTCGGGGAAGATCACCACGTTCCGATAGTCCGCTTCCGTGATCAGGGCAACTCTCTCCACCCGGCTGAAGTCCTTGGTCTTTGCCAGGGCGATTCGGACTCCATTTCGCGAGTAAGCGCTGTAAGTAATGAGATACTCACCTTCGATCTTAGTCACTCGCGGATCCTCCACGCCGAACTCTTCATAGGCCGCAAAAGGGCCGTCCCGCGCGGGAGTCAGAAAGGGCTCCGGATCGGCGGTGAAATGAAATCCATCGGGGCTGCGCGCCAAACCAAGAATCGATCGTCCGGTGCGCAGATGCGAGCGGAAAAGCATGACGTAATCATCCCCGCGCTTCACCACCGCCGCGTTGTGAACGGTTTCCACCGCGTAGGGGATCTCGGCCTTGCTGAGGATGGGATTATAAGCGTATCGTCTGACAATGTCCCGCTTCATGATCGTCTCTTTGCTTCCAGTTCAAAGATCGTCCTGTAAACCCGTTCGTAAGCCTCCACCATCGTCTCGATCGAGAAGCGTTGCCGCACCCGTTGGCGGCAGGCATTGCCGTCGATTTCAGCAAGGCGTTCCAGTGCCCGCGCCGCCTCCTGGACGCTGTTCACCAGAAAACCCGTTTTCCCGTCTTCGATCACCTCGCGGCAGGAGCCCAGGTCCATGGCGATTACCGGTACGCCGGCGGCATTGGCTTCCGCCAGCACCAGGCCGAATCGCTCCGGAATGGTGTTCAGGTGCAGCAGCGCCCGCGCGCGCGCGAACAACTCGTTCTTGCCCCCCACATCCACCGGCCCCATGTAGCGGATCGTTTCATCCAGGCACGGCTCTACTTGCTCGCGGAAGTACGTTCGATCCTGGATAATGCCCGCGATGAGCAGCGGTAGTCCGCTCTGGCGCGCAACCTCGATTGCCAGATGGACACCCTTATCTGGGTGGATCCGGCCAAGGAAGATCAGCTCGCCGCCACGCGATTCCTGGAGCGGGTACAAATCGAGGTCGATGCCGTTATAGACCGTCGCCAGGTAGGTCAGCCCCGGCGCCCGATCCGAGTTGCTGATGGAGACAAAATATCCGTCATGATACTTTTGATAGACGGGCATGATTGCGGGCGACGAGAACCCGTGGATAGTAGTGAGGACCGGCGTCGTTACCAGCCGTGTGTAGGTGAGCGCCATGAAGTCGTAGTGGCTGTGGATGAGGTCAAACTCGGCGGCCTGCTCGAACGCTTCGGAGATGTGAAGGTATTCGGCTACTTTGGGATCGATGGCGCGATCCTCTTCATATCCCCGCTCCACCACCGCATGCAGCCGGGCGCGGGTAAGCGAATCCTTAGTGGCGAACAGGGTCACGTCCCAACCACGCGAGACCAGCCCTTCGGCGATGTTGCCGGCCACGGTTTCCCACGCGCCGTATTGGCGCGGAGGCGTTCTCCACGCTACCGGCGCCAGCACCGCAATTCTCTTAGGGCCTGTCATGAAAAACCCAGTTCAAGCGTGGACCGTTGCTTGCGTGGCGCACGCACTCCTGCGTGCCGCGTCGAGTCTCCGATCTTCCGAGCCACGCGGGGTGTGGGGCAGGTTGGTAACCTGCGGACCGATTGTCAATCGGTCCCGCCGGGCGCCAGCCCGGCAGTCCTTCGGCGAGCCCGAAACCTGGCTCAACCCAAATTCCGCGACCCCGGGAGTTCAGCCTCTCCACTCGACGCCTCTTCGCCCTGGGGACGCAGACATCGGCAAAGGTACTGGCGCCGCACTCCCGCGTGCACCACATCCGCCAGTGAGCCAATGCAAAGTTAGAAGCATTTGCCCCTACTCCATCGCCGCCAGCACTTCCGCCAGCGGGGCCGTGGCGAAACCGGTGGCATGGTCTGCCAGGCCATAGGGAACGATCAATACCCCGTTGTGCACCAGCGCACCGCAGGTATAGACGACGTTCGGCACGTAGCCTTCCCGCTCGTTCTGGTTCGGTTTGAGCAAGGGTTGGCGGAGACGGCCAATCACTTTGCTCGGGTCGTCGCGGTCCAGCAGGAACGCGCCGATCGAATACTTCCGCATCGGGCCGACTCCGTGGCTCAGCACCAGCCATCCGGCGTCGGTCTCAATTGGCGATCCGCAGTTCCCGAGTTGCACCAGTTCCCAGGGAAACGTCGGTTTGAGAAGCACGCTGCAATCGTTCCAGAAGTGGACGTTGTCGGAATACATCAGGTAGATGTTCTCGTTATCCTGGCGCGAGAGCATGGCATAGAGGCCGCCAATCTTGCGGGGGAAGATCGCCATGCCTTTGTTTTCAGCGGCCGGACCATTCAGGGTGATGAATCGAAACAGGAGGAAGTCGGAGGTCTCCACCAGTTCCGGCACCACGATTCTGCCGTCGTACGCGGTGAAAGTCGCGTAGTAGACCTGGGTGCCGTCCTCGTTCCGGAAGCAAACGAAGCGGGCGTCCTCGATGCCGTTGCGTTGCGAAGGCGTGACCGGGAAGAGAATGCGGTCGGAAATCTGCTGTTCCGGCAGGAACTGAACCTGGTAGTTGGACCGGGCCAGCATCCAAATCCCCTGCGAGGCTTCCTGATCTTCCGGCGTCATTCCATCCGGCAGGCGGAACTGTTCGGCTTGGAGAGCGGCCCGAAGCTCTTCCAGGGCGAACGTCTCGCCCAGTCTGCTCATCACCCGGCGTGTGAATTCGTCGTGCAATCCCAACTCCCAGAGTTTCCGCCCGAACAGCGCCTTCTCGTACCGGGGATTTGGGATCTGGCGCGGTTCGGTGAGGAAACCGGCGGGGGTGAATACCTCGATCCGCTGATCGGCATAGATGAGACCGTTGCGAAACGTGATGGAGGAAACGTGGCCCTCCCCAGTGGCGCGCAAGCTAAGAATGAACCGCAGCGCGCCGGGCGGCAGACCTTCCTGGTCGGGATGCGGAACGATGGATGGATTGAATAGGGCGGCCGATTCCAAAGAGTATTCGGCCAGAAAATAGGAGCCGATCAGGAGCCGTCGTTGTTCGGACACCTCCGCACCCGCCGGCACCATCTCGCGTACTTGTTCAAAGCGGTCCAGAAACAGCTTGCGGATGTTCTGATGACGCTCGGAGAACTCGACCAGGATTTCCTGGAAGAGCGGACCGACCCGGTCCTCCGGAAGCGACAAGATCCGGGCGATGATCCTTCCTGCCCGCTCGGAATCGCCCGGGTTGAATGGCCGTAGAAGCACACGCGACTGGTCGGGGTTGAGGATCGTCGGCGTGCGAGTGACGTGAATGGAGTTGGTATTCATTGAGGCGTATATGCGCCGATGGCGATTGGTTCTTTGAAGCTCGTCAGCATGTTTTGCGCCAGGCGCATCTCCGCTAGCGAAAGCAGGAAGGCCAACGTCGACTCCGCTCCCTCGTTGCGATTCACCCGGTCGACATGCAACCCGTCGCCGCAGGCGCCGCTGTCTGGAGAATAGAGTTCCAGGCCGAGGTCGTTCCACCCGATGAACCAATCGAAAGCGCGCTGCGCCTGTTCGTACCACCACACGTCCGATGTGGCGCGATAAGCTTCCAGACAGGCCGAGACCATCGCGTGCGCTTCGATGGGCTGCTGGTCGAAATTGGCGCGCGTGCCGCCGCGGCGGTAGAAACCATTGCTGCCGATCGGCCGAAAGTGGCCCTTTTCGGAGATTTGCAGCTCGTTCAGCCATCTTAAGGCATCCAGGCCGCTCTCAAATACCGCCGGCTGTCCGGTGGCGCGTCCGCTCAGAATCAAGGCGTGGGCGAGCTTCGCGTTGTCATACGACAGCTCTTCTTCGAACCAGCACCAGTCCGGTTTGCGGTTCCGCTGGAGAAGATCCATGAGCCTGGAGGTCAGCGTCTCCCTGGTCTGGTTCACCAGGCTGTCACCGCGCAACCGGAGCAGGTATTCATGGATGCCGATCAGGCCGAATGCCCATGCCCGAGGCGACGTAAACTCCGTCAGGGCCGGCAAGGCCAGCGCGAAGAGTTGTCCGGCCATCATCTGGAAGCTGCGGAACGGCGAACGTCCCACCCCGACGCCGAGCGCCCATAAGGCCCGGCCTTGACAATCCTCCGACCCCTGGTTGTCCAGCCAGCGGCGGTCGAAACTCAGGTGGTTGTGAAAGCGGTTGGTTTGGCTGTCGAATGCGTGGTGAAGAAAGGCGGCGCACGTGGTCGCCACCCCCCGCACCCCTTCCGGGTCCTCTCCCAATTCGCCCAGCAGCACCGCCAGCACAAAGGCACGCGCGTTGTCGTCGGTGCAGTAGCCCTCGGAAAAATTGGGAACGCTGAAAATGGCGTGCTGGAAAACTCCGGTCGAATCGGTCATCCGCAACAGGTGATTCAACTTCAGCGTGGGAAGTTCCCGTGGTCTCCGGTCGAGCGTCTTGGTGACCAGCGATTTTCGCGAAGGCGCGGCCCCTTGCAGCCGCGCCAACTCAAACGAACGCATGTAGAGCTGTGCCACGTTGCTCCAAACCATCTCACGCCCCATCCTGTAGGCATTCTTGCGGATCGCATGCCGGCGCGTGTCGTCTCCCAGCAAGCCGATCACCTCGCTCGCGATCGTCTCGGCGTCGCCGAAGGGAACCAGAACGCCCCGATCCTCCGCCAACAGTTCCGCGGCGTGCCAGTACGGCGTGGAAACCACTGCTTTGCCCGCGCCAAACGCGTATGCCAGCGTGCCGGAAGTGATCTGGGCTTCGTTCAGGTATGGTGTGATGTAAAGGTCCGCCGCGCCGATGAACTCCTTCAGATTCTCGAGGTCTACAAAATCGTTGTAGAAGATGACGTTCTTCTCAATCTTATTCTTCTTGGCCAGCATTTCCAGGCTGACGCGGTAGGCTTCCCCATGCTCCCGCAATTCGTTCGGGTGGGTGGCTCCCAGCACAATGTAAACCACATCGGGGAACTTCTCCAGAATCCGCGGCAGCGCTTTCAGCACGTACTCGATGCCCTTGTTGGGGGAAAGCAGGCCGAAGGTCAGCAGCACGACCTTTCCTTCCACCCCAAACTGGTCCTTGAAGTATGTCGGATCGACGAACCCTACATCCGGGATTCCGTGCGCGATCAGATCGATCTTGGCGGAGGGCGCCTCGTAGATATCCTGCAGCATCTGCCGCCCGCGTTCCGACATGATAACCAGGCGCGTCGAAAGCGAGATAAGTTCCTGCATCACGCGGCGCTGGTCCACTCTCGGCTGGCGCAGAACGGTATGCAGCGTGGTCACCACCGGCATCCTCAATTCGCGCAGAAACGCCAAAATATGTCCGCCCGCCGGTCCGCCGAAAATGCCGAACTCGTGTTGCAAACAGACGATGTCCACGTTGCCGATGTTGAGAAAGTCCGCGGCCCGTAAGTAGGACGATAAGTCTTGCTCCTCAATCTCGAACCGAACCACTTCGGGGTAATCGTAGCCACCTTTGATGTCGTTGACGGAGACGCAGAAACACTGGCTCTGAGGTTGCGCGGTTGCGACCGCGGCCAGCAGGTCGGACGTGAACGTGGCAATGCCGCACTTACGCGGTAAGTGGTCTCCGACAAAAGCGATCTTGCGGACTTTAGCAGTTTCTTTCATGAGAGTTTTCCATTCGAGCCACCGCGTTCACGATGCCTGGATCCGGCGATACTCGGGCTGCCACATGGCGTCTTGCACCTGTTGAACGATATCGCCGAATTTGACTCCCGCCAATCCCTCCGCCTCCGCCGTTTCGGCCACGGCCACCGCCACCGTCACCGACACACTGCGCAGGTCGTCAATATGCGGGAGCAGCGACGCGCCGGGCTGGCGCACCGTCACCAGGCTGGACACCGCGCTCGCCGCCGCGGCGAACATGCCGTCGCTGATCCTGCTGGCTCGCGAAACGATAGAGCCCAGGGCCAGGCCCGGGTACAGCATGGCATTATTCACCTGCGCGACCACGTATGTCATGCCTTTGTACGTGACCGGCGCGAATGGGCTGCCGGTGGCAATTAGCGCCCGCCCATCCGTCCATGCCAGCAGGTCGGCCGGACTCGCCTCGGCTCGCGCCGGCGGATTGGAGAGGGCGAAGACGATCGGCCTCTCCGTATGCGCCGCCATTTCCTTGACGATCCCCTCGGTGAAGCTGCCAGCGGCTGTCGACGCGCCGATCAGCATGGTCGGTTGCGCCCGGCGCACCACCTCGGCCAGGCTTATGCCGCCGCCATTTCCGTCATGCCTCCAACCCTTGGCTTCGGCGGCTGGCCGGGCGTATGCCGCCTGGTAGTCGCGCAGTGGATCCGCCATGTCGGTGGTGAGCAATCCTTGCCGGTCCACGCACCAGAAACGCCTGGCTGCATCTTCCTTGGCGAGGCCCTCTCGCACCATCGCGTGGCGAATCTGGTCGGCGATTCCCACCCCCGCCGTACCGGCCCCGAAGATCACCACGCGCTGGTTGCGCAGCGGCGTCCCGCACACCCGCACGGCCGAGATCGCCGCCGCCAGCGTGATCGCGCCGGTGCCCTGCATATCGTCGTTGAAGGTGCAGATCCTGTCGCGATACTTCTCCAGGATGCGCCGCCCGTTGCCCGGCGCGAAGTCCTCCCACTGCAGCAGCGCCGACGGGAACAGCTTGGTCGCGACATCGACGTAAGCGTCGATGAACGCGTGGTAGCGCTCCCCGCGCACGCGGGCGTGCCGGTTCCCGATATAGGTGGGATCGTCCAACAGGCTCTGGCGGTTGGTGC
>JBKQVG010000446.1:0-9821 GCA_052325345.1 Bryobacteraceae bacterium
GCCGCTGCCGGCGGCCTTCCGGTACCAGGCGTCGGCGCGCTCGCAATCGAGAGCGACTCCGCGACCGGTGTGGTAGGCCAGACCGACCAGGAACTGGGCGCGCACGCAGCCGGCCTCGGCGGCGCGCAAGAGGCTCGCGAAGGCATCGGCGTCGTTCGAGCAGTGCAGGGCGCGGTTGAAATCGGCCGCGGGATGATTGGTGCGCGAAGGCGTCTGGTCCACGTCACACCTCTGAAAAACGGTTAAACGGAGTCAAATCTATTCTATATCGGTTTTGGTCGGAAAAACCCACACTAGACACTCACAAGTCCAGCCGCTAGAGAAAATCGGCTAGGACCGTATTCCCGCCCATTCCTGGTGAACTCCAGGAGGGACCCGATCTGCCCACAACGTGGAACGGCGGCGCTGGGCCGCCGATACGTATGTGGGACGAAAGCACTTATTTCTACCGGATTGCGCTGGCGATGAGAATGACTGGCCAGGAAGGCTCTCCTGGCTAACGCGCGCCTCTCCTATGCGAAGGATCAGAACTTTTGATGGCGGAATTTCGGGGTTTTCTGTCACAATCAAGCAAGCTCTCTACGGGCGAGCGCAAAACGGGCTGATGGCGATCCGGGTCGCACTGCATCATAAAACCGTATACAGGTACGACCGACTGGTTTCGCTGTCTCCCCAGGTGGTGCGGCTGCGGCCGGCGCCGCACAGCCGCACGCCGATTTCGTGCTATTCGTTGCGCGTGGAGCCGGCCGGCCATTTCCTGAACTGGCAGCAGGACCCGCAGGGAAACTTCATGGCGCGGCTGGTTTTTCCCAACCCGACACGGATTTTTTCCCTGGAAGTGGACCTGGTGGCGGAAATGACCGTCATCAACCCTTTCGATTTTTTCCTGGAGCCCTACGCGGAGCGATTTCCCTTTCGCTATGAAGACTGGCAGGCGGTGGAGCTGGCGCCGTATCTGCAGGCGGCTCCGGCGGGCGAACGGCTGGCGGCGTGGCTCAATTCGATCTCACGGGAGGAAGCCGCCACCATCCCCTTTCTGATGGGCTTGAACGGGAGGCTGCAGCGGGAAATCGGTTACCTGATCCGCATGGAGCCGGGGGTACAGACCCCGGAAGAGACGCTGGGGCGGGCCAGTGGATCCTGCCGCGATTCAGCCTGGCTGCTGGTGCAGATTCTACGGCATCTCGGGCTGGCGGCGCGGTTTGTTTCCGGCTACCTGATTCAGCTCAAGCCGGACGTGAAACCGCTGGAGGGGCCGGTAGGGCCGGGCGAGGATTTCACCGACCTGCACGCGTGGACGGAGGTCTACCTGCCGGGCGCGGGCTGGATAGGCCTCGATCCGACCTCCGGGCTGGCGGCGGGGGAGGGTCACATTCCGCTGGCGGCAACGCCCGACCCGCACTCGGCCGCGCCGGTATCGGGCCGCGTCAGCGCATCCGAAGTCGAGTTCGATCACGAAATGACGGTGACGCGCATCCACGAGGATCCGCGGGTCACCAAACCTTACAGCGACGATCAATGGGACCGCATCCAGGCGTTGGGCGAGAGCATCGACCGCGAGCTAAGCGAAGGCGATGTGCGGCTGACCATGGGCGGCGAGCCGACCTTCGTTTCCATAGACGACATGGATGGCGAAGAATGGAACGTGGCGGCGCTGGGCCCGAACAAGCGGCGCCTGGCCAGCGATCTGCTCCTGCGGCTGCGGACGCGGTTTGCGCCGGGTGGATTTCTGCATTTTGGGCAGGGCAAGTGGTACCCGGGCGAATCGCTGCCGCGCTGGGCGTACACCTGTTACTGGCGCACGGACGGGGCGCCGCTATGGCACGATCCGCAATGGTCGGCCAACCCGGATAAGGACTATGGCTTCGGCGTGAAGGAGGCGCGGATCTTCGCCGGGGAACTGGCGCGGAGGCTCGAAGTAGGCGCGGAATATGTGGTCGCGGCGTACGAGGACTCGTTCGTCTATCTGCACAAACAGCGGCAGCTTCCGGTGAATGTCGATCCGCTGGACAACAAGCTGGACGACCCGGAAGAACGCGAGCGGTTGCGGCGGGTGATAGAGCGCGGGCCAAGCGAGCCGGCCGGATTCGTGCTGCCGCTCAAAGCCGGCGAAGGCAAAGACGGGCCGCTATGGCAAACAGGGCTGTGGATGATGCGCGAGCCGCATTTGTTCCTGGCGCCGGGGGATTCGCCCATCGGGCTCCGGCTGCCGTTACAGAGCCTACCCTGGGAGCCGGCCGGCGAGATGCAGCAGATTTGGGAGATCGATCCTCTGGCGTCTTCGGAAACGGCTGGCCCGCTGCCGGCGCCGCGCCGCGTTTTTCGCCCTGAAGCGCGGCAGTGGGAACCGGAAACGCCCAGGGTGGCGCAACGGCGGGATCCAGAGGGGCGCGCACCGAAGCCTGCGCCCGGACCGGTGGTTCGCACCGCGCTGGCGGTGGAGGCGCGCGAGGGGCGGCTGTTCGTTTTTCTTCCGCCGACCGAATCGGCGGAGCCTTTTGTGGGACTGCTGGCGGCGGTGGAGGACACGGCGGCGAAGCTCGCGATGCCGGTCCTGGTGGAGGGATATACGCCGCCCTACGACTCGCGCCTGCGCCACATCAAAGTGACGCCGGACCCGGGAGTAATCGAAGTCAACGTGCATCCGGCGGCGAACTGGAACGAGCTGGTGGAGAACACCACCGCGCTTTACGAGTTGGCGCGGCAGAGCCGGCTGGGAACGGAAAAGTTCATGCTGGACGGGCGGCACACCGGCACGGGCGGCGGCAACCACCTGGTGCTGGGAGCGGCTACGCCCATGGACAGCCCGTTCCTGCGCCGGCCGGACCTGCTCAAGAGCCTGATCGGCTACTGGCTGAACCATCCGGCGCTCTCCTATTTGTTTTCGAGCGTATTCATCGGCCCCACCAGCCAGGCGCCGCGCGTGGACGAGACCCGCGCGGACGCAATCTACGAGCTCGAAATCGCTTTTGGGCAGATTCAGGGCGCCCAGGCGAACTGCCCGCCGTGGCTGGTGGACCGCATCTTCCGCCACCTGCTGGTGGACGTCACCGGCAACACCCACCGCGCCGAGTTCTCGATCGACAAGCTGTACAGTCCGGACAGCGCCACGGGCCGGCTGGGGTTGCTGGAGCTGCGCGCCTTTGAAATGCCGCCGCACGCGCGCATGAGCCTGGCCCAGCAACTGCTGGTGCGGGCGCTGGTGGCCTGGTTCTGGAAACAGCCGTACCGGGAAAAACCGATTCGTTGGGGCACGCGGCTCCACGATCGGTTCCTGCTGCCGCATTTCGTGGAGCGGGATTTCGGGAGCGTGATCGCCGATCTGAATGCGGCCGGCTACCCGCTCGAGGCGGCCTGGTTCGCGCCGCACCTGGAGTTTCGTTTCCCGGTATACGGGCGGGTGTGCTACCAAGGGGTGGAGATCGAACTGCGGCACGCCATCGAACCGTGGTACGTGCTGGGAGAGGAACAGGGAGCGGGGGGCACGGCGCGGTACGTGGATTCGTCGGTGGAGCGGCTGCAAGTGTACGTGCGTGGCCTGATTCCCGAGCGCTTCGCGGTGACCTGCAACCGGAGGCGATTGCCGTTGCAGCCTACCGGCGTCCAGGGCGAGCTGGTTTGCGGGGTGCGCTACCGCGCCTGGCAGCCAGCGCGGGCGCTGCATCCCACCATACCGGTGCATGCGCCGCTGGTGTTCGACCTGGTGGAGATTCCGGCCGGGCGCTCGGCGGGTGGCTGCACGTATTACGTCGCGCACCCGGGGGGACGTAGTTACGAGACCTTTCCGGTAAACTCAAATGAAGCGGAAGCGCGCCGCCGCGCGCGCTTCTTCGGTATGGGGCATACGCCAGGTTGGTTTCCCGTGCCGGCTCTGGAGGGAAATGCGGAATTTCCCACGACATTGGATCTGCGGAAAAGCTAAGAAAAACTGAGCCACAGATGAACACAGATAAACGCAGATGTAAGACACGGCATCCTCGGCCGTGTTTTCTGACTTCTGGTTTTATCCGTGTTCATCTGTGTTCATCTGTGGCTAAATGATTTTGCGCTGTTTGGGGCGGTGGTCTTGGGTGCGGATGACACGATCTTAGAAGCGGCCAAAGTGTCCGGCGGCGCTTGGCACTATGGCCCGCCGCCTGCCGGGCACTGGGACGAAGCTCTGCGCCCGTCCGGGTACCCGCGCCGCCATTGGCGCCAACTCGCGCTGGCGTTGCGCCGGATCGGCGTGGGACAGCTCAGCCGCCGTTGGCAGATCGGCCAGCAGTTGATCCAGGCCAACGGCGTTACCTACAACGTATACGGCGATCCGCAGGGGAAAGAGCGCCCCTGGCAGATGGATCCCATTCCGCTGGTGATCGATTCCGGCGAGTGGGCGGGGATCGAGCGGGCGATCGGCCAGCGCGCGGCGCTGCTGAACCTGGTGCTGGCGGATCTGTACGGCCCGCAGAAGCTGATCGCGGAACGGCGGGTACCTCCCGAGCTGATTTTCGCCAACCCGAACTTTCTCCATCCTTGCCACGGTTTCACGCCGGCCGGGGGCGCGTACCTGCAGAATTATGCGGCCGACCTGGCGCGCTCGCCGGATGGCTCCTGGTGGGTGATTTCGGACCGCACGCAGGCGCCGTCGGGAATCGGCTATGCGCTGGAAAACCGGCTGGTGAGCGCGCGTACGCTGCCCGGGGTTTTCAACCAGTGCGAGGTGCGTCCGCTGACGCGGTTCTTCGAGCTGACGTTGGGGGCGCTGTTTTCGCTGGCGCCTCAGCGCGCCGCCGATCCGCGCATCGTGCTGCTCACTCCCGGCCCGCACAACGAAACGTACTTCGAGCAGTCGTTTCTGGCGCGCCATTGGGGAGTGCCGCTGGTGGAGGGCGCCGACCTGACGGTCCGCGACAACCGCGTGTTTCTGAAGACCCTGGCGGGGCTGGAAGCGGTGGACTTGATTCTGCGGCGCATGGACGACGCGTTTTGCGATCCGCTGGAATTGCGCGGCGATTCCCTGCTGGGCGTGCCCGGCCTGCTGGAAGCGGCGCGCGCGGGCAACGTGGCCATCGCCAACGCTCTCGGCAGCGGCCTCGTGGAAGCGCCATGCCTGATGGCCTTTCTTCCCGGCCTTTGCCGCCACTTGCTGGGCCAGGATCTGCGCATGCCCTCGGTGGCTACCTGGTGGTGCGGCGAGGAACTGCCGCGCCGGCACGTTCTCGATCATCTGGACGATGTGGTGATAAAGCCGGCCTTTCCGCGCCCCGGCCAGCAGGCCGAGTTTCCGGCAAGCATGGATGGAGCGGCGCGGGAAGACCTGGCGCGGCGCATCGCGGCCGACCCCGGCCGCTATGTGGCGCAGGAGCAGGTGGATCTTTCCACCGCCCCGATTCGCACCGATGAAGGCCTGGAAGCGCGGCACGTGGTGTTGCGGGTGTTCGCGGCCTGGGACGGCGCATCGTATTCGCTGCTGCCCGGCGGGTTGACGCGCGTGGCCACCGGCGAACGCTCGCTGGTGGTTTCCATGCAATTGGGCGGCGGCAGCAAGGATACCTGGGTGCTGGGCAAGCGGGAAAGCGAGCCCTCCGATTCCCAACCGGTGGCGATCCAGCTTGCCGGCCGGCGCAGCTCCGGCGAGTTGCCCAGCCGCGCGGCCGATAACCTGTTCTGGTTGGGCCGCTACGCCGAACGCCTGGAACACGGAGCCCGCCTGGTGCGCGCCCTGCTGCCCGGGCTTTCCGGAGAAGGCGATCTGGGGAGCGCGGTTTCGCTCGATACGGTGATTCATCTGCTGGGCGGGCTGGGCTACCTGTCGGCGGACGAACAGGGGGCCTCCATCGCGCAACAGCGCTGGAACCTGCAGCGGCTGATGGGCCTGCTGGTGTTCGACCCGTCGCGAACCGCCGGCCTGGGATGGAACCTGAAACAGATTCGCCGCGTGAGCTGGCAACTGAAGGAACGCTTTTCGCAAGACACCTGGCACGTGCTGCAACAACTCGAAACCGATTTTTCGCGCACGCCGCCGGCCACTCCCGAACAGCGATTCGTGGCGGCCATGAACCTGCTGGATGGGGCCGTGATCACGCTGTCCGCCTTTGCCGGCCTGTTCATGGAAAACACCACGCGCGGCCAGGGCTGGCACTTTCTGGACATCGGCCGGCGCCTGGAGCGGGCCTTGCAGACCAGCGCCCTGCTGCGGGTAGGGATTGCGCAGGCGCCCTTCGACATCGAACCGTATCTCGCCGTGCTACTGCAGATCGCCGACAGCAGCATCACCTACCGGACGCGCTATCTCACCAAAATGCGGACCGAGTTTGTACTGGAGCTGCTGGTTGCCGACGAGGCGAACCCGCGCTCGGTCGGTTTTCAATTGGCCACGCTGCTGCGCCGAGTGGAGAATCTGCCGGCGTCCGACAACCAAGCCGAGCCGCTGGAGCGCGCGCTGGTGAACCAGGCATTGACATCGGTGCGCGGCGCCAGCATGGACGACTTGGCCACCCGCGATGCGGCGGGAGATCTATGGGCGCTGGACGGCTTTCTAGCCCAACTCCGCGCCGGCCTCTACGATTTTTCCGACGCGCTCACGGCGCGTTATCTGAGCCACCTGGCGCCATCGCGGCTCACCGTCTGGCGCTGAAAAACTCATGTTGTACCGCACGACACACACGACCCGCTATCTGTACGAGGAGCCGGTTTCGCAGTGCTTGAGCCAGGCCCACCTGACGCCGCGCAGCTTCGCCGGCCAAACGGTGGTCGAATCGGCCATTCACGTGGAGCCGGAGCCGGCGGTGTTCGGCCGGCGGCGCGATTACTTCGGAAACGAGGTGGCGTCCTTTTCCATTTTGCAGGCCCATGAGCGGTTCCTCACCACCGCCACCAGCCTGGTTCGGGTGGAACGGCAAGCGGGCGAGGCGGCCACGCTTGCCTGCGGGGTTGCCTGGGATGCCGCGCGCGACCGGCTGGCGGCTTACGCCGACAGGCCCACCCTGGAGGCCTTCGGTTTCGTTTTCGACTCCCCGCTGGTGGCCTCCTACCGCGAACTGGCCGATTTCGCCGCGCCCAGCTTTCCGCCCGGCCGTCCGCTGGTGGAAGCGGCGCGGGACCTCGCGCACCGTATCCATTCCGAGTTCACCTACCTGCCGCAATCGACCTCCGTCGATATGCCGCTCATCGAAGCCTTCCGCAAGCGGTGCGGCGTGTGCCAGGATTTTTCGCACATCATGATCGGCGCGCTGCGCTCGCTGCGCCTCGGGGCGCGCTACGTGAGCGGCTACCTGCGCAGCGGGGCCAACTACCAGGGAGCGGAAGCTTCGCATGCCTGGGTTTCGGTGTTCGTGCCGGGGGCCGGCTGGGTGGACTTCGATCCGACCAACGACATGATGCCGGCGGATGGTCACGTCACCGTGGCCTGGGGACGGGACTACGGCGACGTCACGCCGATGAAAGGGATCGCGCTCGGCGGCGGCAAGCAGATTGTCGAGGTAGCCGTGCGGGTGGATCCGGCGGATTAGAGAGGCCGGCGCTCAGCCATGGGCAGTCAGCTTTCCCAATACCTGCTGGCCGATCAGCGCAAGATGAGCCTGGCGAAGAACTACTTCGCCTGGCAGGCCCGGCTGGTGCTGCCGCATCTCGGGCAGCGCGTGGTGGAGGTGGGGCCGGGTATCGGCAACTTCACCGGTCTGCTGCTGGATCGCGAACTGGTGGTTGCCGTCGATATCGACCCGGCCGCGCTGGGCGAGTTGCGCAGCCGTTACGGGGCGCGCCGGAATCTACGCGTTGTGTTGTCCGACGCCGCGGCTCCCGAGTTTGTGAACGTGACGCAATTCGCGCCCGACAGTTGCGTTTGCCTGAACGTGCTCGAACATATTGCCGACGACGGCGCCGCGCTGCGGAACATGGCGGAGATTCTGCCGCCGGGCGGGACAATCGTCCTGCTGGTGCCGGCATTCTCCGCCCTGTACGGCCCGATCGACCGCAACCTGGGCCACTTTCGCCGCTACACGCGGCGCGCGCTTGTTGCCGCGGCCGGACGCGCCGGGCTGGTTCCGCGCCGCCTCGGTTACGTCAACCTGGCGGGCTGGTTCGGCTGGTGGTGGAACGCGCGAATCGCGGTTCGGCAGGCGCAATCGGAAGCGCAGATCGCCGTATTCGACCGCTGGATGGTTCCCGCGGTTTCGCGGCTGGAAGCTTGGGCGCCGGTGCCTTTTGGGCAATCGCTGCTGGCGGTGCTGCAGCGATATCCAAGAAGGAGCAAATGAGGTATTATTTCTCACGAGATGGCGATTTTCAGGAAACCCCGCAGGACCGAGGTGCTGGTCTGGAGCGTCATCTTTCTAATTGCGATGCCCGCCTACATCGGCCTGCGGGAAGCGATCAAGCCGTTGGCCGTTTCACAGCTTGGGGTTTTGGGGGTCAGCCTCCTGCTCGCGGTAGTGCCGGTTGCCGTATTTGCCTGGATTTTCAAAAGCGCTCCGACTGGTCTTTGGGTGGTTCTCACTTGGGTTTGTTACCTGATTGGTGCCTGGTGCGCGTTCAACATCGCCAGTGTTTTCAATAGGGATGCACAGTGGGGGTGGGCCTATGGACCCCAGTCGTGGTTTTATGTTACCTCGGAATACGTTCAGGTACTGGATGAGTATCACGGCGAAAATTTCCTGGCGGTGACGGAGGCATTTTTTCGAGTGGCCACCGGCCGACCGGCGGAAGGGGATTCGTCGATTGCTCCGCCTGCTTCGCGGGGAGCGGGCCGGTGATCCTGGTGCGCTGAGATCGCCCATTCTCCTCAAAACGGTTAAGCACCCCCCAGTGTCGCAGCCCGCCCCGCCGCCTGCGCGATACTGAGAACGGTGACATTTGAAACCGTCGCGGTCAACCTTCGCGAGTCCTTCCGCGTAATCGCCGCCAGCCGTTCCGTGGGCGAGTTGCGCGAATTGCCGGGAGTCAGTCTGGCTTCGGCCGGCACCACCTTTCAGATGTTCAACGCGGCCTTCCTGTCCGCGCCCGTGGAAAGCGACGTCGAGCTGGCCCGCCGCGTGGTTCTTCCGTCCGTGCACTTCGACGCGCGCGGGCTCTCCTGGGCCTATTGGGTATGCGAAGACTTGCTGGGCTGGCGGGCGCAGCGCAAGTGCCGGCAGGTGTTCGAGCGCCAGGGCCTTCGCCATTCCGTGGACTTGCCCGGCATGATCGCCGAACGCGTTTTGCCTCCCCAAGGCCCGCTGCCGGAAATCGAGGTGCGCCGCGTCTCGGACCCCGGCGGGAGCGAGGGGTTTTGTTCCGTCGGATCGGTATGCTTCCACGTACCGACTCAGTGGTTCCGCGAGGTCTTCGACGGCGCCCGGGTATGGGACCGGTTTCGCGCCTACAACGGCTACGTGGATGGCGAAGTCGTCTCCACCGCGGCCATCGTCGCCGGTGGCGATGCCATCGGCGTCTACAACGTCGCCACTCTCCCCGAGCACCAGCGCCGCGGCTACGGCGAAGCCGTCATGCGCTTCGCCCTGAATGAGGCCGAGCGCGACCTCGGCATCCACCGCAGCATCCTGCAATCCACCCCCGCCGGCATCCACCTCTATCAACGAATGGGCTACCGGACCGTCACCCGCATCTCGGTATACGTCTCCTGAGGCCGCCAACAATCTCACGAGTCGTACACAATCACGACGGCGCACAAATCGGCAGGGATGTACAAAGGAACGGCGACGCACCAACGCACAAAAGCAGGCGCCCTACCGGAGCCGAAAGGCACCGGTTTCAATCCCCCCGCCCCGCGCGGGGCGCGACCAAAACGGCCGTCGATGCCGTCAACGATTACGCAGTTTCAATCCACGCGCCCCGCGCGGGGC
>JBKQVG010000447.1:0-8878 GCA_052325345.1 Bryobacteraceae bacterium
CCCCAACCCCGTCTCCGTGTCGCAGAGCGCCCGAACCCCGCGCCCTCGCGCGTCCCGCTCTCTCCGTATCGCCAGGGGATTGTAGATTTCGCCGTTGAATGCGCTCCCTGTATCGCCGTCGTCGCTCGCCATCGGCTGGTCGCCGCCGCTCAGGTCGATGATCTTCAGCCGCACCGCGCAAAGGGTGGCCTCGCTGCCTTCATAAACGCCTTGCTGGTCCGGACCGCGATGGCGCAATGCCTCCGTAATCCTCCGCCCGATGTCTCCGGCCGAATTTCGGTTGGTGTATGTGAATCCCGCAATGCCGCACATTTATCGAGTACTCGCCCCCCCGTTCGTGCCCGCGATTTCGCGTCTCGCCTTCTTCAATACGTCATTGTCCCAGATTTGTGGCAGCGTCCTGCCTCGGCGCGGACGGTCACCGAAGATCCAAACAAGAAACTCCTCTCCCTGCACCACCTTAGCCGCCTCCTATGGCAAACTCGGCCCCGGCCGCCGCATGTTCCGAGGGGAACCCGATGTGCCTCGTAGTACACTGGAGAGTCGAAATGAGAACTCCTGGGCGGCTGGTGGCAGCGGTGGCGCTGGCGCTGTACGGGGCTGTCGCGGCGTGGGGAGTGGATTGGAAAACCCTGCAGCCGCAGGGATACGTCAGCGACTTTGCCGGTGTCGTGGACGCCGCGTCCCGCCAACGCCTCGAAGCGTATTGCGCCGCCATCGAGCGCGCTACCGGCGCGCAAATCGCCCTGGTGGTTCTGCCGAGTCTCGAAAGCGAGCCCATCGAAGACGTCGCCAACACTATCTTCCGCGCCTGGGGCGTGGGCCAAAAAGGTAAGAACGAAGGTGTCCTGCTGTTGCTGGCGGTCCAGGACCGCCGCAGCCGCCTGGAAGTAGGCTACGGGCTGGAGCCGATATTGACCGATGCCATGGCCGGCCGGGTCTTGCGTGAAATGCGCCCGGCCCTGCGCCACCAGGATTATGGCGACGCCCTGATGGCCGCGGCCGAAACCGTCGGCGCCACTATCGCCCAGGCCAAGCACGTTGCCTTGGACACGGCGCCCCCTCCCCGCCGCTATCGCTCCACCGGTTCCGATTCCATTCCGTGGCCGATGATCGTGGGCGGTCTGTTCCTGCTTTTCTGGCTCCTGCGCGCCGGCGGCCCGCCTGGTTACGGTGGCACCGGCGGCGGTGGTTTGCTGCCCGGCCTGCTGTTGGGCGGCATGATGTCGCGCGGCTCCTGGGGCGGCCGCGGCAGCGGAGGTTTCGGAGGCTCCGACTCCGGCGACGGTTTCGGCGGTTTTGGCGGCGGCGATTCCGGCGGCGGCGGAGCTTCCAGCGATTGGTGAGTAACGTCATGGAAAAAATCCTTGTCCAACTCGTAGAGCGTCTGACCAAGGCCCTGGGCGACCGCCTCGTTTCCGTCGTCCTCTATGGCTCGGCGGCTTCGGGCGAGCATCACGCCGCCTTTTCCGATTACAACGTCCTGTGCGTGGTCTCCGTCCTTACCCCCCGCGAGCTGGCCGCCGTGGCGGACGTTTTCCGCTGGTGGCGAGAGCGGGGCAGTCCCGCCCCTCTCTTGCTCACCGAACAGGAACTGGCCACTTCTACCGACTGTTTCGCCATCGAGTTCCACGACATCAAGGCGCACCACCGGATTTTGCACGGTCGCGACGTGATCGAGCCGCTGGTCGTCGACAATTCTTTCTATCGCGCTCAGGTGGAGCACGACCTGCGCGCCAAGCTCTTGCGCCTGCGCCAGAAGGCTCCGGGAATGTTGTCCGACCCGGACCTGGTCCGCCGCTTGCTGGTGGATTCGCTCTCTACCTTTTGCGTGCTGTTCCGCCACGCGCTCCACCTCCACGGCGCGGCCGCGCCCACCCGCAAGCGCGAAATCGTTGCCGCCGCCGGCCTGCGCTTCGGCTTCGATCCCGCGGCTTTTGAGAAGGTGCTGGATATACGCGAACAGCGCATCAAGCCCCGCCAGGCCGAACCGCTCGCATTGCTGGAGGGCTACCTGGCCGCCATCGATCGAGTGATCGACGCGGTGGACCGGCTGGAGAAATAATTACAGGAGAATGACGTGAAAGCCGCCCTCATCACCATCGGAGTCCTGCTGTTGTTGGCGTTGTTCGCCGGCGCCAAATTCATCGGCACCCGCAATGAGCTCGCCACCGAACGCGAGGCCGTCAACGCGCAGTGGTCTCAGGTCGACGTGGCCTTGCAGCGCCGCGCCGATCTGATTCCCAATCTCGTCGCCACGGTGAAAGGTTTCGCGCAGCACGAAACCGAAGTATTCAAGGATGTCGCCGATGCGCGCGCGGCTCTTGGCGGCGCGCGTTCGCCGTCGGAAAAGATCCAGGCCAACCAGCAGTTGGATAGCGCCCTGTCGCGGCTGCTGATGATCAGCGAGAATTACCCGCAGTTGAAATCGGACCAGAACTTCCTGGCGTTGCAAGACGAGCTGGCGGGCACCGAAAACCGCATCGCCGTGGAGCGTCGAAAGTACAACGAGGCCCTGCAAAGCTACAACACCTTGATCGAGATCTTCCCTTCCAACGTGGTGGCGTCGCTTTCCGGATTCGCACGTAACGACGCCTATTTCAAGACCGAGCCCGGCGCCCGCTCCGCGCCCAAAGTGCAGTTCTGACAGGAACCCGAGGCATCCGCGCCGGCGTTGCCCTTCCGGAGCGCCAGTGGATGTGAGCTTTCGATTGCTTTAGCCGGCGTAGTAGCCTTCGCGCGCCCGGACGATGTAGTCCTTTTTTTTGGCCGTCAGGTGAATGTGACGGTAGGCGCCATTAGGCGGCTGGTCGGAAGTATAGCCAATGCTGTACTGGTTGCGCAGATCCTCTTCGATGCTGGCGAACACTTTGTCGATGGGGTGGAAATGACCCACTTCGAAGAAGCCGCCGCCGGTTTCGCGGGACATTTGCTGTAAGATTTTCTTGCCGTCCGGACGGTCGTAGCCGCCGCGGGGATAGCCGCCGCCAGGGTAACCGCCGCCCATGCGGCGCCGCCCCCCCATGGGCGGATACATCGGGCCGTTGCCGTAGGCGCCGGAATCGGAGAAAAGCACGCTGTAGATGAGCGTATCGCTGCGTTGCGCGCTCTCAATCGCCTGGTAGAGGGTTTCTTTCGAACCTGTGTCGACGCCGTCGGTGAGCAGCACCAGGGCTTTGCGTCCCTGCTGCTTCTTCATGAGTTCATTGGAAGCCAGGAAAACCGCGTCGTAAAGATCCGTGCCTCCCCGCATGCGTTGCTGCGGATAGCCGCCGCCGTTGGGATAATTGCCCCTGTTCGGGTAATTCCCGCCGTTCGGATAATTCCCCCCGTTCGGATAATTGCCGCCGTTCGGATAATTCCCGCCGTTTGGATAATTGCCGCCCTGTTGTTGTTGCTGCTGCTGTTGGTCGCCGATTCTCAACGCGTTCAATCCGTCTTCCAGTTTTTGCTTCGAATTTGTCAAATCCTGCAGCAACTCCACCTGGAAATCGAAATGGATCAGAAACGCCAGATCCCGATCTTCCCGCAAAACCTGGTCGAAGAATTTCAGGCTGGCGGTGCGTTCGTCGTTCAGTACGCGACGCTGGCTGCCGCTGGTGTCCACCAGCAGGCCGAGGGTGAGCGGTAAGTTGCTCTCTTGCGAAAAATACGTGATGGTCTCCGGACGGCCATCTTCGTCCAGCACAAAATCGTTCTTGATCAAGTTATGGACGATGGCGCCGTGTTTATCCCGCACGGTGGCAAATACATTCACCACTTTGACTTCAGTGGAAAAAGTGGAACTTCCCGCCTGTTGGCCGGAAGCCGGCGGCGCCGGCCGCGTTAGTTGCGGCTGCCCGCCCTCCGGTGGTGGCGTATTTTGTTGAGCCGATTGATCCTGTTGCCCGCACAGGGCGCCAACCGAAGCGGCTGCCGCCAGTGTTTCCAATATTTGACGCCGCGAAATCTGCTTGCGCATAGTTTGACTCGACGAGTTGCTATGGTGTAGATGCGCGGCCGCGACCGACGGTTACTACCCGCCGAGTTTAAGCGCCCAGTGCGACGACCTGTACCGCTTCCATTTCCGCGCTGATTTCGACCTTGTCGCCCACCAGCACGCCGCCGCCCTCCAGTGGAACGTTGAATAGAAGCCCGAAGTCTTTCCGGTCGATAGCCGTCTTGGCGGAGAAGCCCGCGCGAAAACCGCCCCATGGATCCCTGGCGCGGCCCAGCACTTCCACTTCGACCGCAACTTCCTTCGTCACGCCGCGAATGGTCAAATTGCCGGTCACCAGGTAATTCTGCTCGCTGAACTTTTTCACGGCCGTGCTTTCGAAAGCGATTTCGGGGTGGTTGCCGGCATCGAAAAAATCCGCCGACCGCAGGTGGTCGTCACGCTGTTGATCCTGGGTGTTCACGCTGGCGGCCTCAATCCGAATGGCGATTCTTGCAGCCGTGGGATTGGCATCGTCCAACTCCATGGTTCCTGTCCATTTGTCAAAGTGGCCCTTCACTTTGGAAATCATCAGATGGCGCACGGAAAACGCCAGGCTTGAATGTACGGTGTCGAAGGTCCATTTGTTGGTCGGCATATTGATAGTATATTAATAATACTAGAGTGGTGATGACAAGTAGGGATTATGAACAAAGCTGGTATTCAAGCCGATACTAAGTGTCACGCCGAATTGTCCGAAGACTGTCCGATGACCAGGTTGATCGGCCTGTTGGCGTCCAAGTGGGCTATGCCGGTGCTGTACCACCTGCTGCGAGCGCCGGGGCCGTTGCGCTTCGGTGTTTTGAGGAAGGCAATCGGGCGGGTGACCCAGCGGGAGCTTTCGCTCACCCTCAAGCGCTTCGAGGAAATCGGCGTGGTCAGCCGGAAAGTATATGCCGAGGTGCCGCCGCGGGTGGAGTATTCCTTGACCCCGCTGGGACTCTCCCTGGAGGAGCCGATTCTGGCGCTGGGCCGCTGGGCCGAGGAGCACGCCAGCGAACTGGCCGTACGCAATCGCGAAAGCGAACTGGAAGCGGCGGCCCAGCCGGCCCTCTCCTCGTAGCCCGCCTTCGTCAGAACTCGCGTTTGGGGGCTGCTTGTTCCGGGCCCACCATTCCCACCCTGATTTGCGCCCGAGAATAATTCTCGCCCTTAATAGGCGCGCCCGCCAGACGGCGGAGCAGCGCCATCTGTCCGATATGGGCGAGGGCATCGGCGATGGCGCCCTGAAACAGCTTTTCAGCGGCCGCCGCCAAGGGCTCGCCGCCGGCGAGGCGGGCGTCCAATGCGGCCATCGTCCGGTGAAAGCGCGCCACCTCGGCGTCCCAGGCCGCAGGCTCCGAATTGTGCCATGTCTCCTTGCCGTTGGCCTGGGAAAGGGCCCAGTCCATCAGATCGCCGATATGCGCCAGAATCTGCCGCGGTGTTCGCGCCGACTCCCCAGCCGGGAAATCACCGAATTCCACAGGCGCCCCGCGCAGCGTCTTTGCGCCGCGGTAGGCCAGCGTGGCCAGGGTGTGCCGCAGCCAAGCGTTGTTTTCACTCATCGTATTCCTCTCTCCGATGGATTTTAGCCAATGCCGCTCGGTCCCCCCATTTCGCGGCGTGCGCCGCCCCTCTAGTGAATCGCTTTGAGGATGTCCTCGACATCATGGAAGGCGATGAGCTTGTCGATCTGGGTTTCTTCGATTCCCGCGATGCGTCCGAGCAAGCGGGCGGAGGCCTGGGCGTGCCGCCAGTCTTTCCACTGCGCCATCTCGCGCAAAGGCTCCAACGCTTCGGAACGCAAAGCCCCCAGCACCGCCCGGTCGCGCGACGCGGTCAGGGTTTCGAACAGCAGGGCGATCTTGTTGCGATCGCTCCACTCCGGCGAATACAGGAAAGGAATGAAACGCTCGGCGGGAACTTCGCCGGCCAGGTCCGGCGCCACCTTCAGCACGATGGCCAGGGCGCGGAGAGCGTTATTGCGCACCCCGCCATCGGCGTCGAAAGAGGCCTGCACCAGCGCGGATATCTGCTGCGGCGAGCGCCTGAGGTAGCCCAGCGCTTCGGCGGCATAGGCGCGCTGTTCCTTGTAGCGCGAGGTTTCCAGTATCTTGTAGACGATCTGAAAATTGGAGCGCGCCCAGTCGCGGATCTTGACCTGTTGGAAGTGCGTGTCGGGATCGTCGAGCAGAGCGTAACCCTGGGAGTCGTCCTCGCCGGCGTGGCCGGCCTGGATCGCGGCCTGCCAGTATTGGTCCATCTTCATGAACACGTCGAGGATGGCGGCGGGAAATTTGCGGTCGCCGCTGGGCCGGTCGTTGAAACTGAGAAAGGGTGCGTTCGTCTCCGCCATGCCCACGAACACGGAGTAGCGGCCGTCGGCCAGGCAGCAGACGGAAGTGACCGTGACCGAAGGCCGGTCCGCCACCCGGGAAATCGTCTGTTCGGCCTCGTCCCGCAGTTCCGCCGTGGGCAGTGGGTCGCGTGGCTTGAACGGCAGCACGCGTTCCAGCCGCGCCGTGTCCAGCGAGCCATAGCCAAAGAAATCGATGGTTCCGATCTGGTTGACAGGCGGCTGCGCCGCGGCTGCGGCGGCGGCAATGGATACCAGCGGCAATAAGAGCTTCGCGGCAAACGTCATCCCAATTCCAGTTTGCCACGATTCGGCGCCGCCCTACTTGCGGGCGAAATCGATGAAGGCGCGGACCGGGTCGGTGGAGAGCAGGCTCACGCGCAATCGATCGCCGACTTTGAGGCCGGCCTCCCCCCGCATCAGCCGGCCTTCGGCGGGCGGTTCGACGATTCGCACGAATACGCCCTTGGGTACGACTCCGGTCACCACCGCCGAAAAGACCTGGCCGATGCGAGACTGCAGCACCACGGCGGCGATGCGCTTCTGCATGTCGCGGTACACCTTGCGCGCGGCATCCTCCTTGAAAGTGCAATCGCGGGCGATGGCGGCCAGGTCGTCGTCCGAATACGGCGCGGCGCGGCCGGCGAACAGGGCCTTGACCAGGCGCTGCATCACCAGGTCGGCGAAACGGCGGTTGGGCGCCGTGGAGTGGGTGTAGTCGTGCGCGGCGAGGCCGAAGTGGCCCGGCGCGTCGTCGCCTTTGCGCATGAGCACGTATTCGCCCGATCCCATCAGCTTCAGCACGGTGAGCGAAAGGTCGGGATAGTGTACCGGGTCGGCTTGTTTGCGGCTCACCAGAAACGTGTTCAACGCGCCGGAGTCGGGTTCGGCCGGCAGCTTCGAATGGTATTGGGAGGCAAGCTCGACAATTCGCGCCCAGCGCTCCGGGGCCTTCACCACCCGCCGGATGGAGGAAACTCCGGCCGCGCGAAGATAGCGGGCCATCGCCTCATTGGCGCCAATCATGAAATCTTCGATCAGGTGGGAGGCGCGATTGGCGGCGCGGGCGGCGATGTCTTCCACCTTGCCGTTGCGGATGACCGGCTCCGGTTCGAGGCGATCGAAAACCAGCGCGCCCAGGCGATGGCGAGCCTCGCGCAGTGCGCCGGCGGCTTCGTCCTGCAGTTTCAACTGCGCCGCCAGGTCGGGGGAAGCCGCCAGCTTGGCCGGCATCGGCCCCGTGCCTTCCAGCCATGCGCCCACGGCGTTATAGGTCAACTGCGCGCGGTTGGCTACCAGCGCCCTGTAGATGCTGCTGGCGCCCAGCGTGCCATCGGCGGCGATTTGCATGTCGATGACGATGGCCGCGCGCTTTTCGTTCTCATTGAGCGAGGTCACGTCGGTGGAAAGGCGTTCCGGCAGCATGGGGAAGGTGCGAATACCGGTGTAGACGGTGGTGGTCGCGGCGCGGGCGTGGGCGTCGATGGGAGTCGAGGGCGCGACTTTGGAATCCACGTCGGCTACGCCCACCAGGACGCGATAGGCCCCGGGCGCCCGTTCCGCCCACTCGATCTGGTCCAGATCGCGGGAATCGTCGTTATCGATCGACGACCAGTCGAGAGAAGTCAGATCGCGCAGTCCCGCTTCGGGCGCATCGTCGATCTGAGCGAGCTGCCGTTGCGCCTGGGGAGAGAAGTCCGGCTCAAAGCCGCGATCCAGCATTTCCTGCCGCGCCGCCGCGGCAAGGTCGAAGTGGTTGTGAGACATGGCCGGGAAGGATGGTAACACACCTACGGCTGGCCACTCGTGGAGCGGACTCTCAGTCTGCCACGCCGGGACTCCTCCCGGCGCTTGTCTCGCTCAACGCGCGATGCTTCCCCGCCAACGGCTCTGCTCCCTTGTGGGGCAGGTTGATAACCTGCGGACCGATTTTCAATCGGTCCAGCCGGGCGCCAGTTAAGAAGCGCCATCGAGGGCCCTGATGGTCTTATCGATTCCAGTGCCTCGGCCGAAAGCTTCCAAGCCGCTCTGCCGATCCAAACGACAGCAACGGCGGCTGGTCCAGTTGACAGCTCTCTTTTCCGCCGGGCTCAGGCAAGGTCGTAGCGATCGAGGTTCATCACCTTGTTCCACGCAACCACGAAGTCCTTCACAAACGCCTCCTTCGAGTCGTCACATGCGTAGACTTCCGCGAGGGCCCGGAGCTGGGAGTTGGAACCGAAGACGAGATCGACGACGGCGCCCGTCCACTTGAGCTCGCCCGTCGCCCGATCGCGCCCTTCCAACACGCCTTCCGATGTGGCGGACTTCTGCCATTTCGTGTTCATGTCAAGCAGGTTGACGAAGAAATCATTCGTCAGCGTCTCGGGCCGCTTGGTGAAGACGCCGTGTTGGGACTGCCCGACGTTCGCATTCAGCGCGCGCATGCCGCCGACGAGAACCGTCATCTCAGGAGCAGTCAGCGTCAGAAGTTGTGCCTTGTCGACCAGCATCTCCTCCGGCGAAGTGTAGGCGGCCCTGAGGTAGTTGCGGAACCCGTCCGCGGCCGGTTCGAGCACTTCGAA
>JBKQVG010000448.1:0-4796 GCA_052325345.1 Bryobacteraceae bacterium
GCGCCCTGGCCTTGCGTAGACATACGCTCGGATTCAAGCCTCTTTGCAGACGAATCGCGTCGGCAGCCACTTCTATGTCTCACACCCTGGCGGACGCGGCCCTGGCTCGAACGACCGCCGACTCGGCTATACTTCAGGCAGAAAGGAGGCACCATGCGTCGGATCGCGGTCGTCCTCACTCTGGCAGTCGTGACGTTACTTCACGCGCAGCCATCCTCTTCTTATCGCGTGACCCACACGTACCTGTTGGGCGGGGACGGGAGGTGGGACTATATCGTGCCGGATCCACCTAACCACCGTTTGTTTATCGCCCGTCAGAATCGCGTGATGGTCGTCGATGAAGACAGCGGAACGCTATTGGGCGAAGTTACCGGCATCCAGGGAGCCCACGGGACCGCGGTGGCGGCAGCCACGGGGCATGGATTCGCTACGTCGGGTAACGACCGGTCCGTGGTGATGTTCGATCTGAAGACCTTCAAGGTGCTCGGCCGGATCCCGGCCGCTGAAGACGCCGACGCCATCGTTTACGACAGCTCCTCGAATCGCGTTTTCACATTGAATGGCGATGCGCACTCCTCGACGGTGATCGACCCTCGGGCGGGAACCCCGATCACGAACATTCCACTCGGGGGCAAACCGGAATACGGGGTTTCCGCCGGAGACGGCAAAGTATACGCAAATCTCACCGACACCAGCGAGGTGGTGGAGATCGACGCGAAGAATGCGGCCGTGGTCCGGCGCTGGTCCACCGCCCCGTGTAAGCAGCCGGTCGCCATGGCAATCGACACTGTTCACCACCGGCTTTTCAGCGGATGCCGCAGTGGAGCGATGGCGGTTTCCGACTATCGGGCCGGCAAGATAGTGGCGACGGTACCGATCGGCGCCGGCGTCGACGGCAGCGGATACGATCCGGCCTCAGGCAACGCGTTTGCCTCCAATGCGGACGGTACGCTCACCGTGGTTCATCAGGACGCCCCCGACCGATATCACGTCGCTGAAAATGTGCAAACCCCGCAGGGGGCGCGCAACATGGGGCTCGACCCGACGAATCACCGCGTGTTCATCGTCTCCGCGAAGTTCGGACCGGTGCAGGCGGGTGCGCCCGGCAGGGGCAGGCCTCCGGTGCTGCCTGGATCGTTCACATTGATGGTGATCGAGGGCGGTCCAACACGCTGACCGGGGAGGGTTCCGCCCGCCCACGGCCAGGAGGGTTGTCCTGCTATCCCTTCACACCTGTAGCGGCGCCGGCTCGCGTCAGCACGCGAATTGGAAGCAGCGGCAACAGGTCAGACAACTGGAAATCGGCGTGCTTCGGCAACGCCATGGCGAGATGGAGTGCTTCGCTTCCGCTGGCGGTCGCGGCGTTGCTGCTGTGCGCTCTGCCAGCCGTTCCGCAGGAAAGCTCGGGTGCATTTCCGGGTATCTGGGAAGCCCGCTTCCAGGGCTCGGTTTTCGCAGTGCTCAAGATTGAAGACCGGGGCAAGATTTGCGGCCAGCGGCCAGCGATCGGCTCGCCAGCGCGGTGAGCGGGCGGATCCGCCTTCGACGACAGAACAAGCGCGGGTATTGAAGAACAAACTGCTTGCTCCCTAAGGGCTAAGAGGCGAGAGGGTTTCCGGACGGCCAGTACTTTTACGTACTGATTTTTGCAGAATGCGCCGGCCTAATTAGGGTATAATCGGAACTCATGTCAGTCCCTTAAATCTGTCGAACCCTGTGGGGTGCTTATTCAGCCCCATCCGATCCCCCGCCGTTCCGCGTGGCCTTCTTTATACTAATTTCCTAAATCCGGACGCGGGCGGCCACTTCCAATTTCTAATCAAAGGAGTTCTTTTGATGAGGAAACTATTGTCTAGCGGTTTGGCTGTTTTTACGGGAGTCGTGTGCACTCCGCTGATGGTTTCGCCGATGCAGGTGCATAAGACGCCGGTTCCGGAATTCCGAAGCGATCAAAGGCTCCAGACGCTGCGCAGTTTTTTTCAACATTTTGGCTGCCCGGCGCGAGATTACGCGCACGTTTTCCTGGAGGCATCGGACGCCTACAAACTGGACTGGCGCCTGCTTCCGAGTCTTTCCTATGTAGAATCGACCGGCGGCAAGGCAGCCCATGGGAATAATCTCTTCGGGTGGGACAACGGCAAAGCGCACTTCCCCACCCCGGCCGCCGGAATCCACGAGGTAGGATACCAGCTCAGCCACGCGAGCATGTACCGGGCGAAGGACCTAAATCACCTTTTGGCCACCTACAACCCAAGCGAAGCGTATATCCGGCGCGTGAAATCCGTCATGCGGCAAATTTCACCCGTCGAATAGGGTGCCGGGGCCGCGACTCACGACGCCAATCTGATTACAAAATACAACCCGCCGAACAAGATCACCGAGAGAATCGCGACAACTGTGTATCGAACCGCGCGCTCCCGCGTGCTGGACTGCTGGTGCTCGTCGGCCTTCATCTGGTCCGCGAGGCTGTCAAACATGGAACACCTCCTATGAAGCCTGTATAAAGCGGGCACGCCAAAATACTGGCTCGCGGAATCAGATTCTGGCTGATTGTATCCCTTTTCCGGTGTGCTTCCAAGGCCCAATCCTCACGGTTGCGCGCCGGCTTGCCGCAAATCCGCGTTCAACAGGGCGTGCCGGGCATGGCCACCCGTACTGGAGCACGCCGGAACGGAGGCGTTGACAACCTTGCACAGACCGGCGTATATTTGCTAACATACTGATCCATCAGTGGTTGCGGTATCGGCGAACGGTCTCGTTTCTCGTCGACAAGGTTTCGCGGAGCGCGCCACCTGCCTCGTTCATGCAGCCTGCGCGCCGGGTTCTTAATCTAAATTAAAAAGGGCGGCCGATGGTGGGACGAGATTCGGGGGATTAAAGAATGGCGGCAGACCAGAAATTCGGGCAAGTCGATCAGCCGGCGCCGGACAACTATGAGAACCTTCTCGACGACTACAGCCATTTCGCGCCACCGGCTTCGGGCGAAGTACTGGAAGGCCGTGTCCTGAGCATTACCGCCAAGGACGTGATTGTAGATTTCGGTTACAAATCGGAGGGCATCGTTCCCATCGAGCAGTTTCAGACTCCCACGGGTGAGATTACGATCCATCCGGGCGACGCCGTGGAAGTCATGATCGAACACGGCGAGCAGCCGGAAGGATACGTACTGCTCTCGCACACGCGCGCGGCCCGCCTGAAGGTTTGGGACACGCTCGAAAAGGCCTTTCAAGAGCAACTGATTTTGTCCGGCCGGGTACTGGGCCGCGTTAAGGGCGGCCTGGCGGTGGATGTAGGCATCAAGGCTTTCATGCCGGGATCGCAGGCGGACCCGCGCCCGCTGCACAATCTCGATGCCTTGATCGGGCAGGATATTCCGGTGCGGGTGGTGAAGCTCAACCGGCGGCGCGGCAACGTGGTGGTTTCGCGCAAGGCCGTGGTGGAAGAGGAAATTCACGAGCGCAAGGCGGCCACGCTGGAACATTTGGAAGAGGGCGCGGTGGTTACCGGCACCGTCAAGAACCTGACCGATTACGGAGCTTTCATCGAACTGGGCGGCATCGACGGGTTGCTGCATGTCACCGATATTTCATACGGCCGCATCAATCATCCCTCCGAAGTGCTGCACGTGGGCGATACGGTGACGGTGAAGGTGCTCAAGTTCGACCGCGCCAAGGAACGGGTGTCGCTGGGGATGAAGCAACTCGAAGCCAACCCCTGGGACACCGTCGCGGAACGGTACCTGGTGAATTCGCGGGTGATCGGCAGGGTGGTGAACGTAACCGACTATGGCGCCTTTGTGGAACTGGAGCCAGGGGTGGAAGGCCTGATCCACATCAGCGAGATGACCTGGTCGCGGCGCATGAAACATCCATCTAAAGTGGTCAAGCCCGGCGATCAGGTGGAAACCGTGGTGCTTGAAGTGCATCCCAAGGATCGCCGCATTTCCCTCGGGCTCAAGCAACTGGAGGCCAATCCCTGGACCACCATCGACAGCCGCTACAGCGTGGGCTCGGTGGTGGAAGGAAGGGTCCGCAATATGACAGAGTTCGGAGCCTTCATCGAGATTGAGGAAGGCATCGACGGCCTGGTGCACGTATCGGACCTGTCGTGGACCAAGCGGGTGAAGCATCCCTCGGAATTGCTCAAGAAAGGGCAGATCGTGCAGGCGGTGATTCTGAACATCGATTCCGCCTCTCACCGGCTATCGCTGGGTATCAAGCAGTTGCAGCCGGATGCCTGGGAAGCCTATTTCCAGACGCACCAAGTGGGCGATACGGTGCATGGCCGGGTTTGCCGGCTGGCGAGTTTCGGCGCCTTCGTGGAACTGGCGGAGGGCGTGGAGGGACTGTGCCATTTTTCCGAGGTTCCCGGCTATACGGGCCGGCACGGCGGCGAAGCGCCTCCCCTGGCGGTGGGCCAGGAGTTCGACTTCAAGGTGGTGAAGATGAGCGAGGCCGAGAAGAAGATCGGTTTGAGCCTGAAGGCGGTCTCCGACGACGAGGAACACACCCGCCTGGTGGACTACCAGCGCCAGGCGGCGGCTGCCACGACCACCATCGAAGAAGCCATGAGTCTGAAGGACCGGCGAACAGAGTAACTTGCAAAATGTCTGTAATCAAGAGATACTGCGATTTCGTGGGGGCATGACGCCCTGGAGAAGATAATGACGAAAGCCGATCTGATTGAAGAAGTCTCCCGCGTGGTTGAGATGACCCGGAAGGAATCCGAGGTGATCGTGGAGGCCATTTTCGACAGCATCGTGCGCTCACTGCGTACTGGCGACAAGATCGAAATCC
>JBKQVG010000449.1:0-29678 GCA_052325345.1 Bryobacteraceae bacterium
CGTCGGTGTAAACCTTGTAACCCGGCAGATGAATGGTCGAAACCGGCGAATAATGGCCTTTCGCCTGAAATACATCCTTCGGAATGTCCACCAGCACCGGTCCCGGACGTCCGCTGCTGGCAATGTAAAACGCCTCGTGAATCGCCTGCGGCAGATCGGCCAGCGTCTTCACCAGAAAATTGTGTTTGGTGCAGGATCGGGTAATGCCGAAGGTGTCGGCTTCCTGAAATGCGTCGCTGCCGATGAGCTTGGTGGATACCTGGCCGGTGATGGCTACGATCGGAATGGAATCCATCATGGCGTCCACCAGCCCCGTGGTGAGGTTGGTGGCGCCCGGGCCCGAAGTGGCGCAGCAGACCCCGACCTTGCCGGTGGCGCGCGCGTAACCCTCCGCGGCGAAGGCGGCGTTCTCTTCGTGCCGCACCAGGATGTGCCGGATGTGGTGTTCGTACAAGACGTCGTAAAAAGGAAGCGTGACGCCGCCCGGATAGCCGAACATGCAATCCACGCCCTCCCGCGCCAGACACTCCAGCAGCATGCGCGCGCCGCTCATCAAAGTTGCCATATCGTCCGCCTCAAAGTTTCGATCGCTAACGAAAAAGGCCATCGGCTGGGTTTGTTCGCCCCGCCGATGGCCTTGGAAAACCTGCTTTCCGATGCCTTCAAGCGGGGCCGGGTACGGCCAGGCTAATCGAGCCTACAGGAATACCTACCACGCTGGAAACTACGGGGCGGCCTGTGAGGACAAGTGACATCGGAAGTTACTCTCTGAGTTTAGCCCGCAAGTTTTCTAAATGCAAGAGGGGAAAACCATAAATTAAATTTATGGGAGTATCATGCAGGTAGCACCCCGTGAGGCGCCGAGGAGGGAGCGACCACGACAAACTCCACGCCGCCTTCGCGCAACGTGCGCAGAGCCGCCAGAAAATCACTTTTCGGCATTCAATTCCCGGATGTCAAGAATCGCATTCACATGCCGATGCAAGAACTGCAAACGCTCTTCCGGCGTCAGCGAGAGCATCCAGCGGATCAGCGTCAGGTCCACGCCATCTTCGCTGTAATCCGTCGGAGATTGCGGATCCGGTTCCGGCACATGCGTCCCCTAATACTTTACGCCGAGAACAGGCCCATCCGGGTGCCCCAGGCCCTACTTCATGAGCGGGTGGGCCAGGATCTGGCCGACGGCGATGGATGGGTCGTCGCTTTCGACTGGGAGGTGGATCTCGGCCAGGCGGTAGACGTCGCGGCGGGCCTGGTAGAGAGCTGCAAATTGTTCGGGGTCGCGGGCAAGCGGGCGGTGAGTGGCCTGGCGGACGCGCCGTTCGACGACGGCAAAGGGACAATCGAGCCAGATGGTGACGCCGTTGCGGAGCAGCAGGTCGCGATTGGCGGGTGCGACGAACGCGCCGCCGCCGAGGGCCATGACGGCGGGCCGGCCGCTCTCCACGGCACGCACGTGACGCTCCAGCGCGGCGGCTTCGATACGGCGGAATTCGGCTTCGCCGCGCGTCTCGAAGATAGCGGCGATGGTGCTGCGCTCACGGGCTTCGATTTCCTCGTCGAGATCGAAGAACGGCCAGCCTATCCTGGCGGCGAGCAGGCGGCCGACGGTAGACTTGCCGCTGCCCATGAAACCGAGCAGGTAGATACCGGGAGTGCGCTTGAGCCGAAGGTTCATCGGGCGCCGTTCATCCGCGCCATGCGGCCGTGGACCAGACCCGGGGCCAGGCGCGCGGCCAGCACCAGCAACCAACCCGACCGCGGCGTGACTACGGTGCAGGCCTCGCGTTCCACGCCGCGGCGAATGGCGCGGGCGCATTCGGCGGCGCTGATGGCGAAGCGGCGCGCGCGCACAACCGCGGCTGGAGGGCCGCCGGCAAGCGCGTGCCGCTGAAATTCCGTGATCACATAACCGGGGCAGACCAGCAGCGTGCGCACGCCGTCCCGCGCCAGTTCCATGCGCAGCCCGTCGGTCCAACCGCCGACGGCGTATTTCGAGGCGCAGTAGAGGGTCATCCAGGGCAATGTGACCTTACCCCCAATGGAGCCCACGTTGACGATCATGCCGGAGCGGCGGGCGCGCATTTGAGGCGCGACCAACTGTGCCATCGCCAGCGGCGCAAAAAAATTGAGTTCCATCATGCGGCGCGTTTCTTCCAGCGGCGCCGCAAAAGACGGCCCGTAGGCGCCAACGCCTGCATTGTTGACCAGGATGTCGATCCTCCCGAAGCGTTCCATGGCGCGATCCACCGCCTGGCGGCGCGCGTCCTCCTGGGTAAGGTCGCAGGACAGCAGTAGCGCACCGCCGGGGTCGTGCCGCGCCAGGCCGTCGGCGGACCGGGCAGCCAGCGCCAGCCGGGCGCCGGCGCGAGCAAATTCCGCGGCACAGGCTGCGCCAATGCCGTCGGAGGCCCCCGTGATGAGCGCTACTTTGCCTTCAATCCGCATGGCCGGGCGGCCGGCAAGGCGCCGGTCGAGGTGATTGGCTCGCGTCTTCCCCAACTTCACAAATTCGAAGGCGCTTTCGAGCGGACGGTGCACTGAGCGGTATCGTACACATTGTCGGGTCTGGCCTGAAACGCCATAATGGTATCATGGCCGCCGCGCTGATCCCGCTGTTCCCGCTGGAAGTGGTGGTATTTCCCCGCACTGCACTGCCGCTGCACATTTTCGAAGAGCGCTACAAGAAGATGGTGACGGAGGCGATCGCCGGCGCCTCCGAATTCGGCGTGGTGCTGGCTAAAGCCGACGGGATCGTGAATGCGGGTTGCGCGGTTATGGTCGAGAAACTGGTGCACACTTACGAGGACGGCAGAATGGACGTGCTTACGCGCGGCAGCCGCCGCTTCGAAGTCGGCGCCATCGATCAGGATCTGGACGTTCTGCGCGCCGAAGTGCGCTATTTCGACGACGACGATTTCACCCCGGTGCCCGCCGAACTGCGGCGACAAGCCATCGCCTACTTTGAAGAAATGTGCAAACTGGCCTCTCCTCGCGGCCGCGGCGAGGCCAACCTGAGCGATCCGCAAATCAGCTTTCAACTGGCCCAGGACCTGCCCGACCTGGACTTCTTGCACAGCCTGCTGCGGCAACGTTCCGAAATCGGCCGTCTCAGAGAACTGAACCAATACTTCTCCCGCTATGTGCCCCGCCAGCAGCGCATCGAAAAGGTCAAGACCATAGCGCCGACCAACGGCTTTGCCGGAAAGCACCCAGGGCCCTGACTAATGCCGCGGGGCAGCCGTTCGGTTAGCGACAGCTCGTCTTCGTTTGCATTTTCCGCCTGTCTGCACAGCGCCGTGCTGACCTGGCTGGTGCTGGCGAGCCACGGCCTGAACGGCGAAAAACCTCCATCGCCGTACGACCGGGAGATTCGCCCCCATGAAGCTCGTCTGGTGTGGTACAGCCTGCGCAATCGGTTGCCGAACGTGAAGCCGGGCGCTGTGAAGGCGCGCGCACTGCCTCCGCGCGCGGTTCGGCGATTCGATCAGCAGATCGTGGCGGGGCCCAAGGAAACGGCCAGCGCGCCGCAATTGATCCGCGCGCCGGAACCGAAGATTGTGCTTCCGAAGCCGCTGCCGCTTCCCAACTTTCTGGCGGTCTCGCAATTGCCGCCCAGGCCGGTGAAACGGTTTGTGCCCCCGCCGGACCACGTCGTCCCGCGTCCCGCGCCGGCGCTGCCGCAAGCTCCCAATCTGGATTCCAGGCCGCGCATCGGCGCACTGGCGATGAAGTTGGACCCTTCCCGCCCGAAACCATTGCCGTTTGTCGCGCCGGCGATGCGGGAAAAGCGAACGCCCGCGCTGGAACTGCCGCAAGCTCCGGCCATTGCCCCGCTCCCGCCCGCGGCCGAAATGCCGCGCCTGCCCAAAGGATTTCAGCCACCGCCGGAACGGGCCAGGAAAACCGAGCCGGCAGTTACCTTGGCGGAGGAACCGTCGGCGCCTGCCGCGGTTCGGGCTTCACCTCAAGCCGACCTGGTCATCGCCGGCCTGAATCCCGCCCGGCTGTTGGATATTCCCAAGCTGCCGGGCGCGCACGATTCCGGCTTCTCGGGCGGCCCGCGTCCCCGGCCGGAGGGTGCGGCGGCCACGCCCAATGATGCCAAGGTAACGGTGCCGGATCTGTCCGCGCATGCTGGCGAGCACGATGCCGAGCCCACGCTGGTGGCCGGGCTGGGACCCAATCCGCGCAAGGCCCTGCTGGACGCTTTGCGGCCGGGCGGCTCCATCGTAGGTATGACTGCGAGCGTCAGCCCGGTGCACGCCGCCCGTGTCGTCGGCGTCCCGGACGCCCGCCTGGCGGGACGAGCGACGTATAGTATGGCGATTCAAATGCCGAATCTTACCAGCTACTCGGGAAGCTGGCTGGTCTGGTTCGCCGAACGGGAAGCGGGAAAGGGGCACACTCCGGAGAATATTCTCGCGCCGGCGCCACTGCGCCTGGTGGACCCGAAATATGTGCGGACCGCGGCCGAAGAACGGGTGGAAGGAACCGTGCGCCTGTTCGGCGTAATCCGCAAAGACGGCAGCGTGGATTCGGTTGAGTTGCTGCGGCGGCTGGACCCGCGGCTGGATGCGGCAGCCGCCGAAGCGCTGTCGAAATGGAAGTTCACTCCGGCGCTGCGCGATGGCGCCCCGGTAGAGGTCGACGCGGTTTTCGAAGTGCCCTTTCATCTGGCCCCCAAGACAGCCCAATGACGCGCCAATTCCTGATTATCGATGCCGACGACACCCTTTGGGAAAACAACATTTACTTCGAAGAAGCGTTCGAGGAATTCTGCGAGTTTCTGGATCATTCCTCGATGACGCCGCACGAAATCCGCGACGTTCTGGACACCATCGAGCTCGCCAACGCTCGCATCCACGGATATGGCTCGCTGAACTTCGGGCGCAATCTCGGCGAATGCTACCAGCGCCTGGTGGAGCGCGAGGTGAAAGAAAACGACCTCAAAACGGTGATGGCCTTCGCCGGACGGATACTGGAATGCCCCATGCAAGTGATTCCAGGCGTGCCGGACACGCTGGCTTACCTTTGCGGGCGGCACGAGCTGACGCTGTTTACGAAAGGTCACCCCGAAGAGCAGACGTTGAAGATCGACCGCAGCGGCCTGGGAGGCTACTTTCATTACACCCAGGTGGTGAAGGAGAAAGACGCGGCCGCATACCGCCGCCTGGTGGAAGAACGCCGGATGGATCCGGCGCTGACCTGGATGATCGGCAACAGCCCGAAGTCCGACATCAATCCCGCGCTGGAGGCGGGATTGAACGCGGTCTTCGTGCCGCACGCGCATACCTGGGTGCTGGAAAAACAGGATCTCCGGCCGGGCGCCGGGAGATTGATGGTGCTGGAGGAGTTCGCCCGTTTGCGCGACAATTTTTGAGGAGCGGACAGGCCGGCGCGGCATCCGGGTGGGAGGCTTTCAGCGATCGGCTGCGCTGGAGCGAGCGCTGACTGCTGGCGCTGAAAGCTTGTTGCCGATACGCGTCCGGATTCCCGAGGCCGTTCACCAATTAAACCCCGCTCATCGCCATGCTGTGAATCTTGACCACCAACTCCACCTCGTGCCGCCGCAAGCCCAGGGCCGCAGCGATGGCTTGGGTGTCCTCTCCTCGTCTGTGCATGCGCAAAACCTGGGTGCGCCTGGTAATATTCATACCGGCCCGGGCGTTGTCGCGGGTGAAATCCGGTCTGCGCTCGAGTTCCCGGACTTCGCGCGCCAAAGCCTCCAGGCGTGCCTGAAGCTCCGCCATCGACGCCTCCATCACGGCGTCCTTGGATCGTACCACCGTGTCCGCGGCCCGCAGTAGCGACTGAGCCCGCAGCAGCAGGAAAACGCTCAGTCCAGCCGCGGCCAAGGTTAGGCCGACCAACAAGGCCGCGGGGTAAAGCCAGCCGTTCACGGTATCGCCCCCAGGCGATCTTCGCGATCCGCAATTTTACGAATCCTGACACCGTAGTTGCCGTCCACCACCACCACTTCGCCGCGCGCGATCAACCTGTGATTCACCAGTACATCCACCAGGTCGTTGACGTCGCGGTTCAACTCGACGATCGACCCGGTGGTTAGTTTCAGAACTTCTTTCATCGGCATCCAGGTCTTGCCGAAAGAGATGCTGACGGGCAACTCCACGTCCAGCAGAAGGCCCATGGTCCGCGAGTGCTGCGCCGAGTGAGTGGGACCCTCCTGGGCTGCGGGGAGCGGAGCCTCCACCGGGGCTTTCCGGGCGGTCTCCTGCGGCGTGGCGGGCGGTGTGGCGACGAGATTCAGCAAGCCCTCGCTCCAGCCCAGCAAGACCGCCGGCAAGTTCTGGTCCGGGAACTGGATGGACACCGTCGCCCAGTCCCGCAGCCCGGTCGGAGCGACGCCCTCCTTCCCATCGACGCAAGAAACCTCCACACCCAGGGCCGAGCCGATCCCGCGCGCCATGACCGACAAAGACTGCCCCAGAATCTCGAAGAAAGTGTTCTTGGACTCTCCCAGCTCCGCCGTCTCGATGCCCGCTACCTTCAGCGTCAGCGAGCCCAAATGTTCCCATACCGGCCGCGGCGCCATTAGCCAAACCGTCATCCCCGGAGGGCCGGCCAGAGGTTGCTCCCACCACAGAAGATCCGCCCCCGCCTCGGAGTCGGAAGCGGGCGCTGGAGTCGGGCCCCATCGCACCTCCGGCAATTGGTCGGTCATGGACTCGATCACTTGAGCCAGGCTGGCCGCCCATTCGTCCAGCACTTTGCGGGCGGCTTCGGTTGTCTCCAACCGCAAAGGCATTCCCTGGTCGGCTGCGCTCACGCCGTCACCATCCCCTTCGACATCGGCCACTGTTGCGCCAGGTGTCCGCGTAACCGCAAAATGGCCTGGGACTTCAATTGTGAGATGCGCGATTCGTGGAGGTTGACCACTTGGGCGATTTCCCGCAAGGTCAATTCCTCCTGATAGTACAGGCTTAGCACGACCCTTTCCATTTCGGGTATGGCATCGATCCCTTGCGCGAGTAGACGTTCCAGCTCCGAGCGTTCCAGAATCGTCGAAGGAAGGTCGCCGTGCTCGCCCGAAGTGAGGCGTAGCATATCGTGTCCCATCTGGCTGCCCGCGGACTCCAGGCTGGCCACGTTCAGGCCGCAGATCTCGACCAGCCATTGATGATATTCCTCAAGAGGGATCTCGAGTTGGGCGGCGATCTCGTCCTCGGTGGGCGAGTGCTGCAGATGCTGCTCGGCGGTCGCGATCGCGGCTTCGATCTGTTTGGCTCGCTTGCGCTTTTGCCGGGGAGCCCAGTCCAGGCTTCGGAGGCTGTCGAGAATCGCGCCGCGAATCTTATACTCCGCGTACGTTTTGAGCTTGACGTTGTGGCTGGGATCGAAGTTGTCGATCGCTGCGATCAGACCCAGCACGCCGGTCGAGACTAAATCCTCCAGACTGACGTTTTCCGGCAACCGCCCTTGAATCCGCCGCGCAATCAGCCGTACTTGAGGCAGGTTTTCAAGAATCAGCCGTTGTCGTTCTTCTTCGCTCATCACGTTAGATACCTCATATCCGTGCATAGCGCTTCGCCATCAAGGTTCCTCGTCAGGCCGCCGTGCGTGCGATTCCGGCGGGCGCCAGCAGCATTTCCACCAATCCGTCCAGCGTTACCGCCCGCAGATCCTCGGGGATACGCTGTCCATTCGAGAAGAAGGAAAGCGGCAAGCTGCTGCGCACCGCTTGGGCATAGACCGGACCGAACGTCAACGTCTCGTCGATCCTGGTAAACAGGAGGTGGCCGGGATGGAACGGAGCGAATTCCTCCACCATCCGCGTCATTTCGGCCGGCTTGATAGTGGCCGCCAACACCAGGTGGGTGTCGATGTCGCTGCGTGCTACCAAGAATCGCGCCAGCTCGCCTGCGCTCTCTAAATCCGCAGGCCCGAGGCCGGGCGTATCGATCAGTACCAGGTCTTTATTCCGGCTCTCTTCGATCGCTTGGGAGAGGGCCCGGACCGTCTCGGTAAGTTCAAAACTCACGCCGAGGATGGCTGCGTAACTGCGCAACTGTTCCGCTGCCGCGACCCGGTAATTGTCCGTCGACAAAAGCACCGCCGGCCGTCGGCAAACCAGTCCGTAATTCACCGCCAGTTTCACTAATGTGGTGGTCTTTCCGGACCCGGGCGGACCCACCAGACAAACGATGCGCGGGGTAGACTCGCCGCATCCGAGGGTGGGAGTCGCCGCGATGCGCGAAGCCAATTCGACGGCTAAAGCCTGGTCGAAACGGCTGGTAGTCTTGGCACGATGGAGACGTCGTTCGGTCGCCTCCACGATTTCGGCGGCCAGTTCCGCGGGAACGTCCGCCAGGTTGAGAGATGCGTAGGCTTCCGAGGCGCCGGCCGAGGCCCCCAACCAATCCGTCCGCTGAAAAGCGGCCCGCGACAAGGTGCGGCGCATGACCTCCAGTTCCCGGCGCAATTCCGCAACCTCGCCCGAAATTCTCTCTCCAGAAGGCGAATTCGGCAACGCCTCGTCGGAGCCGGTCCCCGCCTCCGTGCTCAGATCGCCGGCGAATACCACCTCGTATTCACCCAGATGGCGATATTCGGTGGACGTCTTACGACTGCTCACGAGCATGGCTTCCGAGCCCATTTCCCGGCGCGCGGCGGAGACGGCCTCTTCCACTGTGGCGCTGTAGTACGACTTGATCTTCATGGCATTTCCTCCGCGGCCCGGCCGATCGTGCCTGCACGGAAACTCTCAGAATCAATCGTCTGTTTGGCGCATTTTCTGTAGGCCGCTCGATCAGGCAATTGTGCCGAGCGACTGGATTTTCACTCCGCCCGGTATCTCGTTGTGCGCCAGGAAGAAGAGGTTGGGGATGGTGGTCTCGGTGATCTGGCGGAGGAAGTAACGGCCGGCCGAGGACGTAATCGCCACCACCGGCGCTTCCGGAGCGGGCGCCCGGGCAGCCACTCGATTCAAAATGTCGCGCGCCGCCTGGGGCGACAGAGTCAAGTGACTGGCTTGCTCGCCGTGCTCCACGCTGGACTCCACCATGTGCTCGATGGCGGGATCGAGGAACCACGCCGGCAACTCGCCGCTGCGATTCAGATACGGCTTGACCAGCGCGCGCCGGATCGCCTGGCGCACATATTCGGTCAACAGAACCGGATTGCGCACCGAAACAGACGCCTCTCCCAGCGCCTCCAGAATCGACACCGCGTCGCGGATGGAGACCCTTTCCCGCAGCAGGTTTTGCAGCACCCGCTGCACGGTCGCCAGCGGCAGCAATTTCGGCACCAGGTCCTCCACCACCTTGGGGTGCTCGACGGCCACGCGGTCCAGCAGACGCTTGGCATCCTGACGGGAAAACAATTCGTGGGCGAAGCGCCGTATGAGTTCCGCCAGGTGCGTCCCCAAAACACTCACTCCGTCCACCACCGTATAGCCGGCCATGCGGGCCTTCTCGGCGCGCTCCGTGGGCACCCAATAAGCCTGAATGCCGAAGGCGGGCTCCCGCGTCGGTTGGCCATCGATCATCGGCTCAGCCGGGCCGGAAGTGATGGCCAGTTCGCAATTCTGCGGCAGCTCATAACGCGCCACCTCGACGCCCTTCACCGCGATCACATACTCGCGGCTGCGCAGCGAGAGGTTGTCCATCACGCGCACGGGAGGCAGCAGGTATCCCAGATCGGTAGCCAACTGTTTACGAATCGCCGAGATGCGCCGCAGCAGAGGGGAATCCTGCGCACCTTCTACCAAACCCACCAATCCCAGGCCTACCTCGACTGCCAGCGGATCGATCCGCAGCATGGCCTCCACATTTTCCTTGGCCGCCGGCTTGGTCTCGGGCGATGGCGCGAGGGCCTGCTGTTCCCGGCGCCGCAAGCGCCAACCCACTGCCCCGGCTCCTCCTCCCAATATCAGAAAGGGAAGCTTCGGCAGGCCCGGCATAGCCGCCAGCGCCAGCAGAACGCCCGCCGCCAGCAACAACGGCTGTGAATTGCCCAAGATCTGCTTCTGGAATTCCGCGCCCAGGCGAGCGTCGGAACTGGCGCGCGTAACGATCAGGCCGCCGGAAATCGAAATCATCAGCGCCGGAATCACCGTCACCAGGCCGTCCCCAATGGTCAACGTCGTATAGGTCTGGAGGGCTTTGAGCAAGTCCATGTCATGCTGCAAAACACCGATCAGAAATCCGGCCACGATATTGATCCCGGTGATCAGGATGCTGGCCACCGCGTCCCGCTGGGTGAAACGCGATGCGCCATCCATGGCCCCGTAAAACTCCGCCTCCGTGGAGAGCTGTTTGCGCCGCCGCTTGGCCTCGGCTTCGTCGATCAGCCCGGCATTCAGATCCGAGTCTATGGCCATCTGCTTGCCGGGGAGCGCATCCAAAGTAAAGCGCGCGGTCACCTCGGAAATGCGCACCGCGCCGTGGTTGATGACCACGTACTGGATGGCGATCAGGACCAGAAAGATCACCGCGCCAATGATATAGTTGCCTCCCACCACAAAGCTGCCGAAGGCGCCAATCACCTCCCCGGCCGCGGCCGTCCCCGTGTTTCCGTTGAGCAGGATCAGGCGCGAGGACGAAATGTTGAGCGCCAGCCGGAATAAGGTGAGCAATAACAAAGTGGTGGGAAAAGAGGTAAACTCAACCGGCCGGATCAGGTAGAGTGAAACCATCAGCACGGTGATCGACATCAGAATATCCGTGGCGATCAGCAGATCGAGCATCCAGCCGGGCAGCGGCGTGATCAACGCGAATACGATGGCCAACACGGCCAGCGGCACCGCCATCTGACCTAACGCCTCGAGAGGCAATTGAGCCATCCAGCGGCTCACGGGCGAATCGATGGCTTTGGCCGGTGTCATGCGCCTAGCGGGGCAGTTTCCCGTTCATGAGTTTGAATATGTAGGCCAGAATCTCGGCCACCGCGCGATACAAGTGCGGCGGAATCTCCTGCCCAACTTCGACCGAGGCATAAAGGGCTTGAGCGAGCGGCGGGTTTTCGACGATCGGCACCTGATTTTCGATAGCCTTCTGTCGAATCCGCTGCGCCAGGTAATTCTTGCCCTTGGCGACCACCAACGGGGCCGCCATCCGTTCCAGGTCGTAGCGGATCGCCACCGCGAAGTGAGTCGGGTTGACCACCACGGCGGTAGCCTTGGGGACTTCTTTCATCATCTGCCGCCGGGCGCGGTCCCGTTGCAGGCGCCGGATGCGCGCCTTCATCTGTGGGTTGCCCTCGATGTCCTTGATTTCTTCTTTGATGTCCTGCCGGCTCATGCGAAGTTCTTGCCGGTAGCGGCGCAACTGGCGGAACAGATCCACCGCGCCGAACACCAGGAACAGGCCCGAGGCCTTCCATAACAAGCTCATCAACGTGCCGGTCATCAACTGAGAGGCGCCGCGCACATCGGCCAAGGGCAAAACCAGGAATTGGTCCAGACGGTCGCGCACCACCACCCAGACCGCCCACAAGAACAGCGGTATCAGCAGCGCCGCTTCGACTACCGACGCCAGATTCTGGCGCGGCAGATCGCGCAGACGCCCGGCCGGGTTGAGCCGTCCGAAATCCGGCGCGAGTTTGCTCAGGCTCCATCCGAATTTCGTGGTGACCAGGCGCACCGCTACCGTGATCAGGGCCACCGCCAGCCCGCCGACGATCACCGGAGCCATATAGCTCCACAAGGCCAGGCGAGCGGTACGAACTACGTCGGCGGACGAGAGTTGGGCCGCGAAGGCCAGATCCACCAGCTCGCGCATCAGCCGGCGGAAGCCCCCCAGCGAGCTCCCGGCCGCCATGCGGATCAACCCCAGGAACGCCAGGAACTGAAGGGCCGACACGAATTCCCGGGCGGAGGCAAACTGACCTTCCCGGCGTGCCTTGTCGATGCGCCGCTGGGTGGGTTGCTCGGTCTTGCCGCTCTGATCCGGCATATCCGCTCATAAGCCCAAGACCCGTTGCGCCGCATTCCACATCTGGCCTCCCCAATCGCCCAACACCCGAGGGAACAGCGGCACCACCCAGGCCAGCACCAAGAGCGCCGCCAGCATCTTGATGGGAAACGCGAGCGACATCATGTGCAATTGGCTATTCAGCCTTCCCAGCAGCGCCAGGGCGACGTCTATCATCACCAATACAGCCACCACCGGGAGGGCCAGGCGGACGCCGACCGAGAGCAAGCTCCCCATCATATCCACCAAGATCTGAGCCGAGCCCCGGCTGAATTCGCGGGCCGGGTCCGGGATACGCTCCAGGCTCTCGGCCAACAAACGCAATACTCGCCGGTCGAAGCCCAAAGCGAAGAACAATGACCCGCCAAACAGTTGCGCCACGACCAGCAGTACTCCGCTATCGGCCTGGGTACTGGGGTCGACCGTAGAGGCGTAGCCGAATCCCGCCGGCTGTCCCAGGACCTGCGCCGCAAACGTGAACGCCTCCAGTACGATTGCCGCTGTCACCCCGAGCGCCACTCCCACCCCCGTCTCCATCACAACGGCCGCCGCCAGTGCCGCCGGCGATGACAGATCGAGCGCAGTCCTGGGCCAGCGCGAATACAGGGCTAGAGTCAACGCCACCGCCAGGCCGGCCCGGGCTGCCACGGCCGCTGCCGCAAATCCGGGAAACGGCACCAGCGCCAAGGCGCCGGCAACCCGCGCCAGCACCAGCAGAAACCCGCTCAGAACGCTGACCGGTACCTCCATCCTAGTGGGCATAGCGGCCCAGGTCCTTCCACAGGTTCGCCGTGTAGAGCAGGCTCTTTTCGAGCATCCAGGGCAACAGCAGCACGAAACTAACCAGGAAAACCGCCAGCCGGGGAATCGTGCTGAACGCGTTATCCTGCATCGAAGTTGCGATCTGCACCAGGCTGACCGCGATACCGGCCAGAAAGCCGACCGCCAGCAGCGGCGCAGCCAGCCAGAAGGTTGCCAGCAGGGTCTGGCGGATCAGGTCGACCACGGACTCGGGACTCATGCGTACAGGCTCCTCATCAACGACCCCACCACCAGGTTCCAGCCGTCCACCAGTACGAACAGCATGATCTTGAAAGGCGCCGAGATCATGACCGGCGGCAGTTGTACCATGCCTACCGAGAGGGTTACCGAGGCTACCACCAGGTCGATCATCAAAAAGGGCAGGAAGAGCACCGCGCCAATCTGGAAGCCGGCTTTCAACTCGGAAAGGATGTAGGCGGGAATGAGCACCGTCAGGTCCAGATCCTCGGGGGTGCGCGGCGCGGGCTGGCGGTTCAAAGCCAGAATCAGGCGGATATCTTTTTCTCGGGCAAATCGGAGCAGGAAGTGCCGCAATGGCTTGACGGCTTGAGGGAAGGCTACTTCCGGTGTTTCGGCGCCGGACGCTACCGGCTCCCAACCCTGGTGATACATTTCAGCCGCCACCGGGTGCATCAGCACAATCGTCAAGAACAGCGCCAGTCCCAGCAAGACCTGGTTGGAAGGAGTGGTCTGGGTGCCTAAAGCCTGGCGGAGGAAATGCAATACGATGGTGATGCGCAAGAATGGCGTGACGCACATCACCGCGGCCGGCAGCAGCGTCCCCAGGGTCAGCAACAGGACGATCTGCATGGGAACGCTGAGCGTGGCCGCGCCTTTGTTTTCGGAGATGCCAAACAGGGAGAACGGCGCGGGAGCGGCGTGAGCCAGCCGCACCGCGAGCAGGAGCCAAGCCAGGCAGCGGCGATTCATCGGCTTTCTCCCGGCACGCCGACGATTTGGCAGTCCCGCCCGCCGACTTCTTCGTAACCGGCCCGGCCGGCCCCCCAACGACCGATCAGCGCACAGCCGGCCGGGGAACACGCCACCAGGACCACGGTTCGATCGACCCTCACCAGGTGCAGGTTGTGTTGCGGCCCGAGCGTCAGTTTGCCCAGGGGCTCCAGCCGCGCGTTCCGTCCGCGCCCCAGACTGCCTCGGGGAACCGCTATCCCCAGCCGCCTGAACCACCACGGCACGCCTGCCAGCATGCCAAAAATCAACAGCATCGACGCCAGCGGCACGATTGCCATCGCTATCTCCTATTCGTCGCGAAAATCGGTGATGCGGACACCCAGCGTGTTCTCGATCACCACGATCTCTCCGGACCCGCACAACACACCGCCGATATAGATGTCGATGTTCTCTCCGGCGGAGCGTGACGTTCCGATCAGGCTGCCTTCATCCCATTCGAGGATGTCGCGCGTCGGCATGATCCGCCGATCGAGTTCGATCTCGATGTCGATGGGCACATCGCCCATCGGCGCTATCTCAGCTTGTGGATTCATCGGCGGTTTAGTGGATCAAGTTTATGGTGTCCTGGCTCAATTGGTCGGCCGTAGTCACCACGTGGGCATTGGCCTCGTAGGCGCGCTGGTAAACGATCAGGTTGGTGAACTCGGTAGCGATATCGACGTTGGAAGCCTCGAGCGAGCCTCCCTGAACCGTGCCGCGGCCGCCGGTTCCCGGTACGCCAATCGACGGGTTCGCGGTCTCAGCGCTGAGCTCATAATTGTCATTGCCGATTGTGATCAGGCTGTCGGGATTGCGAATCGACGCCATGGCAATCTGGCCCACCACCACTTCGTTACCGTCGGAATACTCCGCGAGCACGGTGCCGCCGTTGCCGATGCCGACCTGGTCCAGTTCCGCCGCGGGCGACCCGTTTTGCGCGCTCGCCGAGGAAGCCGACGACTCGCCGAATTGGGTGAGGCGTCCCGTCACGCCATCGCTTTGGAAGAGGTTCCAGGTGATGCTCATATCGTTTGCCCCATCGCTAAGGCCGGGGATGCTGATCGTGATCGGGCTGGGGTTCGTATCCGCCGGGAGACTGCCGTCCGAGGCGAAGTTCAAGGTGCCGTCCGCGCCCGTGTCGTAAGGCGTGCCGGCAGTTCCGGCGGTCACGTCGGCGCCCGGAATCGTCACTTGATAACTCCAGGTGTTGGCTGCGGTTTTCTGAAAGTTCATCGTCAGTGTATGCGAGGTTCCGAGGCTGTCATAGACCGTGATCGGCATGGAAAACGCAGAGGTCGAGTCGGCGTTGGCGGAAGAGTCCAGGTTGAAATCGGCAGTCATGGTGCTGGTGGCGACCGGCGGGTTCAGAGAGCCTACCGGAACCACGATGTTGCCGACAGGGCCGTTGGTATTCACTGTTCCGTCGGCATTCAGAGTGGTCCAGCCCTGTACGTAGTCTCCGGTGTTGGTCATCAGGTTGCCGGAAGTGTCGGTCTGGAAGGCTCCGTTGCGAGTGTAGTAGGTGTTGCCGGAGGTGTTCTGAACCACAAAAAACCCATCGCCCTGGATAGCGGAATCGAGCACCCCGGCGCTGGTCTGGATCGCACCCTGGGTGAACAACTGTTGCGTCAGTGGTGTGGCCGTGCCAAATCCCACCTGGGTCTGGCCCAGCCCGGCTCCCAATGACTGGGTCACAAGGTCTGAAAAAGTAACGGTACTGGACTTAAAGCCGGTCGAGTTCAGGTTTGCCAGGTTATTGCCTACCACGTCGATGGCCGTGGAGTCTGCATTGAGCGCCGAAAGCGCCGTCGAAAACGATGTGAACATCTCTTTCTCCCTTACGGCTCTGGAAATCCTAGCTGCCGCTGCTGGTGGTGCCCGTAATCTGGTTCAGATCCTGAAGGATCGAGGAAACGTTCTGGCCGAGGCCTATGGTTTCCTGTAACTGTTGGACTTCGGCGAGTTGCGTCACCATGTTGGTGGTATCCATTGGATTGGTCGGGTCCTGGTTTTGCAACTGGGCCACGAGCAATTGCAGGAACATGTCCTGGGTGGTGCTCGCCGCGCTGGTTGCGGAGGCCGTGGAACTGGTAGCGCCGCTGGAAATGGGATTTACGCCGGTTGCCATAACGATAGTCCTCCTAAGAAGAGACTGGGGCGGGAGTGGCCGCAATCTGGGCGATCATCTGGTTGATGGTCGATTGCGGATATCCGTGGGTGTAGATCTGAGCGACCAAGCCTGCATTGACCTGGGCGCCGTTGGGAAGTTGCACCATGAGGTTGGGCTGCGACTGCGAGAAGGGGCTCCCGGGCGCGCTGGTGATGGCGTCGGTAGCAACCACGGTGCCGCCCAACATGTTGGCCACAATTTGCGCCGTGGCCGGAGTTGCGAAGTAGTAAGAGTTGTAGCCATAGGTTGACCCGGACGGACCGGTGCCGTAGACGCCGGTTTCCCAGGGATTCGCGCCGAAGACCGACTCCGCCGTGGGTGCGGAGCTTCCCGACGCCGTGGTGGCGGCTGTACTGCTGGTCGTCGAAGCCGGCGCGGAAGAACTCGACGAGGTGCTGGCGGTTGTGGTCGTTTGCGCCGAGGAACTGGCGACCGTCTTTCCAGCGGTCGGCATCGCAACTCCGATTCTGCTCGCTTCCGCGGCCGCCGTGCGGGCGAACAGGGCCCGGAAATCCCCGGCGCCGGCCGTCGGCTTCGAAGCCGTGCCGGGAGCCGCGGCTGGCAATCCCGCGCCCGAGAACGAACTCATTGAAGTGATGTGAATAGCCATTGAAAATCCTTTCCATTCGTATTCGTTGGTTGAGACGGAGAAGACGGTTGGGGCCGCTCGTCCGGCGGCTGGCGGCCGGATTGCTGCTGCGGCTGTCCCTGCTCATGCCCGCCCTGGTCGTCCGCATTGGCTGGTGTGCTCGTCCCGGTGGCGTCGCGTGAGAAAGCCGAAGCCGAACCGGAAAGGGGATGCCAGATTGCGGCGTTGAAACCGCTCTCGGCGAGCCGCGTGGCAAGCGTTGGCAACTCCTGGCGTAGCGTGCTCGTCAACTGGCTGTCCGGAGTGCGCACGTCTACCCGGATTTCGCCCGCGCGCTCGGCCACCCGCACGGCTACGGCGCCTGGGCCCGAGCCTACCTGCAACTGAATGTCGCGATTCACCGGACTCGCGGCCGGAGCAGCCGGCGCGCCGCGCTCGACCGGCGCCTGGGACGGGGTGGGAGAATCCTCGGCGATTGGCCGTGCCGTGTGAAGCGGTGGCTGTGACGGCGACATCGCAAAGGCCAGGTTGCCGGCTTCCGTGGTGGACGCCTCCGCCGGCGCCGCGGTCGTCTCACCTGCCTCCGAACGGCTCGCTCCGCGCGAACTCGAAGCCATCTCCGGATGGTTCGCGGACGGAGCGTCCTTTATGGAGGCATCCCGATCGGCGCCCGCCTCCGCCATCCGCCCCCCGGCGGAGTTGGTCCCGGCCGGTCCGCTAAAGAACGGCGCGCCGGCGGAAGCTGGATCGGCCTCCCGGTACGGCGCACTGCGGCTTTGAGACGACTCGGGGGACGATACTCCCGCCGCGGCGGCGGAGCCGGCCGGTGAGGTGGCGTCGACAGTCGTCAATTTCATCTGAAACGCCAACGGGGCGCTCGTGGCCGCCCGGGAAACCGGCGCGAGCCCGAGACCGGCGAAGCGCTCCGATTCCCCAAAGCTTTCCATTCGCAAAGCCGATTCATGCTGTGGTTCCACGAGGGAACCGCGGTCTGCCCCGGCCGCACGGCGCGATTCGGACGTCGTGTGCGAGGGCGGCGGTGTCAACTCGCTCGCGTCCGGTCGAGTCGCCGGAAGTTCAGCCGCGATCACAGGCGGCGACTTGAGCGGGATGCCCGATGACGATTGAGCCGAGAGAATACCGGTTGGAAGCGCAGACGGTGTGGCGGTTTTGTCACCGGCGGCTTGTCGGTCCGCCAGTTGCCGCCGCGTGGGCGCGAAGTCCGATCGTGCGGTCCCCGGATCGGGCAACTGGCTGGTCCCGCCGGAGGGCGCGGCATTTGGAAACATGTCCGGATCTATGGCCGGGGCCGGCTGCGGAATCACCGTTTGCGGCGTGAGCACGCGTGTTTCGCCGGTAGCCGGAGCGGCTTGGACGGACGAGTGTTGCGGTACGTCGCGGCCGGATCGCGCCTTCTCCCGCGTCCCGGAACGGACCGGCGTCGCCGAAGGTTTGACGCCGGCCCGGCTCTGCGCCGTTGGATCAACAGGTTGGCCGGGCGTGCCGGCAACCGACGCCGCACCGTGGTTGGAGTTTCGAGATTCCCCGCCTGCCGACGCTGGCGGGCCAGGGTCATTCGCTTCCGACGGAACGTCGTGTTCGGGCAAAAAGGCTGGGCGGGAGGAAATGGCCGAAGCGCCGGCGCCTTCAGTCCCGAGGTTTACAACTGCAGTTCGCCGAGGCGCAACCGGCTGTGTGCTCCCCGCCGCTGACCGGGAACCGGCCGGCTCTTGCCGTATAGAAGAGAGCGCAGTCGATTCGGATACGGCGGGCGGCCGGGAGAAGGCGTCCGAGCCGGCGCCTTCGGTCCTAATATTCACCACTGGAATTGGCCGAGGACCGACTGGCTGCGTGTCCCCCGCCGCCAAGCGGGAACCGGCCGGCTGTTGCCGCATCGAAGAGGGGGCATCCGCCGACTCGGAGGCAACGGCCGCCAATGTCGAGGATTGCGGTCCCTCCGCGAGTACGGGCTCTTGCGCGCTCGATCCGCCCGGTTCCGCTCGGCGTAGGGCGGCCGGCCAAGGGGTGGGGAGCGCTTGCGGCAATACGTCGGCAGGATCGGATGGGGAGCCAAGGAGTAGCTGAAAAGCGCTGTTCCCGGTAGTCGAACTGGCGCCGTTTCGCGCTGTGCCGGCGTCCGCGACAGTCCGCTTCACGACCTTGCCCGCGACGGCCAGAGTCGGATCGAAGCAGCCCAGAAGAGCCGATAGCGGGATGGACGGAACGGCAGCGGTCACGCTGAGTCGTATGCAGCGGGCGTGCCAGTCGAGGCAGGACTTCTTTTCAATTGGTTACCGGAGGTCTCGCGGCAGTAATTTGCCGCGCGAGGAAGGCTGCGGCAAGATTCTGCCGCTGGGTGCTGGCTTTCCGCTTATCGCCTGGCGTCCTTGCAACACTTTCGCTCTCTCGCTATTTGGTCTTCCGCTTGCATTTCATGCGGTGACATGGATCCTCTTACAGCCATCGCGGCCAGTGGCCTTCGCTCCCGGATGGAGTCGCTGGACATGGTGGCGAACAACGTGGCCAATGCCTCCACCGGCGGGTACAAGGCGGACCGCGAGTTCTACAGCCTTTACGTCGCCCCGGAAGCCGAAGGCGGCGATCCGGATTCGGATTCCACCATGCCGGTGATCGAGCGCCCCTGGACCGATCTCAGCCAGGGCACGCTCCAGACCACCGGCAACGCTCTCGACGTGGCTCTCTCGGGAAGCGGCTTCTTCACCGTCGAAGGGCCACGGGGGTCCTTATATACCCGCAATGGCAGCTTTCGCCTGGCGCCCGACGGCAAGCTCACCACCAGCGAAGGTTACCCATTGGCCGGGGCTGACGGGAATCCGCTGACGCTGACCGGTTCCCTGCCGATCGACATTTCCGCCGACGGCACCGTGCGCCAGGACGGAAACATCATCGGACAATTACAGGTGGTCGACTTTCCGGCGGCGCGCGGTCTCCGCAAACAGGGAACCAATTACTTCCGGCTCACCGATCCGGCGGTCACGCCGCTGGCGCCCGCCGCGACTTCGGTGGAACAGGGAAAGTTGGAAAGCTCCAACACCGGCACGGCCGAATCGGCCATCCGGCTGGTGAACATCATGCGGCAGTTCGAAATGCTGCAAAAGGCGGTTTCGCTGGCTGACGACATGAACAAACAAGCCATCGAGCAGGTGGCCAAGATCTGACGATACAGAGATGATAACGACGCCGAGGCCATCATGCATCGGGACAACCAATGCCCGCCGGCGCCGCTTGCCGAGGAAAGGTAGCACATGATTCGAGCACTTTACAGCGCCGCCAGCGGAATGCAGGCGCAGGAAATGAACGTCGATAACATCGCCAACAACCTGGCCAACGCCAATACGGTGGGATACAAATACCGGCGCGCGCAGTTTCAGGACCTGATGTATCAGAGCGTGTTGCAGCCGGGCTCGGCCTCCAGCCAGCAGACTGTTACCCCGGCCGGCCTGCAGTTGGGATTGGGCGCGCGGCCCACCTCGAATGAAATCATCTTCACTCAAGGCGCCTTTTCGGAGACCGACAACCCCCTCGATCTAGTCATTCAAGGCAACGGATTCTTTCAGATTCAGCAGCCCAACGGCCAGTTGGCCTATACCCGCGCCGGCCAGTTCCAGCTCGACATGAACGGCAACATCGTCAACTCCAGCGGCTACCCGCTGCAGCCCCAGATTACGATTCCAGCCGATGCCCAACAAATCACCATTGCGCAAGACGGCACGGTAACCTATACCCTGCCCAATCAAACCGCCGTGCAGCAGGCAGGGCAGATTCAACTGGCGAACTTTCAGAACCCGGCCGGCCTGAACAGTTTGGGCGGCGGTCTCTACGAGCCAACCGACGCCTCGGGAGTGGCCACGGTGGGTGTCCCCGGCGGACCGGACGGCATGGGGTCGCTGCTGCAGGGATACGTCGAGCAATCCAACGTTTCGATTGTCAACGAGTTCATCAACCTGATTCAGGCCCAACGCGGATACGAAGCCAATTCCAAGGTCGTGACCGCGGCCGACAACATGTACCAGCAGGTGAATAACCTCGCCAAATGATGCCGCTCGCCTTATTTGCGATGGCCGGCTGCCTGGCGGTAGCGCCGCAGGCGGATCGGATCGAGGCGCGCGATCTGATAGCCGTCTATCCCGAACTCGCCGCCGCCGCCGGCGAAACCGCCCTGGCGCCCGCCCCGGAACCGGGTTACACCCGGGTCTTCCGCGGGCCGGAACTGCGCCGCCTGGCGGCCAGGTTTGCCGTGCCAGTGCCGCCCGATCGCGAAATCTGCTTTACCCGTAAGACGGTGCCAGTCGATCCCGCACGCTTGCTGGACGCTATGCAACGGTCTTTGCCCGAGGCCCGGGTCGAATTGCTGGACTACAGCCGCCAGCCGGCGCCGGAAGGCCCCTTTCACTTCGACCCGCGAACTCTGCGCGGCTCCCCGGCCGTGGCCATCTGGCCGGGCTGGGTGGAATATGCGGCTAACCGCCGCTTTACCATGTGGGCGAAGGTAAAGCTGAACCTGAAAATGCGCCGCGTGGTGGCGGTGGCCAATCTGCTTCCCGGAAGGCCGATTCCCGCGGCCGCGGTTACCGAAACGCTGGTCGACGCGTTACCGTCCGGCGTGCCGTATCTGGCATCGGCCACGGCCGCGATCGGGCGCTGGCCGCGAGTGGCCGTTCCCGCCGGGGTCGCGGTTCGTGCCGACCAGTTGGAGCCGGCCAGGCCGGTGATGTGTGGGCAGACGGTGACGGTCGAGGTCGTCGCCGAGGGCGCGCGGCTGGAGTTGGAAGCCCAGGCCGAGGCCGCGGGCGATATCGGCGATGTCGTCGCGGTTTGCAATCCCTCCTCGCACAAACGTTTCTTGGCGCGCGTGATGGGGCCTGGCAAAGTCTCGGTCGCCACCGCGCCGGACGAGGAAGCAAAATGAGTTTTCGATGGATAGGAAACGCCCCCATCGGCACCCTCCTGGTGCTGTGGCTGTGGTCGATGCCGCTCGAGGCGAAAAAGAAAAAGGACAATCCCCCGGGGCAAAGCCCTCTCGACCGCTACGTGGCGGAATCGCTCGCCCGGCAAGCCGAAGCGCCCCCAGCCACGCCAGGCGCCATCTGGCAAGCCGGGTCCCGGCTGGCCGACGCCGCGCGCGATGTCCGCGCCAGCCAGGTCGACGACGTCCTCACCGTGGTGGTGGCCGAACAGGCGTCGGCCGTCGCTACCGGCGCAACTCAGACCAAACGCGTTTCGAGCACCGCAAACTCGGTTACCGCGCTCGCCGGCGTCAAAAGCGCCACGGGGGCTCTGGCTAACTTGGCCAACTCTTCGGGGGACACCGAACTGAACGGGCAGGGCACCACCAGCCGCACGACCACCATCACCACCACCCTCACGGCGCGCGTAATCGGCGTACTGCCGAATGGCGCCCTGGTGATCGAAGCGGCCAGAGACCTTTCGATCAACTCGGAGCGGCAGACGATTACCGTGAGGGGCGTGGTACGCCCGGCGGACATCGATCCGACCAACAGCGTGCAGTCGACCAGGGTGGCTCAGCTCGAGGTGCGGATCAACGGCAAAGGCGTAGTCGGAGATGCCATCCGGCGGCCCAACTTTCTCTACCGGCTGATCCTGGGCTTGCTGCCGTTCTGAGGAGCGTTCGGCGGAAAGGGTTGTGAAAATGATCTTACTGCTCGCACTGGCGGCGCTCTGGATAGAGCCGGTTCCGGCTCGCGCCGCGCGCTTGAAGGACTTGGTGGCGGTGGAAGGGGTGCGCGAGAATCAACTCATCGGCTACGGCCTGGTGGTGGGTCTCAAGGGCACGGGCGACCGGCAGCAGACGCTCTTCCCCTACCAGACTCTGGCCAACATGCTGGCGCGCATGGGCCTCACCATCAGCGCCACTACCATCCAGGTGAAAAATACCGCGGCGGTGATGGTTACCTCTACCCTGCCGCCGTTTGCCCAGCCCGGTTTGCAACTCGACACCACCATTGCATCGGTCGGCGACGCCCCCAACTTGCAGGGCGGTGTCCTTCTAATGACATCGTTGCGCGGCGCCGACGGCCAGGTTTACGCCGTGGCGCAAGGCCCGGTAGTGACCGGCGGTTTTGTAGCCGGGCGCGGCGGCGCCTCGCAGACCGTCAATCACCCGACGGTCGGACGCGGGCCGGGTGGGGCGACGGTGGAACGCCCGGCGCCATCGGCGATACCGAAGACGATCGTACACTTGCAGTTGCGGCTCGCCGACTTCACCACCGCCAGCCGCATCGCCGAGGTCATCAACAAGCAGTTCGCCAAGCCGCCCGCCCTCGCCGCCAAATCGGAGAACGCCGGCCTGGTCTCGGTAGCCATTCCGAAAGATTACGAAAACCGCTCCGCCGAATTCCTGGCGGCGCTGGAAAACCTGACGGTGGAAGCCGACCGGCCCGCCCGGGTGGTGGTCAACGAGCGCACCGGCACCATCGTGCTCGGAAAGGACGTTCGCGTCTCGCCAGTGGCGATTCTGCATGGAAACCTAAGCGTTGAGATCCAGACCACGCTGGAGGTTTCCCAGCCGGCGCCGTTATCGCAGGGAAAAACCCAAGTCGTACCGCAGACCGCCGTTAACGCCAAGGAGGAGAAGGCGCGCAACGTGGTGCTCCCGCAGGGAGCGACGGTGGAAGAGTTGGTTCGCGCGCTGGCCGCCATCGGCTCGACGCCGCGCGACGTGATCGCCATTCTCCAGAGTCTCAAAGCCGCCGGCGCCTTGGACGCGGAACTGGAGGTCATCTAGTGAGCCGAAGAAACGGAGCGGCGGCGCCATGAACGACTTGGGCGACAGGCTCGAGGTGCGGCAGGCGCTTTCGAACCTGCCTGGAGGAGAAACGAAAAATTCCGCCAAAATCCGCCAGGCGTCCCAACAATTCGAGGCAATTCTGCTGACCCAGATACTCTCCATGGCCGCCGAGAACGGTGGCTGGCTCGGCTCCGGCGGAGATTCCGCCTCCGGTTGCGCCACCGGTCTGGCGGAGCAGCAGCTTGGCACGATGCTGGCCGAGAAGGGCGGAATCGGGCTCGCACCGCTCATCACCCAAGGACTCGAAGCCCAGAAGTAACCGCGCCGCAGGTCTGCCGGCGGCTTCCGGGTCTCCACTCAGAAGCTCCAGGAGTGTTCGGCCATCGCCAGAGCCGGACCGCAGGAGCGATGCCCCGTCCGTGTTTCTTTCACGGGGCCGGCGGCGGGACGAAGCGCTTCGATCACTCCCTCCCAGGCTTCCGTCAGGGTGGCCAGCAGGTTCAGCACTTCGCCGAGCGGCTCATCCGCTTGCCGCAGGTTGGCGTCGTTCAGCCGGCGCAGCATGTAGTCGTATAACTGGGCAAGCTGCGGAGCGATCTCGCCACCGTGCCGATGGTCGAGCGTCGCCACCAGCGTCGCCAGGATTCCACTCGCGCGGGAAATAGACCTGGCCCGCTCGCGGACCTCGCCGTTGGCCAGATGACGGCGAGCCTCCCGCACCGCCTCGGCGCAGTTCCGATAGCAAAGCCGGACTAGCGCGACGGGATCCGCTGACAGAAGACTGCTCTCTGCGTATGCTTCATTTGCTCTCTGCCACATTCTCTATCTCCCGGAAATCCTTATCGGTCGAAAGTCCGGTTTCGCTCACGGTTTGCCAAGATCCGCGGCCAGAGCCAGCACGTATTCCGGCGGGATTTGCACGAGCACCTGCTTGGTGGTCGAATCCACCACGCGCACAACCATGCGCTTGGAAGCCGTGTCCTGCTGGTAGGTAAGTTCCTGGTTCGGTCCATACAACTCCGCGTTGTTCACCGCTTTGACCGCCTGCACGATCTCCCGGTTCTGGGCTGCCTGATCGGGTTCCGTCGTGACGGCCACTGGCGCCACGGGCGCACTCTGATTGATTGAGCTGACATCCATACATGCTCCTTGCTTGGCGGCTCCGCCAGTCATCGGAACACGCCGGTTTCTTCTCCACTGGTCTTATCGGCCATCTCCCGAAGACCTTGCAATCCGCCTCCGGCGATTCACGGAACTCCCCAAATGCGCCGAAAAGTCCACTAGGGAGACCCGATAGCCATGATGCGAACCCCCCCCGACGCCACGGTCATGATCGGAATCCAGCCCGCCGAACTTCCATGGCTCCGCATGCTGGTCGCATTGCTGCGCCATCCCCACCCCGCCACCCCGGAGCTCACCCGTCGGGCGCTGTTGTACTTACACGACGCGGCGGCCCACGCCGCCCTCCACCCCACCGCCAAACCCGACGACGACTACCTTCACGGCTCCTAACCACCGCTCCCGCCCCGATTCGCTTCCCTTGCGCCGTCCGCCGCGTGCTCCATAATAGTAGACAACTATGACCGTCGAGATTGAGGGCGTTACGCTTCACCTGGCGCACCCCGACGAGCTGTCCGTCGAGTGGGTCGGCCAGGACGAGCTCATGCGGCAATTGCTGGCGGCCTGGATGGTGGTCCATGAACAGGACCTGCCCATGAACCCGCGTCTGCTCGGCAAACCCGGGGTTGGCAAAACTACCCTGGCTTATGCCGCCGGTAAACGCATGGGCCGCGAAATCTATATTCTGCAAGCCACCATGGACACCCGTCCCGAAGATCTGTTGGTCACTCCGGTGATCCAAGGCGAAGGCAGCCTGCGATACGTGGCGTCTCCCCTGGTCACCGCCATGCTCAGGGGCGGTATCGCCATCCTCGACGAGGGCAACCGCATGAGCGAGAAGAGCTGGGCGAGCCTGGCGCCGCTGCTGGATAACCGCCGCTATGTCGAATCCATCGTGGCCGGTATCAAGATTAAAGCGCATCCTCAGTTCCGCATGGTGGCCACCATGAACGACGACGCCTCCACCTTTGAACTGCCCGAGTACATCCATTCGCGCCTGCAGCCCCAGATCTTCATCGATTTTCCCGAGCGCGACGAAGAGTTGCACATCCTGCGCGAAAACCTGCCCTTTGCCGAGGAGCGGATCCTGCAGTACGTTACCGACTTCCTGCAGTTGGCCCACGCCGCCGATGAGCGCTACACCGTTCGCGACGGCATCAACGTGGCCCGCTTCGCCATCAAGTTGAAGAGTCTGGCAACCGAACGCACCCACGAACGGGCGGCGCTGGAAGTAGCCATCGCACAGGTTCTGGGAGAGGAAGCCCTGCGCTATGTTCGCCCCAAACGAACCTCCGACGCCTGAGGCCGGCAGCCTGGAGCGCGGCCGCTTCCTCTATTTTCCGGTCGTTCCCGGGCGCCTGGAATTTGCCGCCGAAGTGCGCCGCGCCATCCTCAAACAGCGCCCCCAGGCGATCGCCGTCGAACTGCCCGGCACCCTCGAAACCGCCTGGAAGCGCGCCGTGGCGCGGCTCCCGCAAATGTCCCTCATCTTTTACCCCGATGAGACCCAGGACGACGAGCTGGCCACCTACGTCCTCGTCGAGCCGGCCGACCCCTTCACCGAGGCCATTCGCACCGGCCTCGAAATCGGCGCCGAAATCGTCTTCGCCGATCCGGAAGCCGGCGAACACCCTCACCTCGACGATTCCTACCCCGATACCTACGCCATCCGCCACATCGGCCTCGACCGCTACGTGGAAGCCTATCGCGTCTACCCCCAGCCCCGTTCCGAGGACATCACCCGCCACGCCCAGGGCATCGCCTGGAAATTGCAGGGCTGCGACCCGTCGGCCAAGGTCATGATCGTGGTCTCGCTCAACCTCCTCGATGCCGTGCTCGACGCCATGGAAGAGCCCCAGGCCCAACCCCTCGCGCGGATTCGCAGGGAAGGCATCGAGCTCCTCAACCCCCATCCCGATTCGCTGGCCGAAATCGCCGCCGAATACCCCGCCTTGCAGTGGCGCTACGAAACCTTTCGCGCCGCCGGCGCCCAGGCCGACCCCAATCTCATCGACCGCCGTCACGCCCAACTGGCCCTGTTCCAGGGAGCCGCCAAGGAGTATGAAGCCCAAACCGGCGAGTCCATCGCGCATTGGCAGCGGCGCCTGCTGGCCCGCTATACGCGCAACCTGGCCCTGGTCGCCAACGAGCTCAGCGCCGGCGTCTTCGATCTCACCGTCGCCGCGCGCGGCGTTGCCGACGACAACTACGCCTGGGAAGTCTGGGAAGCCGCCAACCGCTATTCCCCGCAGGAAACCACTTCCCCGGAGCTGCCCACCGTGCGCATCTCCGGCGAAGCCATGTGGCGCGATACCCGCCGCATCCGGCTCCGCCGCCTCCTCCCCAGCACCAAGCGCCGCCTCCGCCCCTACGGCCTCAAACCCCGCCGGAAGGAAAAATATCCGGGCGAGTGGGCCAGCCAGTTGAACGGCGCCAGCATCTGCTCTTATCCGCCCGAAGACCTCGTCATCGAAGACTATGGCCGCTTCCTCAAGTCGAAGGGCAAAAGTATCCTCTCCGAAGAGCGCGTCCGCGTCGAGCCCTTCACCACTTCGATTCTGGACGGCATCGACATGCGCGAAACCATTCGCAAGTGGTACGAAGGCCGCATCTACGTGCGCCAGTTTCAGAAGATTCAAGGTGAAGTGGGCTCGGTGGTGGTGATCTTCGATGAAGACCGCGACGACCGCTACCCCTACCTGACCACCTGGCTGGGCGAGAACCAGAACGAGTCCGACATGGCGTTCTACTCCACCTTCCCGTTCGACAACATGGCGGGACCCGGCATCGGCCGCGCCGAGTACGGCGGCTTCTTAATGACCCTCCCGCCGCGCCGCATGTACGACGTCTGGCAGGATGCCGACTACGAGTTCGCCGAATCCAAATCCGAGCGCCTCCTGCTCGCCAGCCTGGATTACTCCATTCACCACCACGTGGTCTACGTCGCCGCCCGCCCGCCGCGCTCCATTTTCCGCGCCATCGCCGCCCGCATGGGCCGCACCATCATCTATATCCCCATCGGTCAGCTTTCCCCCGTCTCGCTGAAGAAGATTCGCGTGGTTCACGTCCTCGATAGCTACGAAAAACGGGAAATCGCCAAAGATTATCTGTGGTAAGCGCAAGCGAGCCGGGACAGCGGGGGCAATCGGGTTTCAGTCGGCCGTCGATATAGGCCGACATGAATTACATCCCGGTCGAAAGATGGACCAGATCCAACTGGTCCGCGCAGCCTTGGACCGCGAGCAGCAGTCTCACCTGTGCTTCGTCGGTCAGCTCCATGGTTTGCAGCCGCTTTAATCCCGCTACAGCGGCTTGCATAGCCTTCTCGACTTTGGCGAGGGCCTCTTCGGCGGGATCGACGGGGCCGGTTTCCGGGGTTGCATCGCGCCGAAGCGCCTCCACCGCCTCGGCCAGTCTAAGAATCAATCATTTACGAGGCCAAAACGGGTACTTTGTACCGGTTTGCGGTGTCACAATCGAGGCGGATTGCACCGCCGTTTGCCCTCCTCAACCGCAATATAGCTGGCGGCCACCAAAACCTGGCCTTACGCGGAAGCTTGTGATCGGACCTAACGCCAGCCAGGTCAGTGCATTGCGGAAAATTTTCAGAATTGGTGACCAGAAAAGCGACGGAGGGGCGGGTGGGTAGTCCCGTGCCTCGTGTGGCTGAGTGATCCTGGACTGCGGCCATAATGCCCTTGGGGCTACCGCCCTTCCACATTGGCGGTGTGGCCGCTTTGCGGCCAAGTGACGTGCGATTCCCGGCGCGGCCCAGGGTTTGGGCGCGGGAATCGGGGCATTCTACCGCCGCTGTTTAGTCACGGGCGCCGCGAACGCTGGGCCAGATAGTGTTGATCGAGAGCGTGCCGGACCAGCGTTTTGATGACGGCCTGGCGGCTCACGTTGAGGTCCTGAGCGGCCTTGTCCAGTTCTTCCAACATGCTGGCAGTGACGTCTACATTGACTCGTTGTATCGGCTGCACCATGCGGCCTTGGCCTTTGAAAAAACGCGAAATGTCTTTGCCTTGATCGGCCAGCCGGGCAATCGCATCGGCAGAAACCGGCCCACGGGGTTTACGAGTTTTCTTCATAGGATCGGACCTCTTCCTTCGTTGACCTCCATAGCGTGACGAGGCGCAGAACTTCACCCTCATCGTCTTCCCACCAGGGAGTCGAGGTAATACCGAATGTCGGCAATATCCGACTCGTTGCGTCTTCGTCCCACGCGGATCGGTTTCCTCGTCGACCCAAACGACCTGGAGTCCCTGCGGCGAATTTTTCAGGTCTGCACGCGTTCGTGGGGCGGCGTGTTCAATCCGATCATTCCCGTCTGCAGCGTCATCCCGGAGGTCTGGACCGATCCACTATTTCCGGCGCCAAGCCCGACGGAGCTCGCCCAAGGATACCTTGTGCGCCGCCCCGGGGACAGTCCGCGTGTTTCCTTGAGGGGTTCCACCTCGCGGAGCAAACTCAAATTCGCGCAGTCGGATCTTTTAGAGGCTAAATGGAAACACGCGGGCTGGCCCCACGTTTCCCAGTTGACGGGCTTTCCAGAAGCTGACCGTCCCCCATCAAAAGCCAGCCGGCAGTATAGTCGCCATACAGCGGAATGACGCCGCCCATCGCATATTACGGAAGTGACTCGCCAGGCTGCCGCCGTTCTGCCATCCCCGCTATAGACTCAAGGGCAGAACGGCCCGATTCGATTCCAGGAACGAATGGATTCTAAGAGCCTCCCGCCGTAGAAGGAGTTCGATTGTCCGACACGGAAAATCGCATCGTTCGATCCGAATGACCTTCGGCGGAGGTCCGAGACGTTCAACCAAATGAACGAAGTCACGGTCTGTGCTGACCAATGCGGAAAACTCCGAACGCCGCGCCTATTCGAAGATGAATGGATCGGACGAGCCGGTGAGTCCGTGATCGTAAACGCTTTCCAAGCCCGGGAGAATGTCAGCCAGCCTTCGAATCAGTCTCGGCGAGAGGTTTTGGTCGAGGAGTATCCTCACTCCCGGGTGCTCTTCCAGAATTTCTTCTTCGGTCATACCGTGAGCCAGCCAACCGAGAACGTCATTTACGGTAATTCGCATCCCGCGAATGCAGGGTTTACCGTCGCGCTTGTCAGGCTCGATGGTAATGCGCGGATGGACCGACATCATGCTTCGATTATCCCTCAAAGACCATTTGCGATCCGTGGCGGGGGTGTGAGACATAGAAGTGGCTGCCGACGCGATTCGTCTGCAAAGAGGCTTGAATCCGAGCGTATGTCTACGCAAGGCCAGGGCGCAGTTGTACTACCGCGCGTCAGATTCCCTTCCCGCCACG
>JBKQVG010000450.1:0-3510 GCA_052325345.1 Bryobacteraceae bacterium
CGGGGCCGGCTCGCCGGGACTCGATGCGGGCATCTTCACCGTGTTTGTATCGAACAACACGGTGGCGGCGATTCAGTAAGCGGCGCCCAGGCACCGCAGACTAAAGTCTGTGCCACCTGTCAGCACGTGGTGGCACAGGCTTTAGCCTGTGAAGAATGAAGAAACTCTCGCTGCCGCCTGATAGAATTGTGCTTCTTCGTGCCCGGCCAACGGCTGTTCCTCATCGATACGTTCGGCTTTCTATTCCGCGCCTACCACGCCAGGGCGCGCAGCGCGGCGCCCCCCATGCGCACCTCGACCGGCCTCGGCACCGAGGTCGTCTTCATCTTCCACAACATGCTGCGCAAGGTGCTGCGCGAATCCAAACCCGATTACATCGCCGCCGTGCTGGAGAGCTCGACGCCCACTTACCGCGAACAGGAGTTCCCGGCCTATAAGGCCAATCGCACCGAGACGCCGGAGGATTTTCTGGCGCAGATCCCCTACGTTAAGCGCCTGCTCGACGGGCTGCGCATTGCCATGCTGGAATACCCCGGCTATGAAGCCGATGACGTCATCGGCACAATCGCCCGCCGCGCGGAAGCCGCCGGCTGCGAGGTGGTGATCGTATCGAGCGATAAGGACATGATGCAGCTTGTCGACGAGCGGGTCTCCATGCTCAATCCCGCCAAGGACGACGCCTGGTACGATCCGGCCGCCGTCAAGGCTTTCCTCGGCGTCCATCCCACCCAGGTGGCCGACCTGCTGGCGCTGAAGGGCGACGCCATCGACAACATCCCCGGCGCTCCCGGTATCGGCGACAAGGGCGCCAAAGAGCTGATCGAGCGGTTCGGCTCGGTGGAAGGCGCCATCGGGCACGCCGCCGAGGTGGAGCGCAAGATGTATCGCGAGAGCCTGCAGAACCACGCCGAACAAGTCCGCCTCAGCAAAAGGCTCGCGACCATCGCCACCGGCGTGCCCATCGAGTTTTCGCTTGACGGCCTGCGCGTCTGTCCCGCGGAGGAAAGCCTGCTGCGCCCGCTCTACAAAGAGCTGGAGTTCCACAGCATGCTGAAGGACCTGGGACCCTCCGAAGATACGCGGCCGCGGGATTACCGGGTACTGGCCGGCGCGGAGGAAATTGCGGGCTGGCTGAAGGCTCACTCGGCGGGGCCGGTGGCATTGACGCTGGCCGAATCGGGGGAAGGGGAGCTGGCGCTCGACACCATCGGTCTCGCGGCCAGCCCCGGCGAAGCTCGCGCCGTGGCGCGGAACGACTTCCCAGCGCTTCAAACATGGCTGCGCGATGCGGCCGCGGAAAAAATCGGTTGCGACGTAAAGAGCACGCTGGTCGCGCTGGAGCGCAAGGGCATGGCTGCCCGCGGCTTTCTCCACGACCCCATGCTCTACGCCTTTCTGCTCGAAGCCGACCCTTCCGGCTGCGGCCTGGGCGAGCTGGCGGCGCGCAAGCTGGACGTTAAACTGGGCGCTTCCGCCGAGCAGCGCGCCGACATTACGTTCCAGCTTTTCGAGCTGCTGGCGCCGCGGGTGGAGAGCCGCGGCCTGCGCCCTCTGTACGACGAGATCGAGCTGCCGCTCGCCGAAGTGCTGGCGCGCATGGAGCGGCACGGGGTGCGTATCGACACCGCCGAGCTGGCCCGCCTCTCGGCCGGCATGGAGACCAGAATCGCCATTCTGACCGAGGAGATTCACGCGCTCGCCGGCCGGCCGTTTAACGTCAGCTCGCCGCAACAATTGGGCAAGGTTTTGTTTGAAGATCTGGGGCTGCCCGCGCCGGTCAAATACGGCAAGGGCAAGACCATTTCCACCGCCGCCGACGTGCTGGAAGGTCTGGCCGCCGACCACGAAATCGTGCGCAAGGTGCTGGAGTACCGCCAGCTTACCAAGTTGAAAGGCACCTATGTGGATGCCCTGCCGGCGTTGATCGACGCGCGCACCGGGCGGCTGCACACCAGCTTCAACCCGACCGGCGCCGCCACCGGGCGGCTGTCGTCGTCCAATCCCAACCTGCAGAACATTCCCATCCGCACCGAGCTGGGCCGCGAAATCCGCGCCGCCTTCGTGCCCCGCGACGGCTGGAAACTGCTGACCGCCGACTATTCCCAAATCGAGCTGCGCCTGCTGGCGCATTTTTCGGGCGACCCGCTGCTGACCGAATCCTTCCGCAACGGCGAGGACATTCACACCCGCACCGCCGCCGAAGTGATGGGCGTGCCGCCGCTGATGGTTACGCCCGAGGCGCGCCGCGAAGCCAAAGCCGTGAATTTCGGGATCGTCTACGGCATCAGCGGCTTCGGCCTGGCCGCGCAGCTCGGCATTCCCCGCGCCGAGGCCGAAAAATACATCCGCAATTACTTCGCGCGCTACGCCGGAGTGCGCCGCTTCATCGACGACACCGTCGCCGAGGTGCGGCAGAGCGGCGTCACCCGCACCCTGTTCGGCCGCGAACGGCCCATCCCCGATATCAACAGCCGCAACGCCAACGCGCGCGGATTCGCCGAGCGCACCGCCGTCAACTCGCCGCTGCAGGGCACCGCCGCCGACCTGATCAAGCTGGCCATGGTGCGCATCCACCGCAAGCTGGAGCAAGACCGCTGGAAGGCCGCCATGCTCCTGCAGGTTCACGACGAGTTGGTCTTCGAGTGTCCGCCCGGAGAGGTCGCCCCGCTTTCCGCCCTGGTAAAGCGTGAGATGGAGGGCGTGCGCGAGTTGAACGTCCCGCTGATAGTCGATATCGGCGTAGGCGACAACTGGCGCGACGCAAAGTAGCGCGGGCGACTCCCGATTGCCGGCGAAAATGCCTGCTCCGCGGCTCGCCCACTATCCGGCTCCGAATTGCCGCGCGCCCGCCAGCGGATCCGAAATTGTGCCCATGCTACGATAAGGTCTTGTCAGGTCTCGGGCTCCGTGCAATGGACGGCTGCAAACCCCGCCAGGTCCGGAAGGAAGCAACGGTAGCGGTGCGGTTCGTGTGCCGCGGATTCCCCGGGGCCTGGCAGATTAGCCCGCCCCATGTATCAGGTAATCGCCCGAAAATACCGGCCGCAAAACTTCCATGATGTGGTCAACCAGGAGCACGTCAAGACTACGCTCGAAAACGCTATTGCGCAGAAACGGATCGCGCACGGCTACATTTTTTCGGGACAGCGCGGCACCGGCAAGACCACCATTGCGCGCATTCTGGCCCGCTGCCTGAACTGTGTGGATGGACCCACCGCGTCGCCTTGCGGAATTTGCGCCAGTTGCAAGGAAATCGCCGCCGGCGGTTCGCCGGACGTCATCGAAATCGATGCGGCCTCCAACCGCGGCATCAATGAAATGCGCGAACTGCGCGAAAATGTGCGCTATCAGCCGGCCCGCGACCGTTACAAGATTTTCATCATCGACGAAGCCCACCAGATCACCAACGAAGCCTTCAACGCGCTGCTCAAAACCATCGAAGAACCGCCCGAGTGGGCTGTGTTCGTGCTGTGTACCACCGAAGCCCAGAAGATTCCCGCCACCATCGCC
>JBKQVG010000451.1:0-26520 GCA_052325345.1 Bryobacteraceae bacterium
CGGCCCTCGAGTTCAACCAGAGAGACGGACATGTAGAACCTCCTTCTAAACCTAGCGTACTACTATGCTAGGTTCAGGGCCACAAAAAAAGAAAACCCGCAAACCGTCATTCCCATGTCGCGCACCCCTGTGCCGGGCTCTCCGGCTGTTGCGTTTTGGGCCACGTTATGATGAGTAGGAATGCCGGAAGTGTTGAATGGAAACCGGGTACGCGACGAGATCAAGGCCGAACTGGCGCCGCGGGTAGCGGCGTTAACGGAGCGCGGGCGCCGTCCCGGGCTGGCGGTGGTGCTGGCCGGGCAGAATCCGGCTTCGCAGATCTACGTACGCAACAAGATCAAGGCTTGTGAGGACCTGGGGATTCACTCCGAGACGATTACACCGCCTGAATCGGTTACCACCGATGAGCTGTTGAGGGTGGTGGAGAAGTTGAACGCGCGGGCGGATATCGACGGTATTCTAGTGCAGTTGCCGCTGCCGCCGCAGGTGAACGCCAAGCGCATCCTGCTGGGGATCGCGCCGGCCAAGGACGTGGACGGCTTTCACCCCTACAACGTGGGCTGCCTGGTGGCGGGCCTTCCGGCGCCACGCGCTTGCACGCCCGCCGGGATTCTGGAATTGCTGGCGCGCTACCGGATCCCGGTGGCGGGGAAGCGGGCGGTGGTGGTGGGCCGCAGCGATATCGTGGGAAAGCCGGTGGCCCTGCTTCTGCTGCACGCCAATGCGACGGTGACGATCTGCCATTCGAAGACCCCGGACCTAGCCGGCATTTGCCGGCAAGCCGATATTTTGGTGGCCGCCATGGGACGGCCGGCGTCGATTACGGGAAATTTTATCCAGCCCGGCGCCACGGTAATTGACGTGGGGACCAATCATATTACCGACCGCGCGCTGGCGGCGCGCATCTTCCGCGACTCGGCGGAAAAGCTGGCCGCCTTCGATAAACGCGGCAGCCTGCTGGTGGGCGACGTACACCCGCTGGACGTGGCGGAGCGGGCGGGCGCTTACTCGCCGGTGCCGGGCGGGGTGGGTCCGCTGACGATCGCGATGCTGATGGTGAACACGGTAGCGGCGGCGGAGGGGCGTGAAGAAAGATAGCCACAGATAAACACAGATAAAGAAATCAATGGACTTAGGGACTGCCAGGGAATAACCGCTCCAATCACGAGCAACCGCTCCCTTACGGTTCTCGGTAAGAAGGAAGGGATATGCTGAAGGTAGGGCTGACCGGGGGGTTGGCCAGCGGCAAGACGTTCGTGGGGGAAGAACTGGCCCGGTTGGGTTGTCTCGTGATTCAGGCCGATGAGTTGGGGCACGAAGTGATCGAGCCCGGCGGGGAAGCTTACGCGGGCGTGGTGGCGGAGTTCGGCGGCGAAATTCTGACCGCGGACGGCCGGATCGATCGGGGGCGCCTGGCGGCCGAGGTTTTTCGAGCGCCGGAACGGCTGGCGCGTTTGAACGCGCTGGTGCATCCGCCGGTGCTCGACCGCGAAGAAGAACTGATCGCCCGGTTTCGATCGGACCAGCCCGGCGGGATTGTGGTGGTGGAAGCGGCGATCCTGATTGAGATCGGCCGCTATAAGGATTTCGACCGGATGATTCTGGTGTACTGCCAGCCCGAACAGCAACTGGAACGGGCGTTGCGCCGGCCGGGCGCGACCGAAGCCGACGTGCGCGCCCGGCTGGCGCGGCAGATGCCGCTCGAAGTGAAAAAGCAGTACGCGCACTTTACGATCGACACGTCGGCCGAGAAAGAGGACACGGTGCGGCAGACGCGGGCGGTGTGGGAGGCGCTGGCCAAGGAAAGCCAGGCGGAGCGCCGGAGCGCGTGGGAGAGAGTCGAGCCATGAGAGTTTTGCGATTGTTTGCCTGGGCTATCCTGCTGGTGGCCGGATTTGTGGCGCTCACTTCAGCGGGTCACTGGAGGCTTGGGCAGTTGCTGCCTCCGGCCGGCCCGCATCTGTGGGAGGAACCGGCCGCGGCCGCCACCGGCTACTCGCCCGACGAGCAGAACAACATCGATATATATAAGTCGGCGCGCGAAGCTACGGTCAACGTGACTTCCATCGTGTATGTCGAAAACTGGTTTCTGCAGCTCTACCCCTCCAAGGGCACCGGTTCGGGTTTCATCATCAACGGCGACGGAGAGATTCTCACCAACAACCACGTGCTGCAGGGCCGGGGCACGCAATTGACGGTGAAGCTGGCGAACATGAAAGAGTACAAAGCCAAGGTGCTGGGGGTGGACGCCAATTCCGACCTGGCGTTGATCAAGATCGACGCCGGGCGCAAACTGCCGACCCTGCACTTGGGCGATTCCGAGAACCTGGTGGTGGGGCAGAAAGTTCTGGCCATCGGCAATCCGTTCGGTTTCGAAGGTACGCTGACTACGGGAATCGTCAGTTCCCTGGGGCGTAACATCCAGACCGAGGGGGCGACGCTGCGGGGCATGATCCAGACCGACGCCGCCATCAACCCGGGCAATAGCGGCGGGCCGCTGCTCGATTCCCACGGCAACGTGATCGGGATCAACACCGCGATTTACGGACAGCAGGGCAATATCGGGATCGGTTTTGCCATGCCCATCAATCGGGCCAAGGCGATGCTGGACGAGTTTCAAAAGAGCGGCCATATATCGCGGCCCACGCTGGGCCTGACCGAAGTCTGGATCACGGGCGACCTGGCGGATATGCTGCGGCTGCCGTCTTCGGGCGGGCTGCTGATCCAGCAGGTGGAACCCGGCTCGCCGGCCGAAGAGGCGGGATTGCGCGGTCCCGAGCAGATGGTGGTGGTGGGAAATTACCGGCTGGGAGTGGGCGGCGACCTGATCGTGGCGGTGGAAGGCCAGCCGGTAAACTCCAAAGACGCGCTGCAACACGCCCTGAACGACAAGCGCGGCGGGGACATTTTGACCCTGACGGTTTACCGCAATGGGCGCAACGTGGTGGTACACGTGAAACTGGGCGAAGCGCCGCAGCAGTTCTGAGCATTGAGCGCGGAACGGCGAGGCGGCACAAGGCCGCGTCTACTGGCGCCGTGTAATACCTGGTTACTCGACCTCCACCTCCATTCGCAGCAGGGCGGCGCTGTAGGTCTTGCCTTGCGCATCCACGCGGAGGGAAACCGTTCCACCTCCGTCCAGGGCCTGATGCAAAACGAAGTTGAGCGAATGGAGGTTGGGAAGCTCGTACCGCTCCACGGCACCATGGCAGAGCTCGGAGAAATGCCGCTTGACGCGATCGGCGGTCACCTGTTCGACAAGGACCGGATAATACTTCGGGTCAAGCGCGATCAATCCGATGTTGACGGCATCGCCTTTGTCGCCGCTGCGCGCGTGCGCGATTTCTTTGAGGGTGACCCTGCCGACTGTCATGAGATAAACGCTCCAATTAGCGGCGACCGCTCCCTGAGAAGGCGTGAAAGAATATAGCCACAGATGAACACGGATGAACACAGATAAAGAAATCGAGGGGGGTTATCTGTGTCCATCGGTGGCTAGAATTTGAATTTTTCATGCCGCCACCTCGACCGAGATCCGGCCCGCCAATTCGGTCTTGGGTATGAGGGCGGGCCAGTAAGCAATCACTTCTTCGACCTTGGGGCGGCCGCTCGAAAGATAAGTAACCACCGGCGGACCGTTCAAAGCGAGAGGGACGATCTGGCGGGTAAAGCGCTCGACCGGGGCGCGATCGGCGGCGCGCACGCCCACGCGCAGCATCACCTCCGGCAAGTTCGGCGAAGGCTCTCCCGAGAGGATTGCTCCGTGGCAGGCGCCGGCGCCGATGAATTCGCTATGAATGGCATCGAAAGCGAGCCCCAGCCGTTCCAGGCGCGCGCGCAAGATGCGGTCCGCGGCCTTGGCCTTGCGATAGGCGTCCGGCCATCCATAGACCAGCGCGCCAACAGCTTTAAAGCCCGCCGTATAGCTGATGGAGACTTTGTAAAATGCGGTGGCGGGCCGTCCGCGCGCGCCCGAAACCCGCACCCGGTCCGGTCCGGTTTCGAGCAGGGAGAGCCCGGTGAAATCGACGGACACGTCCGGAGTGAGGTAACAGGCCGGGTCCCCGATCTCGTAGAGCAACTGTTCGGTGACGCCGGGCACCGAAACACGGCCACCGGCGCCGGGGTGCTTGGTCACCACGAAGGAGCCATCCGGCTCGATTTCGGCGATGGGATAGCCAATCGAGGCGAAATCCGGAATCGATTCCCAATCGGCCTGGCAGTTGCCGCCGGTGGATTGGGCGCCGCATTCGATGACGTGGCCCGCCACCATGCCGCCGGCCAATTTGTCCCAATCGTCGAGGCGCCAGCCGAACTCGCGGATGGCGGGTCCCAGGGTGAGGGCGGCGTCGGCGCAGCGTCCGGTGATCACGATTTGCGCGCCCTTGGCGAGCGCGCGGGCGATGGGCGCGGCGCCCAGGTACACGTTGGCGCTACGCACGCGCGGGCGGATGGAGGCGAGCGGTTGCCCCGTGTCGAGATTGCGCAATTCGACGCCGCGCGCCAGCAGATCGTCGAGGGAATCGAAGATATCGTCGCCGCCGACGACGCCGATGGGGACCCGGCCGGCGTATCCGGCGCGGTCGATGGCGGCGGCAACGGCCCGGCGGCAAGCGGCGGGATTAACGCCGCCGGCGTTGGCGACCACTTTGATGCCGCGGGAGGCGATGTCGCCGGCGCCGGCTTCGATAACGTCGATGAAATCGCGGGCGTAGCCGGCATGGGGATCGCGGGCGCGCTGTTTCTGAAGAATCGAGAGCGTGACTTCGGCCAAATAGTCGAGCGTCAGGTAATCGATCGGGCCGCCGCGCATCTGCTCCAGCGGCGCCTCGGGCGAATCGCCCCAAAAGCCCTGCCCATTGGCGACGCGAATCATGGCCGATCTCCGGCCCCATCGGTCTTCAGGATGGCCAGCTCGGCCGCTTCCTCCAGGTCGTTAGCCACCCAATCTGGGCGGACATCGCCGCGGGACAACTCGGTCTCGCCATAGCCGGTACGCACCAGGATGGTCAGGGCGCCGATGGCTTTGCCCAGGTCGATGTCGCTGGCTTTATCGCCGATCACCACGGCGGTGCGCGGGTCGAAGCGCCAGTCGGCGGCGGCTCGAAGCGCCAAGCCGGGGCGGGGTTTACGGCAATCGCAGCCGTCTTCGGGGACGTGCGGGCAAACGTAGATGCCTTCGAGCGACGCACCTTGCCGCGCCAGTAATTCCAGCAAGCGGCGATGAACCGCCCGCACAGCCGCCAGATCGAAATACCCCCGCCCTACGCCGGATTGATTGGTCAGCAGCAGTCTCCCCCATCCGGATTCGCCCAGGCGCTCTAAACCCGCGGCGGCATGGGGCAGCAGTTCCACGCCTTCGGGAGCGGCCAGATAATTTCGTTCCACGATGAGCGTGCCATCGCGATCGAGCAGTACGAACCGCCGCGCTCGCGGTAAGACAGCTCCCTGAGAAACTGTGAACAGATCGATGGCAGGCGGAAGCGCCTGCCCCACGGAAGCCCGGTCGCTGCCGCTAGACACGGCTCGATTCCCCGTAGCGCGGGACGTCCCCTACGCGGTCGTACAATTCAATCAGTTGGGCGGCGGACTTGTCCCAGGAAAAGAGGCCGGCGCGTTGCGGGCCGGCCAGCCGCAAGCGGGAGCGTTCGCCGGCGTTGTCGGCTATGAGGGCCATGGCGGAGGCAATGCACTCGGGAGCGGCGGGATCGAAATACAGGGCGGCATCGGCGGCCACCTCGGGCAGAGAGGTAACGTTCGAACAAAGCACCGGCGCGCCCAGGCTCAACGCTTCCAGAACCGGCATGCCGAAACCCTCGAATAACGAAGGATAGACAAATGCGAAGCAATTCTCGAATAGCCAGGCTAACTCGGCATCGGTCACATAACCGGTCGGAATCACGTCCTTTCCCGGTACAAGCCCATTCAGATGACTTTGCCAATCCACCATCAGCCAGCCCTTCCCGCCGCACACCACCAAAGGCCCGGTGGCGGGGCACCGGCGGCGCAGGATACGGTAGGCATCGAGCAGGGCGGCGTAGTTCTTGCGCGGCTCGATGGTGCCGACCGAAAGCCAAAATGTGCCCGGCTCCAGACCGTCGATGGCCGGCCGGGTCGAGGGCGCGCCCATGCGGTAGCGGCTGGCGGGGTAGATGACCGATGTCCGCTCCTTGGGATAGTGGGGGAAGGTCTCGAGGAAATGAAGGCGCGAATACTCGGAAATCGCCACGATCCAATCCGCCGCCACGCTCGCCTTGAACACGCCCCCCAGGCACCCGACGCGGTTGGCTTCCGTGCTCCAGTCGGGTTCCCGCAAAAAGCTCAAATCGTACAAAGTATAGACCAGCCGGGCCTTCCGGAAGCCCCAGGGGCAGAAGAAATTATTGGCGTGAAACACATCCGGGCGGCCGATGCGCTCCTCGTATCCCGGTCTGGAATCGAGCCAGAACTGGCGCGAAGCATCGAAATCCACCGGCGCGGGGAAGCGTTCGAAGTTGGCTTTTGCGGGAGCGAAAGTGGACTGGGCGCATTCCGGGTCCCAAAACAAATCGCCGACGGCGGGGTAGAGAATGTATTTGTCGCGGGAGTCGGCGGCTTCGAGCGCTTGAATCAAACCGGCGGCGTAATATCCGCAGCCGGCTTTGGCACGCCCGGTCTGGCTGATATCGAAGCCCACCCTCATGCGCCAAACGCTCCCCGGCACCAAGCCTGTAACGCCCCGCTGGTCCAGCCGCCTACGGTGCGCGCCATCTGGAGCGAGATCCGATGATTCCAGTGCAGCGAGGCGCCCAGGGACACGGCCGAAACCATCAGCGCAAAGCGCGGTTCGTCCGTTCGCTGAATGCCGCGTTCATCGAGGACCGCGTGTGCATAGTTGGCCAGCCAGCGGTCCGGAACGCGGCGGAAATGGCGGCGCAACACGTCGTTGATTTCGCGGTGCACGGCACGGGGAAAGCCCAGCGTTTTGTTGGCGGCGTAGAGGCGCGACCCCGCCAGCGTACTGGGAACGCGCAGGAATTTCACCCCTTTTGCGGCCAATCGCAGCCAGTACTCATAATCCATCGCGTAATGCAAAGTTTCATCCAGGCGGCCGAACCGTTCGACTACACTCTTTCGAAAAAACACCGCCGGCTGGCATAAGTAGCAAGTATCGACGAGACGTTCGAGATTCCAGTCCTCCACCGGATAGGGTTCCAGCACGCGATCCTGCTCGTCGATATGGTTGGCGTTACCGTAAACCAGGTCCGCGGCCGGGTCGGCGTCGAAGGCAGCGCACGCCTGGGCGATGGCGCCCGGATAATAAATATCGTCGGAGTTCAGCCAGCCGACGATGTCGCCGGTGGCGCGGCCGAGGGCCTGGTTGACGGCGTCCGCTTGTCCGCCGTCGGGCGCGGACATCCAATCGATCCGATCGCCGAAGCCTTCGAGAATGGAGACGGTTTCGTCGCGGCTGCCGCCATCTCGAACCAGGTACTCCAGTTCGCCGTCGAATTGCTGATCGAGCACGCTGCGGAGGGTGCGCGAGAGGAAACGCCCCTGGTTGAACGAGGGCGTCACCACGGTAACCCTATGGGACATGCGCCTTCCCGCCCAAGTCCAGAACGGAGCCGTCGGCGCCGACGATTTCGACCGACAACACCCGGCACGACAGAGCGCGCGAGTCCGGACCGGCTCCACAAATGTCCGGCTGAAACGTGGGAGAGCACTTCATTTCGGCCCACTCGGTAGCGCCGTCGAGGGTCATATTGACGGTGGCCGACGCGCCCGCGGCCACCGCCATGCGAAACCGGTCGCCTTCTTCGCCGCGCAAGGAAACGCGCACATCGAGTTTCGGAACGGGCGCCCACTCCGGAACCGCCAGGCGCACGCGCAACCGGCGCCATTCGTGTGCCCGTCCGTAAACCACCGTCATCCGCTCACCCAGCCAGCCGTCTTCGAAGATACCGTGTACCGCCGGTTCCAGATTAGTGGACCAGTCCATGGCGTCGTGAAAAATCTTCAGATAGCGGGCGGACATTTCGCGGGCGCCGCCAAAAGTTTCCAAGCGACGCGCCGATGCGGCCCCTAGTTCGGCGCGCAAGCCGGGATCGCCGGCGATTCGAGCGATGGCGTCCACGATCTCCGCCGCCTTGCGGGGATCGAATAAGAGCGCCGCGTCGCCGGTCACTTCCGGCAGGCTGGTGGCGTTGCTTACCAGCAAGGGCCGGCCGGCGGCCATGGCCTCGAGCAGCGGCATGCCAAACCCCTCGAACAGGGACGGAAAGATGAGGGCCATCGAACCCCGCATGAGCGCGCTGAAATCGGCATCGGGAACATAACCGGGAAAGACTACCGATCCGTTCATGCCCATACGGGCGGCGGCGTCCATCAGGAAGCCCTGCCGGGCGCCGGGCGCGCCGGTCAGCACCAGTTTCAAATCCGAGTCCGGGTGGCTGGAGCGGTACATTCCGAAGGCCGTCAGCAGCATTTCGTGATTCTTGTGCGGCCAGAAGTTGGCGGGGTAGAGCAAAAAACGTTCGGGTTCCAGGCCCAGCGCCTGAAGCACCCGCGCGCTCGATTCCGGAGTGACTTGAGGCAAGCGTTGGCCCAATTGATTATGAACGGTTTCGAGCCGTTCGGCCGGCACGGCGCCGGAATCCAGCACGGTCTGACGTACGTGATCGGAAACGCACACCACACGGCTGGACAGCCGGCATGCCTGCTCGAATGCGCGATCGCGCTCGTATACCTGCAGCTCGCTGAAAAACTGGTGGTAAGCACGGTGCTGCAAATCGTGGATGACCGAAACCGTGGGCACGGCAGGGTCGAAGTAGTAAGGCGCGGTGAAGGGGCAGAAGAGCAGGTCCGCTTTCAGCCGCCGCACCAGGTCGCTGCCGACTACCGCCTGACCGGTGGCTTCGCGGTACAGACCCGCCAGTTGATTGAGGCGCCGGACGGAGAGCACGCGGCCCAGGATGCGCCGCAAACGGACGGCGAAATTGTCGGCGGCGGAAAGTACGCCGCCCGGCCGGTGTACGCAAAGGCGTTTCACATTGGCGGCGTCCAGCGCGGCCAGCTCTTCATGGCTCGATTCCGAAGTCAGAAGAATGAACTGGCACTCCGGGGCCATGCGGGCGAGATGGCGCACCAACTCCAGGGCCATCACCTTGGCGCCGCCGTTCTCGCCTCCCGGCACCACTGGGGTGAGGTCCACGACCACGCATCGCAAGGGCGCCGAGCGCCGGCCCGAAGCGGTGGCACGCGGTCTGTCGTCGAGCCATCCCCACAGGCCGCAAGCCCGCATCAGGCGGTACACGTAACTTCCCCGGATGCGCTGGAGCAACGCTTCGCTGACCGAGGATCTCCGCTCTTCCTCAGCCCAGGCTTGTTCCAATTCGCGCCGCTTCTGATCGTTGTGGCGGGCCAAATCATCGCGCTTCGCCCGGATCTTTTGGGGCAAAGCGCGAGCTGCGCTCGCTTCCGCCCGGGCCTCGCGCAACAGTTCTTCCAGCTTCAAGATGCTCTTCAGCCGGGCGGCCCGGTCGGCCTCCGATGCGGCGTAGGCGCGCTCCAGGGTAGCTCCACTTTCGAGTTGGCGGGCCAGCGACGCTTCCACTTCACGGGAATGAGCGAGCGCGGCCTGCAAATCGCGGTCGAGGTCCAGCATCGCCAGCGCCAGCCGTCCCGCGGGGCGCAGCTCCAAATTGGCCGCGACTTCTTCCTCCGTAAAGCGCGAGAGAGGCCGGCGCCCAGCCACCAGCGACATGTCGTAGGCGCCGAAGATCGCGGGCTCGAAAGCGATGTGCTCCGCTCCCAGCCGTTCGAGCAGCAGCCGGACCGACTTCCTGCTGAACAGATAGGTGTGCTGATCCGGCAGAAACGCGGCGAAAAACGGGTCGCGATCCGCCTCCATGAGCGCCAGCGTTTTGGCTTCCCGGTAACGCGGAGTTTGCAGAAAGAGCAGGCCATCGGGCTTCAGCAGCTTCAAGCAGTTGCGCATCGTGTCCAGCGGATCGCTGAGGTGCTCGAGTACATCCATCAAGACGATGACATCGAGACTTTGGCCGGGGATGTTCTGGACTTCGATCGGGCCTTCCACTACTGGAACGTCGAACCGCCGCCTGGCCCCGGCCGCCGTTGCCGAGCTCAATTCCAGACCGGTCGCGTCGTAGCCGGCGGCCCGCAACAGGGCCACAAACGCCCCGTGCGCGCAACCGAGCTCCAGGACTTTGGCCGGCGGCAGCTTGTAAGCCAAGAGTGTTCTCAGCCAGTACAGGCACCGTTCCCGCAAGTCGTTGCGCGAGCGCGCCTCGAGCGTCGGATGGTCGTGCGTTCGCGCCTGATAATCGAAGTAATCTTTTCCGTAGAAATCCCGTCCGTCGTCGGCGACCAGCAATTGCCCGGCCGGGGGCATGCAGCGCAAGACGAGAGTTTCGCAATGGGCGCATCGCACGTAATCGGCGGAAAAGGGCGCAAGGGTGGCGTTGCCGCACCAGCACGCCAACAATTCGCTCATTTCCGGAATATCACCTCGCCCGAACTATTCGCCGCGCCAAACCCGGTTCAAGAACCGGCGCTAAGGTAACCTGCATACGCGCAAGCCACTTCATCGATCTCGCCGTCCAGCATCAGGTCGCCGTGATCCAACCAGATCGCCCGCCCGCAAAGCCGCTGCGCCATGCCCGCGGCGTGAGAAACGCAGAGAATCGTCTTGCCCCGCCGGCGGAAGTCGAGGATCCTGTCAAAACACTTGGCTTGAAAACCGGCGTCGCCAACCGCCAGCACTTCGTCGATAAGCAGCACATCGGGATCCAGGTTCACCGCCACCGAGAAGGCCAGGCGCATCATCATGCCTGTGGAGTAAGTGCGCAACGGCTCGCGGATGAAATCCGAGATCTCGGCAAAATCCACGATTTCCTCCAGCCGCGCCGCGGTTTGTTTCCGGCTGAAGCCCAGCAAAGCGGCATTCAGGCGAATATTCTCCATGCCCGTCAGATCGGGATGAAAACCCGAGCCCAGTTCGAGCAGAGCCGCCACGCGTCCCTGGACCAGCACGGAGCCGCGATCGGGCGGCACCAGACTGGCCACCAGGCTTAACAGGGTGCTCTTGCCGGCCCCGTTCTTCCCCATTACCGCCAGGCTCTCGCCGTGCTCCACCCGGAAAGAAACGTCGCGCAGGGCGTGAAAACGCTCCACGCCGTCCTTCCAGGTAAGCAGCTTCTTGAAGTGGGAGCGCAGCAGAAGTTGCCCCGTGTGCCGGTGGAACGTTTTCCACACCTTGCGGAATTCAACTGCGGGCTGCGAACTCATAGGAAATTATAAAACCTTGGCCGGAGCCGCCGGAAAACAGCCAGTCCCAGAAGAAACATAATCACCGAGCTGACGGCCGCTTTGACCAGCAGGCTGGCCGCCGGCGCCGTCTGGTCCAGCAGGACATTGCGCAGCGCCATCACCATGGCAGCGATCGGATTGTATCCATAGATTACGTGGTATTTTGCCGGAATCCATCGGAAGTCGTAAACAATCGGCACCATCCAGAATAGAACCACATTGGCCGATTCCACTACATAGCGAACATCCCGCACGTAGACGTTAAAGGCCGAAAACATGAGCGCGAGACCGGTTACGAACAGAACTTCGAGCGGCCAGATCGCCAGCAGCCAAAACCAGGAGCGATGAATTCCGGTCGCCGCCGCCGCCAGGAAAAGCAAGAGCAGAACCTGGGCCAAAAGCTGCAAGCAATTGCCTAACACCGCCGCGATCGGGATTGCTTCGCGCGGGACCGGTACGCGTTTTATCAACTGCGCGTTTTCGATCAGAGAAGTCGTGCCGTTCAGCCAGCAAATGGTGAAGACGTTAAACGGCACAAGTCCGCACATCACAAACAGCGCGTAATGGGGAACGCGATTGGGGAAAATCCGCGTGAACACAAACCACAAAACCCCCATCATCACCAGGGGATTGAGCAGCGACCAGAACACCCCCAGCGACATATTGCGATAGCGGATCTTGAAATCCTTCAGTACCAGGTTCTCGATCAGGTACCAATAGTCGCCGGTCCAGTTCCGCCGGACCGGAACCCGGCGGCGCTCGGCGTCCGTTGGAGATGGTGTTTCCATGGTCGAGAAAGAGCCGGTATCCCGAAAGCTGCCGGCAAGAGATACTGTTGGTTAGTTTAACCCAAGGCGCAGCCATCAGCCACGGTTGGAGCGGCTCTCGATGGTATCCAGCCGCGCGGCCTCAAGCCGGACGAGCTTCTCTCTGGATTGGCTCTCGGCGTCGCGCAACAACGACTCCAGCGTCGGTTGCGCGCGGACGCGCATGAAAATCTGGTAAGCGAAAAAACCGCGGGAAAGGTGAATGGCCAGGCGGTTCATGGCCAAAAGGGCCCGGCTCGCGAAGTTATCGCCAATCGCCAAAGGAAAGGGCGCGGGAACGCCCCGCGTCTCCACGATATCGAAACCCGCCTGCACGAGCGCCCGCCGCAGGGACGCGAAGGTGAACAGCCGGGTGTGAGTCACGTCCAGAATGCCGCGCTTTCCGTAATTGAATTGACCGGCAACGAGCATCAGGCGGGTTACCAGGCAGGCGATGTTGGCGGTGCTTATGATAACCTCCGTCCGAGGGCTGGCGCCCAGCGCGCGGTGCATTTCCTCCAGAAACGCTTCCGGGCGGTTGAGGTGCTCGATCACGTCCAACAACAGCACCACGTCGTATTGGCCGGGGCCGATCGGTGGCACTCCGTCGTTCAGGTCGTGACTGGCGAATTCGTCGAGAATCCCCTCCTGGACCGGGGCGACGTCCAACCCCCGGACAAAGCAGTGCTTCTGGCTTCTCAACACGGCGCCCATGTAACCCCCGGCGCAACCGAGGTCCAGTACCCGGGCTCCGGCCGGTACGCGTTCGCGGGTCATCGAGTGAGGGCTGGTGTAGTGCAGCTTCAAGGTGTAGGGCGAATAGGTTTCGGGGGGAGCGCAGTCGAACCGCCGGTCGTAGAAGAGGCTCAATTCCTGCAGCCGCGCTTTAACCGCCGTCGCCAGCACTTTGCCGGCGTAAAGCAGCCCATTGACACTCCGGATCTCATCGCCGGAATATGTCGGTACCGGCGCCTCGCGAATGCCGCGGCCCGCGATCAGAAGCTGAATCGCGACTTCGGTATCGAACACGAAATCGTTGCTGTTGCGGGCGAAGGGGACAGTTCGCAAGGCGTCCAGCGAGTAAGCGCGGTATCCGCATTGGAGTTCGCTGAATCGAGTGTGAAGCAGCCGGTTTTCCAGCCAGGTGAGGATCCGGTTGCCCACGAACTTGTAGAGCGGCATGCCGTCTCGAAGAGCGCCCCAACGAGTGGTCATGCGCGAACCCAGCACCGCCGCGGCCTCGCCGGTTCGCAGGGGCTCCAAAAGGTCTAGCAGGCATTCCGGCGGGTACTGGCCGTCGCCGTGCAAAAGCGCCACGAAGCGGAAACCGTTCTCGATGCCGTATTGGTACCCCAGCTTCTGAATGGCGCCGTACCCCTCGCGCCGGGCATTGAACAGGACGCGAACCGGGAACGGCGTTTCCTGGCGGCGCCCCACGCCGTGGCTGTGCGAGAACGTGGTATCGACAGAGGCGTCGTCGAGAATCAGAACTTCGGCGTCGTACTTTTCGGCCAGGCTCTCGGGAATCCGGGCGATGACGCCATCGATGGTCTTCGCCGCGTTGTAAGCGACCACGAGAATCAGCAGCCGCGGGCGGGTGCGGGGTGAAGCCGCCGCTCCGGAGTCGTCCTGGTGTCCGCCGGTGGAGTTCATGGGGCAAGCCCGCGCCCGCAACCAAGCCAGGCGGGCATCGCGGCGTCGGTGGCTCAATTATAACGCTTCGTCCGGTGGCGCCCGGCGACCCGGCGCTTCGGAAAATCGCCATGGGGGCGAATCGCCACGCTGCCGCCGGAGCAATCCCGTTCTTGACTTCGCCACGGCCGAAGAGGTCCGGGCTGGCGACTCATTGGCGCGGTTCGGCCAGCCCATTTGCGCCAATACCTCAGGCGGACGCTGCCGCACCGATCTCCGGGTTCGCCGCGATCGGAGTGGGCGCGTAGGGAGCCGCGTAAAGCAACTGGTCCCGTTTCGCCCGCCCGAGCGTCCGCTGTCGCAGACCCAACCGGTTGATGATGCGGCCTACGTGGTCCGGATCGTAGTGCACGCCGAAGTGAGCCTCGATCGCCGTGGCGAGACGCGCCGTGGTCCAACGGTCGCGATCGAACCCCGCCGACCGCGGTCCGGCCCGGTAGACTTCGGCGAGGCCGCTGAGCTGGTGCTGATTGAGACGGCAGGGGCGTCCCGGCGCCCGCCGTTTCCGCAAAGCTTCGACGCCGGAGCCGTGCAACGTCCGGCCCCAACGGGACGCCGTGGTCCGGCTCACGCCGAACTTACGGGCTACTTGAGACTGGGTAAGGCCATTTTGCAGGTCCTGCGCGGCTAGCAGGCGCCTGCTCTCCATTTCGTCGCGGGTCAATAATCCGTGCGCGGCTGTTTCCATAACTGTTCGCGCGATTAGTTGAGTACCAGAGCTCCTTCAGAATAGCCAAAAAACAATTTGGATGCAAACTGTTTTTTGAATCCCGGCCATCCTGCGACAATATTTTTGTGGAGAGCCGTTTCCCGGATGAACAGCCGGAACTGCGGATGGTGACCGGCGGCGCGGTGGATTTGGCGGTGTGGGAGTGGCCTGGCGAAGGGCCGCCGGTCGTCCTGGCGCATTCCACCGCGTTTCACGGCAGGTTGTGGGACGCCGTCGTTCGCCTGCTGCCAGGGCGGCGCGCACTGGCGATCGATGCGCGCAGTCACGGACGGAGCGGCAAGCTGCCGCCACCGGCGCGTTGGCCGGCTTTCGGAGCCGATCTGGCCCGCGTCATCGACCATTTCGCCCTGCGCGATGCGGTCGCCGTGGGTCACTCGATGGGGGGCCACGCCTTGGTCCAGGCCGCGGCTCTGCGCCCTTCCGCCTTCCGCGACTGGCTGTTAATCGACCCCACCATTTATCCCGAGGAGCGGTACTCCGAGCCGCCGCTCGACGGCTCCTTTACCTTGCGGCGCAAAGCCCGCTTCGGCTCCGTGGAGCAGATGTTCGAGCGCTTTCGCAATCGCCCGCCTTTCGCCCGGTGGCGCCCGGAGATTTTGCGCGACTATTGCCGGTTCGGCCTGCTGCCGGCCGAAGGCGGTCTGGTGCTGGCGTGCCCGCCGGCTTTCGAGGCATCGATTTACGCCGAATCGACGGCTCCGGAGGCGAACCTGTACCCTGTAATCGCGGGTATCCAGGCGCCGGTCGTGGTGATGCGCGCGGGGATGGAGCGCAGACCGGGAGCGCTGGATCTGAGCGCCTCGCCCACCGCACCCGACCTGGCTTCCCGCTTTGCGCACGGCCGCGACATCCTTCTGCCCGGCCGGTCGCATTACATTCCCATGGAAGATCCGGACGTGGTGGCGGCCGAAATCCGCCGCCTTGGCTGAGCCGGGAGAGCCGGGCGGCGCAGCTTGACGGCTACAACGCGGGGCTACAATGAGTTTTCCATGCCCGCACGATTTCGTATTGCCGCCATCACCGACGAGTTTTCGCCCGACCTGGATCGCGCCGCCCGCTCGATGGCCGCCATCGGCATGACCGGTGCGGAATTCCGTATGTTATCCGGCAAGAACATCGTCGATCTCACCGACAAGGAAGTGGATCAAGCCGTAGCCCTGGCAAACAGTTACGGCCTGGAGGTGATCTCCATCGCTTCGCCGCTGCTCAAGTGCGTGCTGCCGGATGCGCCCGCGGTGGATGCCCGCTTCCAGCAGGACGTCTTCGCCTCGCGCCACACCTTCGCCGACCAGCCGCGCCTGGCGGCCCGCGCTTTCGAAATTGCCGCTATCACCGGAGCCCGCATCATCCGCGTGTTCACCTACTGGCGCACGGTGCGTCCCGCCGAGTGCTTCTCGCGGATTGTGGATGCGCTGGGCGGGCTGGCGGAGCAGGCGGCGAGCCAGGGCGTAACCATCGGCCTTGAAAACGAGCACGCCTGCAACATCGCGACCGGCGAAGAGACTGCGCGCGTGCTGGCGGCGCTGGATCATCCCGCCTTGAAAGTTGTCTGGGATCCAGCCAATGCCCTGGTGGCCGGCGAGAATCCTTTCCCCGAAGGCTATGCGCGCATCCCGGCCGGCCGCATTGTCCACGTTCACGCCAAGGATTGCCGCGTCCACGACCACAAAGCCGAATGGCTGGAACTGGGCAAAGGCAGCCTGGATTGGCCCGGCCAGATCGCGGCGCTGGAGCGCGACGGCTACAGCGGCTGGATCAGCCTGGAAACCCACTGGCCCGGCCCCGGCGGCGATAAACACCAGGCCAGCGTGATTTGCGGCCGGAATCTTGCCAAGCTGGTACTTCCGAGCCGCGACCCAAAGGAGCTGTGAAGAAATATAGCCACAGATGAACACAGATAAACGCGGATGAGGAAAACAGAGGCTTTATCTGCGTCTATCTGTGTTTATCTGTGGCTGGAATGTATTTATTTCACGGCTTCAAAGGGAGCGGTTGTATGATAGGCGAAAGCGAATACTAAACCAGCAAAACCTCCTCCCTTGACATTCGCCGCCTGTTCGCTGTAAAAATAGAGTGCAGGCGAACAAAAGGCGAATGTCGGCGGCGATCTTAGCACCACAACTCGCATCCTTGTTGGGCGGTGAAGCGGATTGGCGATGCCGGCCGGCGCCCGAAACCGTGCCTTCCGGAATTGCCGAAATCGATGCCGATGCGGGGGGATTGCCGCGCGGTTGTCTGACGGAAATTTTCGGCGCCGGCTCGTCCGGCCGGGCTACAGTTATGACCGCGATTCTGGCTCAGGCCACGGCGCGGCAGGAATTCTGCGCACTGGTGGATGCGGAAGACGCCTTCGACCCCGCCTCGGCCGAAAGCGCCGGAGTTTGCCTGCCGCGGCTGCTCTGGGTGCGCTGCGGCCATAACGCCGAGCACGCGCTGCGGGCCGCCGATCTGCTGATTCAAGGCGGCGGTTTCGGCGTGGTGGCGCTCGATCTGGGCGATACGGCCGCGGCCAGCGCCCGCCGCATCTCGCTTACTTCCTGGTTTCGCCTGCGCCGCGCGGTGGAGCATACCCCCACCGTGTTGGTCGCCATATCGCTGCAATCCAACGCCAAAACCTGCGCCACTTTGCAACTGGAATGCGCGCGTGAGCGGACGGCATGGTCGGGCGCGCGGCCCGGCCGCCTGTTGCGCGGCGTGCGCGTGCGCGCTTCTGGTCCACGGGGCCATTCACGGAGCAAACCATGTTCGCCTGTCTTTACGGCCAAGGCAATCTGAAGGCGCTGGCGGCCGAATTTTCGCCCATCGTGGAGCAGACCGCCGCCGACACGGTGACCTTCGATATTTCCGGGCTGGATCGCCTTTTCGGCCTGCCGCAGGAAATCGCCGCCGCCATTTTGCGGCGCGCCGCCGAACGTGGAGCGGGCACTCGTGCCTGCCACGTCCCGACTCATCGGGACGAGTCCCGGCATGGCAGGCACGAGTGCCCGCTCCACCTGGCGCTGGCATCCAACCCCGATGCCGCCATCTGCGCCGCGCGGGGTTTTCCGCGGCTCAGCATCCTTCCTTACGGCGACGAGGCCAAGTTTCTGGGACCGCTGCCGCTGGCGCAACTGGCGCCCTCACCCGAACTCGCCGAAACGCTCGACCGCTGGGGCATCCGCCGTTTTCAGGACCTGGCCGCGCTGCCGCCGCTGGGCATCGCCGAACGCCTGGGGCCGGAAGGCCTCCGCCTGCGCGAGTTGGCGCGCGGCGAAGCCGAACGCAAGCTCAAGCCCATCGCCGATCCGGAGCGCTTCGAAGAAGAGATGGAACCGGAGTACCCGGTGGATCTGCTGGAGCCGCTGGCATTCCTGCTGGCGCGCCTGCTCAATGGGCTGGCCATGCGTTTGGCCACGCGCGCGCTGGCCACCGACGAATTGCGCCTGCGATTGAAGCTCGAAACCGGCGCCACCCACGAGCGCGTTCTGCGCCTGCCCGTGCCGTCGCTCGATACCAAAGCGTTCCTGAAACTCTGGCAGCTCGACCTGGCGGCTCATCCGCCGGCCGCGCCGGTAATCGGGATATGGCTCGGGCTGCACCCGGCCAAGCCGCAAGCCGCGCAGAGCGGGCTGTTCCTGCCGGCCGCGCCGGAGCCGGTAAAGTTTGAAATCACCCTGGCGCGGGTGCGGGCCATCGTGGGCGCGCCGAACGTGGGCACGCCGCAGGTGCTGGATACGTATCGGCCGGACGCCTTTGTCACCCAGGGAGGATGGGGCCGCGCTTCCGCGGCGAGCCCGGCGGCGGGCAGTCCGGCATCGCTCGTTCTGCGCCGCTTCCGCCCCGCCCGCGCCGCGCGCGTGACTCTGGTTCGGAGCCAGCCCGGAGCCATCGCCGCCCAAGGAGTCCGCGGCAAAGTGGTCGATCTGGCCGGCCCCTGGCGAAGCTCGGGTGACTGGTGGACTCCCGATCCCTGGTCGCGCGACGAATGGGACATCGCCCTTTCCGATGGCGGCCTCTATCGGCTCTACTGCGATCCGGCCGGCTGGTTCGTGGAAGGAAGTTATGACTGAGGGGAGCTTTCAGCTATCGGCAATCGGCTTTCAGCTAGCTGACGGCTGATCGCTGACGGCTGATCGCTGATAGCTGACCGCTTCATGTACGTCGAACTCTACGCTCGCTCCGCTTTCAGCTTTCTGGAGGGTGCTTCTCTTCCGGAAGACCTGATCGCCGCTTGCGCCGGCTACGGCATGCCGGCGATGGGGCTGGCGGACCGCAACGGCGTTTATGGCGCGCCGCGCTTTCACATGGCTGCGAAGAAAGCCGGGGTGCGCGCGCACATCGGCTCGGAAATCACTTGCACCGACGGCGCCTGTTACGTGCTGCTGGCGGCCACCCGCGAAGGCTACCGCAATCTCTGCCGGCTGGTCACGCGCATGAAGCTGCGCGCCCCGAAGGGCGAAGGCGCGGCCACGCCGCAAGAACTGGCCGAATTCGCGGGCGGTCTGATTTGCCTCACCCGCCATCCATCGCCGCTGTTGGTGGAGATGTTCGGCAAGCACAATGTTTACGCGCGGCTGGAACGCCACTACCACCGCGGCCAGGAAGCCCGGAACCAGCGCATCGTCGAAACCGCGCGCGGCCTGGGCATGCCGCTGGTAGCTACCAACGCCCCCGCTTACGCCACCCCCGAACATCGCCAATTGCTCGATGTCTTCACTTGCGTTCGCAACAAAGTAACCCTCTCCACCGCCGGCCGAAAGCTGGAGGCCAATTCCGAGCGGCACGTCAAAACGCCGGCGGAAATGGAGCGATTATTCGCCGACCTTCCGGAAGCCATCGCCAACACGCTGGAAATTTCCTCGCGCCTGGAATTCACCTTGAACGATCTGGGCTACCGTTTCCCTCGCTACCCGGTTCCGGAAAACGAAAGCATGGCGAGTTATCTCGGCCGCCTGACGGACGAAGGCGCGCGCCGCCGTTACCGCCCGTACCACGCGCGCGCCCGCGCCCAGATCGAGCGCGAACTGGCGCTTATCGAAAAACTGGGCCTCGAAGGCTATTTCCTGATCGTGTGGGACATCGTGCGCTTCTGCCGGGAAAATAATATTCTGGCGCAGGGCCGCGGCTCGGCCGCCAACAGCGCCGTCTGCTACGCGCTCGAAATCACCGCCGTCGATCCGGTCGGCATGGACCTGTTGTTCGAACGCTTCCTATCGGAAGAGCGCGGCGAATGGCCGGACATCGATATCGACCTGCCCAGCGGCGACAAACGCGAGCGCGCCATCCAGTACGTGTACCAGCGCTTCGGGCAGTTGGGCGCCGCCATGACGGCCAACGTGATCACCTACCGCGGGCGCTCGGCGGCGCGCGAAGTGGGCAAAGCGCTGGGGTTCGAAGTGACTTCGCTCGAGCGGCTGTCCTCGCTGGCGCACCTGTGGGAATGGAAGGACCCCAAAGATACCACCGAGCTGCGTTTCCGCCAGGCGGGCTTCGACCTGAATCATCCGCGCGTGCGCAAATTCTTCGAGCTGTATTCGATGGCGCAGGATCTGCCGCGCCATCTCGGCCAGCATTCCGGCGGCATGGTGATCTGCCAGGATGCGCTCGATTCGGTGGTGCCGCTCGAACCGGCCACCATGCCCGGCCGCGTCGTCGTCCAGTGGGACAAGGAAGATTGCGCCGATATGGGCATCATCAAAGTCGACCTGCTGGGCCTGGGCATGATGGCCGTCATCGAAGAGACCTTGCAGCGGATCCCCCCGGTGTACGGAGAGGCAGTCGATCTGGCCCACCTGCCGCAGGACGATCCGGCGGTTTTCGAGGCCTTGCGGAAAGCCGACACCATCGGCATGTTTCAGGTGGAAAGCCGGGCGCAAATGTCGTCGCTGCCGCGCATGAAGCCGCGCTGTTTTTACGACCTGGTGGTGCAGGTGGCGATTATCCGCCCTGGGCCGATTGTGGGCAAGATGGTGCATCCATATTTAAACCGCCGCCAGGGGAGGGAAGCGCCGGATTGCCTCCATCCGTCGCTCGAACCGGTGCTGCGCCGCACGCTGGGAGTGCCGCTCTTTCAGGAGCAACTGCTGCGCATCGCCATGATCGCGGCCGGTTTCACCGGCGGCCAGGCGGAGGAACTGCGCCGCGCCATGGGGTTCAAGCGCTCGGAAAAGCGCATGGCCGAGATCGAAATCAAGCTGCGCGAAGGAATGAATCGCCAGGGAATTCCGCTCGATGCGCAGGAAGGCATCGTGCGCTCCATTACCTCGTTCGCGCTCTACGGCTTTCCCGAATCGCACGCCGCCAGCTTCGCCCTGCTGGCTTATGCCAGCGCCTATCTGAAATGCCACTATCTGGCCGCGTTCACCTGCGCCATGCTCAACAACCAGCCCATGGGCTTCTATTCGCCGGCCATTCTGATCAAAGACGCGCAGCGCCACGGCCTGCGGGTGCTGCCGGTGGACGTGTCGGTTTCGGACTGGGATTGCAGCGTGGTGGACCGCCATACCATGCGGTTGGGGTTGCGCTACGCGCGCGGGCTGCGCGAGGAATCGGCTCGCGCGATAGTGCGGTCTCGGCCGTTTTCGACTATTGACGACCTGGCATTGCGGGTGCGCGGGCTGCGCAAGGACGAGATCAACCGGCTGGCGGAAATCGGCGCGCTCAACTCGCTCGGCCGCGAGCACCGCCGCGACGCGCTCTGGCAAACGCAGCGCGCGGTGCTGCCGGTGGGCCCGCTGCTGGCGCCGCTGGAAGAAACAGGCGCGCCTTCGCCGCTCGCCGCCATGAGCACGGAGGAGCGATTATGGGCCGACTACCGGGGCACCGGCGTGAATATCGGCCGCCATCCCATGGCGCACCGCCGCGCCGCCATGGACCGCCTGGGGGTCGCCCGCGCCGCCGACCTGGCGCGCATTCCCAACGGCCGCGTGGTGCGCGTAGCCGGCGCCATCATCGTGCGCCAGCGTCCCGGCACCGCCAAGGGCTTTGTCTTTCTCAGCCTGGAAGACGAAACCGGAATCGCCAACGCCATCCTGGAGCCGGCGGTTTTCGATCGCTACAAGCTCACCGTGCTGGGGGAGCGCTTCCTATTGCTCGACGGCATTCTGCAGAACCAGGACGGAGCCATTTCGATCAAAGTGGGACGGGTAGCCGCCTTGCACGCTGGCGCGGCGGCGGAGGCGCACAATTTCCACTAGTTGCCGAAACGGGCCGCTTTGAGCGGAATAAGTCATTTTTTTCTTTTACTTGAAGGGTTAATAGTTGGTTCGGGAAACGGCGGTTTTGGCTCGCGCTTGTGCATTTTTGTGCATGTTTTCCCTTACCCCCGCCGGTGCGCGACCAGAAAATGTAGAAGCTACCTACGGTTGCGGCTCGGTAAGGGTGCTGCGCAGCTTGTAGCGATTCAAGCCCCGGTCGATTTCTTTGACCAGGATAGTGGCGATGATTTTGCCGCCGGCGGGATAGGGATGGATCAGGTCCGCCGAAACCAGGCGCGGTTCCCCGGTATACCAGCGCGCCATGGTTCCCTCGCCTCCCATGGCGTCGAACGTGTCAAAGAAGCCGCAGCCCGTCTCCCCGGCCACACGCCGCTCCAGCGCCACGATGCGCGGAATGGTGGGCATGGTCACGATGCCGTCGGCGCCTTCGCGCGCGCCGCGGTCCATCGGGCTCATGATCAGAATCGAAGCCTGGGGCAGGGCTGCGCGCACCCGCCGGACGGCCTCGCGCAGTTCCTTCTCGTAACCCTTATCGATGAACGACGCAAAGTCCGCCTCGTTGGTGCCGTAGTTGATCACCACCAGGTCCGGATTCCGATGGCGCAACTCCTCGGCCCAATACGTTTCGTCGAACATGCGCGAGAGCACCGTGATGGAGGCGCCATTGAGGCCGGCGCTGTCGTAGACCACGCCTGGACCGTCCTTCTCCGCCGTGATGGCAAACAGGCGAACCCGTCCCGATTCCACCGCCAGGTCGAGTTCGCGCGCACCTCCGGGGACCGCGAAGGCGCCAAAGGCGGGACCGGCCGCGCCAGCGGTCGAAATGCGCGCCGCCTGCCGCCCATCCGCCTCCAACGTCACCACGCCGCCATCGGGTTCGGCCATGTACCAGAGCTCGAAGTTGGATTGGCCCGGGTCGCTCAACACCAGCTTGCTGTGCGCTCCGGCCTGCCCGGTGAAGCTCACGCCGCCCAGGCCGAAAGCCCCGTCCATCGCTTTGAAGTGGCTGGCGGGCGCCATCTGCCATCCGCTGCCGCTCATCTCCACGCCGCGATGCTGGTACCACGCCCACGGCTTCGAGATCAGCACCAGGCCGTGGCCGCCATCGCCGTACTGCGCCTGCAGCAGGTGGCGCGTATCGCCGGTAATCAGGTCCGCGGTGGTGGGCGAATCGCCGTAATGCAGAATGCGGGTCATGCCGGCGCCCTTCTCGGTTCGCCACAGAGACGCGTAGAAATGGTCCAGCGCTCCGTTGCGGTCGTCCAGCGGCGAACCGGGTGCGCCATGGTGCGGCAGCGCCCCGGCCTCGGCCGCCCGTTCCGCAGGCGCCACCGGCACGGTGCGCTCACGCCGTTCCACCAGCGGGCTCGCGGGCGTAGACTCGGGATTGAAATCCACGATCTCACCCAGCAAGGCTTTGGGTGTATCGAACGCCGCCGGCATCCACGCCCGCAGCAGCATCAGCAGTGCGCCCAGCGACACGATGGTCAACGCGGTGGAAATGGGGAATTTGCGCATCGCCTAGAACCGCGAGTACACGAACGGCACGTTGCCCCTGCCACCCAGCAGCCGGATCGCCAGCGTCAGCGCCGCCAGCGCCGCGGCGTGTACCCAGAACGGGCTGCGCGCGAAGCGGTCTTGCGCCCACGCGTACCACTGCTTTCTCACTGCGAAGGTGGCCGCGCCAGCCAGCAGCGCCGCCACGAGAGCCGGCGAGATATTCTCGAAGCCCACCGAAAGCGAGCCGATCCGTCCCAGAATGGCCCACGCATTTTCCATGCTGGAAGCGCGGAAAAATACCCACGTCAGGCAGACGAATTGATAGGTTCCGAAGATCGCCGCGGCCCTGGTCCACGGGTTGGCGGGCTTCCGCTTGCGGCCGCGCTTGGTCATCCAGGCGCGGGTAGCCGCGAGGCCGGTGCCGTGCAGCAGGCCCCAGCTAAAGAACGTCCAGGTGACGCCGTGCCACAGCCCGCCCAGCACCATGGTGATTACCAGGTTGACGTAGGGCATCAGCTTGGTGCGCACCCCGGGCAGGGAAAAGTAAAGGTAGTCGCGCAGCCAATTGGAGAAACTGATGTGCCACCGGCGCCAGAAATCGGTCAGGCTGGTGGCTATGTAAGGGCGGTCGAAATTAATCGGCAGCCGGATGCCGAGCAGCATGCCCACGCCGCGGGCAATGTCGGTGTAGCCGGAGAAATCGAAGTATAACTCGAGCGAATAGGCGTAAACGGCAATCAGCGTTTCGGCGCCGCTATAGAGCGTGGGCGTATCGAACACGCGATTGACCAGGTTTTCCGCCAGGAAATTGGCCAGGAAGGTTTTCTTCACTAACCCCAGACCGATCAGGAAGAACGCCCCCCCGCCTTCGGACGCATCGAGCGCGGGCCGTTTGGCAAACTGGGCCACGAGATCGGCCACGCGCGTGATCGGCCCGGCCAGCAGCGTGGGAAAGAACGTGACCGATGCCAGGTATTCCAGCAGACTGTGCGTGCCTTCCGCATCCCTCCGGTAGAGATCGATGGTGTACGTCAGCGCCTGAAAGGTATAAAACGAGAGCCCCAACGGAAAGACCCAATCCCAGTGCGCCGCGCCGCCACCTAAATGGCCCAGCACTACCCCCATGTGCCGCGACCCCACCAGCAGGCCCAGGTTCAGCGCCAGGCTGGCCGCCACCAGCAGCCTGCGCACCGCCGGCGCCCGAAAGCGCATCAGCCCCAAGCCCAACAGGAAATCGGTCGACGAACAGAGCGGCAGCAGGACCACATAGTACAGGCCATAGCGCGCCGCGAAGAAATAATTGGCGAGTAAGACAACCGCCAGCCGCGCATACCGCGAACCGGCCATCGCCCAATACAGGAAGAAAACCGCCGCTACAAAAACGTAATAGGCCCCCGCCGACGCTTGCACAGGCATATTGTAGCCAAGCAAGCAGCAATCGAACGGCCAGTAAGATGCCCGTCCGCTCCTACCGCAGCGTTTCCGCCAACAGCTCCGTCAGCTTCCGGAACGCGCGCTCGGCTTGAGGCTGGTGATACGCCGGACTATCCGCCACCGTCCAACCGTGGTGAGCGCCGTCGTAGATCTCGCTCTCGTAACGGCCGCCCCATGCGGCCAGCGCGGCGTCGAATTTTGCGATCGCATCCGCCGGCATGCTGCGGTCTTCCACCGCGTGGCCGAAATAGAGCCGCGCGCGAATCTGCGGCAATAGCAGATGCGGGCTGTCCGGCGCCTCGGTGAACAATCCACCGCCGTGGAAGGAAGCCATGGCGGCCACCCGCTCCGGAACCGCGGCGGCAATTCGCATCGCGACGGGGCCCGCAAAACAGAGCCCCATCACGCCGATCGGCCTTTCCGGCGGCCCGCTGTGCGCCGCCAGAGAATCGGCGTAGCTAGCGGCGTCGCGCTCGATGGCATCGGCCGGTAGCGCGGCCCGCAGCTCGCCAAATTTCCGCCGCGTAGCCTCATCGGCGAAATTCATTGGTCCTTCGAACAACGGCGCCCGGTGCGTTCGATAAAACATGTTGGGCAGCAGCACCGTGTATCCCGCGCCCGCCAACCGCGCCGCCATCTCGCGCTGCGACGGCCGAATGCCGCCGATGTCCGTCAGAAACAGGACTCCCGGCCCGCGGTTTTCCTCGTCCACATATAGAAACCCATCGGCCGTGCCATCCACGGTCCGAATCTCGACAGCCTTTTCGCTCATACCAATCTCCCTCCCTAATAGCTGACTGCTGATCGCTGTTATCCCCCGAACGCCCGCAGCTTGCCCGCCACCTCTTGGCGGAACCGGTCGACAAACCCCAGCACGTAATCGTCGATCGCGAGGCTCGGGTTCTCCACCAACGGCGTCAGGTCCATGGCGAAATTCAGGGCGGACTCCTGGTCGGTCCCGTGCGAAGCGAAGTAGGTGGCGTGCGCCAGCCGGCGGCCGGCCGTAGCCAGGTCGTAGCGCTTGCCCCCGGTCACCTGCGAATCGAAAACCCCCACCAGGGCGGCGGCGATGTTGGAGCGCTCGCTCACCGCCAACGCCTGTTTATCCGCGTCCGGCAGCCAGTCCAGGTCGCGCCATACTTCGCAGCCGTAAACCTTGCGCGGCTGGTGTTCCGCCGCCACCGCGCGCAGGGCCGCAATCGCGCGCAGCGTGACGCTGACGTGGGTGTCGTGCTTATCGGCCAGGTTGTGCAGGTACACCACTTCGGGGCGCGCCACGCGCAAGATCCGGACCAGGTCGTCCACCACGGCGGTTTCGGCGGCATTCTTCACCTGGCCGCTCGAAAACCCGAGTTGCAACTGGCAGGCGTATTCGCCCACGTAGGCCGCTTTGCGCTGCTCGATCACGCGCACCTTCTGCATCTCCTCGTCGCTGTAATCGCCATAGATCCCGCTGCGCGGACTGCCGGCGCCGTTGGTCGCCACCACGCCGGTGAACCACCGGTCTTTGCGGCCGAAGCAGGCGGCCACGCCGTGATAGGCCATGATTTCGATATCGTCCTGGTGGGCGGCCAGGCAAAGATGCGTGGTGCGCGCCAGCGCTTCTTCCGGCGCGGCGCCGTCGGGCACGAAACAATCCGCGTTAGGTTGATGAAATTGCATAGGGCCTCTAACTTCTACCTTCTGTCTTCTGGCTTCGCCCAGCGCCGGCAGACTGGCCGCGGCAATGGCCTGCCCATGGCGTTTCTCGAGTTCGTCCGGTATATGAAACCGGATGCGCTCGGCCAACTCGGGAAACTCGGCTCTTAGAACCTGGGTCGCCACTTCCAGGATGCGGTCGCCGCCCGCGCCG
>JBKQVG010000452.1:0-5897 GCA_052325345.1 Bryobacteraceae bacterium
GCCTCTCAAATCACGCCGGAGTAGCCCGCCGACCGACCTACTCTGTGGTGAAGACCTTTGGGTACCCTTCACTGATTCTGAACGACTTAGCTCCGGCAAAAGCCTCGAAGTGCGAAAGTCGGGCTAACCTCGGCCGCTACCTCCATGCTGCACCGAAAGAGAAGTGAGGCTGGTCGATACCGCTTCGAGGAAGCTGCTTTCGACGACTGAATCCGCGCGGAGGCGCGGGGGCCTTATTCCCACGCCTGTTTCCACACCTGCGCGGCCGGCTTCCGCCTCCGGCAGCGGGACGAGGGCGTCCCGCGCGATCCGCCTGCCCCACCCGTCCCACGGCGGCACATTCCGTCCCATAAGCGGACACAGTCCGGCCGGCCTAACCTTTTTGGGCCCTATGGCGTCATACTGTTACAGTTGCCCGCGAATGGCAGGCGCCATGCCTTTTCCATCTCCGGGAAAGCTTACATGGACATACCTCGCAAGAACGCCGGCAGGAGAAAACTGATCCGCTGGACCGTCACTGGCTTTATCACGCTGGCCGCGGTCACGGGGATCAGCTTCGGCGTCAAGCGCCTGAAACCGGCCGCGCCCAGCGTGGATATGTCCACCTTGTGGCCTGACACCGTTCGCCGCGGCCCGATGGTGCGCGAGGTCAACGGCCTTGGCACGCTGGTGCCCGAAGACACCATGCTCATCACCGCCACCACCGATGCGCGTATCGAGCGCATCCTGATTCGCCCCGGCACGCCCGTAAGAGCCGATTCGGTGGTCATGATTATGACCAGCCCCGAGCTGGATACCCAACTCTTGAGCGCTCAATACACCCTGAAAGCCGCGCAGGCCGATTACGACAACTTGAAAGTCACGCTCGAAAAAGGTCTGCTCGACATGCAATCCAAGGCCGCCGAGGTGGGAGCCGATTACCAAAACGCCAAACTGCAGGCGGACCGCGATGCCAAGCTGGCCAAGGATGGGCTGGTTTCCGATATCGACGCCAAAATCTCCGCCACCAAAGCGCAGCAACTGGCCGAACAGGCTCAGATCGAGAAGAAGCGGCTCGAAATCAATTCGCAGGCCGACCAGGCGCAGCTCGCCGCCGCCAAAGTAAAGGTCGAACAGCTCCAGGGCGAGTACGATCTCAAGAAGAGCCAGGTGGACCAGCTCAAAGTCCGGGCCGGATTCGATGGTACGCTGGAGGCGCTGCCCGCGCCGCTGACTCAGGTCGAGGAAGGCCAGAAAGTGACGGCCGGCTCGCCCCTGGGCAAAGTGGCGCAACCGTCGCACCTGAAAGCGGAGCTGAAGATCCCGGAGACGCAGGTCAGGGATATCACCATCAGTTTGCCTGCGGTCATCGATACCCGCCTGGCGGGCGGCGGCTCGAATGGCTTGATCGAGGGCCACGTGTCGCGCATCGATCCCTCCATCTTGAACGGTACGGTTACGGTGGACGTGGCGCTAAAAGGACCGCTGCCGCTGGGCGCCCGGCCGGATTTGAGCGTGGACGGCACCATCCAGCTCGAAAGACTCCCCGATGTCCTCTACGTGGGCCGCCCCGCTTACGGCCAGGAAAACTCGACGGTGCAATTGTTTAAGCTGGAACCCGACGGCAAGTACGCCGATAAGGTCAAAGTGACCTTCGGCCGCAGCTCGGTCAATACCATCGAGGTGAAAGACGGCCTCAAGGTGGGTGACCGCGTGATCCTGTCCGACATGTCGAATTACGATAATACGGACCGCATCAAATTGAATTGAACGAAATGGCTGCAATTCTCGTCCTAGAAGGAAACGCTATATGGAAAATGGCACCCAGCCGCTGATTCGATTGGAGCAGGTCAGCAAGGTATTCGTGACCGATGAAGTGGAGACACACGCGCTGTCGGGCATCCACTTCGACGTAAAGAAAGGAGAATACCTGTCGATCGCGGGCCCATCCGGGTGCGGCAAGTCGACTCTGCTGGCCATCCTGGGTCTGCTCGATACGCCCAGCGACGGAACGTATTATTTGAACGGTAAACCGGTGACCGGTTTGAAGCTGAGCGAGCGGGCGCGGATTCGCAATCGCGAAATCGGCTTCATTTTTCAGGCGTTCAACCTGATTGGAGACCTCACGGTCTACGAAAACGTGGAGCTGCCGCTCACCTATCGGGGGATGCCTTCGAGCGAGCGCAAGCGCCGCGTGCAGGAAGCGCTGGAGCGGGTGGGGATGTCGCACCGCATGAAGCATTACCCCTCGCAGCTTTCCGGCGGTCAGCAGCAGCGCGTGGCGGTGGCGCGCGCGCTGGGAGGCGATCCCTTGATTCTGCTGGCCGACGAGCCCACCGGCAACCTGGACTCCGCCAACGGCGAGGCGGTCATGACGCTGCTGCGAGAACTGCACCAATCCGGGGCGACTATCTGCATGGTCACCCACGATCCCCGCTACGCTGAGTTCGCGGACCGCACCATTCGGCTTTTCGACGGCCGGATCGTGGAGGAGAAGTTGGAGACCGCCGGACACGGCGCCTGACCTCGCGCCCGAACGCGAGTCGACAAGGAGGACGCGATGGCCGCATCGCGCAGGGCCCTCAGGTTAACTATGGCCGCTTTGGCCGCCACCGCCATGATTTCGGCGCGATCTCTGCCCGCCCGGCGGGTAACGTTCCGCCAGATGTACGCGCTCGGTCCGGGTGGCCGCGTGGCCATCCAGAATCTTTATGGCGACGTCAGCATCACCGCTTGGGACCGCGACGATGTGCTGGTGGAAGCGGTCAAGCACGCGAGCCAGGCGCGGCAGCTCGACGACGCCCGGATCGTGGTGGAACCGGGCGCCGGCACGCTTTCGATCCGTACCATATATGACGACGCCGACAGCCATCAGCCGGCTCGGGTGGAGTATCGGCTGATGGTTCCGCGCTCGGCGCGCCTGGAGGATGTCCGGCTGGTGAATGGGGGACTGGAGATCCGCGGCGTGGATGGGCCGGTGAAAGCTTCGGCCGTCAACGGGGCGATACGGGCCGAGCGTCTGGGCGGTTCGGTCGACCTGTCCACCGTCAACGGCATGGTGGATGCCGGTTTTGAGCGGCTGGACCGAGGGCGCCCGATCCTGCTCGCCTCGGTGAATGGAGCTATCCGGCTCTCGTTGCCCGCCGGCGCCCACGCCAGCCTCTACGCCCACAACCGCAGCGGCGGCATTACTTCGGCGTTCGGCAGGGCCAGCCGCGGCCAGGGCGGGCACACCCTGAAGGTGGAAGTGCATCGCGGCGGCGCGCCGATTCACGTGGATAACGTCAATGGCGGTATTTTGATCTGCTCCCCGGGGGAGAGCGGTGGCAACGTCTGACAAACGGGACGGGCTGACGCGGTTGGCCGACATCTGCTAACCTGTCAGGCCATGAGCCGCTTCAGCGTGGATATGGGTCGTGCATTTCGCGTCTTGCGGAGCGCTCCCGGCTTTGCCGGAGCCAGTTTGCTGGCCCTGGCCTTGGGGATTGGAGCCACCACCGCGATTTTCAGTTTCGTGGACGCAGTCTTGCTCAAACCTCTGCCCTTTCGAGATCCCGGCCGGCTACTTTTGGTTTATGAGCGCAATCCGGCCAGCCAGAAATATAAGGTATTCGTCGCGCCCGCCAATTTCGCCGCGTGGCGGGAGCGGAGCCGCTCGCTCGAAGCCATGGCGGCTATTTCCGATACCCACATCAATCTCACCGGCGGCCCCAACGGCCGCGTCGAACCGGAGGAGCTGAAAGCCGAGCGGGTTTCGGCCAATCTCTTGCAGTTCCTGGGCGTGGAGGCGATCGTGGGCCGGGTATTTCGCCCCGGGGAAGATCAGCCGGGACACGCCAACGTGGCGCTGCTCGGTTATTCGCTCTGGCAGCGCCGTTTCGGCGCCGACCCGGCCATCTCCGACAAGCCGGTTCGGTTGCGCGACCAGAGCTACGTGGTGGTGGGCGTGCTACCGCCGGGGTTCGCCGTGAAGGAACCGGGCGTCGAAGTCTTCCTTCCCCTGGTTCTCAATCCCAACGATCCCCGAACGGGCGGCGCGCGTACGCTGGTGGGGGTCGCCCGGTTGCGGCCGGGAACATCGCTGGCCGCGGCCCGCGCTGAACTGGACGGCATCGGCCGCGGGCTGGAGCTGTCCAATCCGGCGCTCGATCGCGGCTGGGGGCCGTCTTTGTTTCCGCTCGAAGCCGAGCTGGTGGGCGATGTGCGGCAGTCGCTGCTGGTGCTGCTGGGGGCGGTTGGTTTGCTGCTCGTGATTGCCTGCGCCAACGTAGCCAACCTGCTATTGGCGCGGGGCTCCAGCCGGCAGAAGGAAATCGCCATTCGCACCGCGCTGGGCGCCACGCGCGCGCAGATCGCGCTCGGGCTGCTGGGCGAAAGCGTCGTGCTGGGTCTGGCCGGGGGAGCGCTGGGCACGCTGCTGGCGCGCTTCGCGATTTCGGTCCTCAAGTACTTCGGACCGGCCGCCATCCCGCGGCTGGAATTCGTCGCCATGGATTGGCGGGTGCTGCTGTTTGCGCTGGCGATTTCGCTCGCCAGCGGCGCTCTGTTCGGTCTGGCGCCGGCGCTGGCCGCCTCCCGGACGGACTTGAGCGCCGCCATGGCGGAAGGCGGCCGTGGCGGCACCGGCTCGCGCACGGGACGCTGGCTGCGCGATGCCTTGGCGGTGGTGGAAGTAGCCCTGGCCTTGGTGGTGTTGATCGGCGCCGGCCTGCTGCTGCGCAGTTTCGTACGCTTGCGCGCTACCCAACTGGGCTTCGGTTCCGAGGGCGTGCTCACCTACCGCCTGCCGATGGCGGGGGGACGGAATTCGACGCCCGCGCGAGCCACCGCGTTTCTGGACCAGGTGCTGGCGCACATCGGCGGCCTGCCGGGAGTGCGCGCGGCCGCGGCTGTCAATGCCCTGCCCCTGACCGGTCTCGGCACCGGGGTGATTTTCACCATCGACGGCCGTCCCGCGCCGCCGCCCGGCGAGCGGCCGATGGTGCTGACCCGCTTCGTCACGCGCGATTACTTCCGCGCCATGGCCATTCCGCTCGAAGCCGGGCGCGAATTTGCCGATACCGACACCGCCGAAGCGCCGCGCGTGGCGGTGGTGAATCGCACCATGGCGCGCCGCTTCTGGCCCACCGCGAGCCCGTTGGGCGAGCGCGTGGTGATGGAGACCGTTCCACCGCGCACCGCCGAAATCGTGGGCGTGGTGGGCGACGTCAAGCCCGACCGGGTGGAACGCGCCGACTGGCCCACCATTTACGCTCCTTTCGCCCAGATGCCTTCGCCGACCATGGTGCTGGTGGTGCGTACCGAAGGGCCGCCGGAGAGTCTGGCTACGGCCATCGAGCGCCGCGTCCACGATCTCGATCCGGATCAGCCGCTGGCCGAGCGCCGCACTATGGCGCAGGTAGTGGATCGCGCGGTTTCGGGCGCGCGCTTCAATACGGTGTTGCTCACCGGGTTCGGGCTGGTGGCGTTTGCGCTGGCGGTGGTGGGCATTTACGGCGTGATCTCCTACGACGTCGGCCGGCGCACGCGCGAGCTGGCGATTCGCTCGGCGCTGGGCGCGCGGCCGGGCGACCTGCTGCGCCTGGTGCTGGGCGAAGGGGCGCGGCTGGCCGGGATTGGAATTCTGCTGGGGATCGCGGCGTCGTTTCTGCTGACGAAGCTGCTGGCGTCGATGCTCTACACCATCCAGCCGCGCGACCTGACCACTTTCGCCGGCGTCCCGGTGCTGCTGGCCGTGGTGGCCGTGGCCGCCTGTTATATTCCGGCGCGCCGCGCGCTGGCGCTGGAGCCCTCCGCCGCCTTGCGTCACGAATAAGAGATCATGATTACCCTGCGAAACGTAGAGAAGTATTACGAAGCCGGCTATGGCCGCACGTACGTGCTGCGGCGCATCAACGTCGAAATCAAAGAGGGCGAGT
>JBKQVG010000453.1:0-10217 GCA_052325345.1 Bryobacteraceae bacterium
ACGATGGTGGCGTGCGCCACGCCCAGCAACTCCGCCAGAATCACGCCTGTCTGTCCGAACCCCAAATCGTCGGACTGCAGGCCGGTCAAAACCAGGTCCGGCTTCTCACCGGCAAGAGCCGCGGCCAGCAAGCGCGCAGTAACCAGCGGGTCGGCGGAGGCGAGCTCGTCTTCGATGTGAATGGCGCGGTCGCAGCCTTTAGCCAGAGCCTCGCGAATGGTGGAGGCAACCCGTTCCGGGCCGGCGCACAGCGCCACTACTTCACCGCCCTGCTTTTCCTTGAGCTGCAAGCCGGCTTCGAGCGCGTAGGCATCCGGCTCATTGATCTCCCACGCCAGGCCGGCCTCTTCGATCCATTGTCCGGACGCAGCAATCCGCAGTTGCGAATCGCGCCCGGGCACCTGCTTGATGGCGACTACGATTTTCATAACGGAGCTGGTCCTCCGCCTGCTAAGGCTGGTATTTCTTGAAGATCAGGCAACCATTCGTGCCGCCGAACCCGAAGCTGTTCGAAAGCGCGTATTGAATTGCCATGGGCCGGGCCCGATTGGGAACATAGTCCAGATCGCAGTCCGGATCCGGATTTTCGTGATTGATGGTGGGAGGAGCCACCTGATCGCGAATCGCCATCACCGTGATGCCGGCTTCGAGACCCCCGGCGCCGCCCAGCAAATGGCCGGTCATGGACTTGGTGGAGCTGACGGCGATTTTACCGGCGTGCTCGCCAAACGCCCGCTTGACAGCCATGGTTTCGGCGCGATCGCCCACGTCGGTGGAGGTGCCATGCGCGTTGATGTACTCCACCTGGGAAGCATCGATTCCGGCATCTTTGACGGCATTGCGCATCACCCGGTACGCGCCGTCGCCATCGGGGGAAGGAGCGGTGACATGAAACGCGTCCGCGCTCATTCCATAACCCACCACCTCGGCCAGGATCCGCGCCTCCCGCTGCCTGGCGAATTCCAGCTCTTCCAGAATCAGGATGCCCGCGCCCTCGCCCACCACGAACCCGTCGCGATCGCGGTCCCACGGCCGGGAAGCGCGCTTCGGTTCGTCGTTGCGAGTGGAAAGCGCCCGCATGGCGGCGAACCCGCCGATTCCCATGGGCGTGATACAAGCCTCCGTACCGCCGCAAATCATGGCATCGGCTTCGCCGTACTGAATCATGCGGAACGAATCTCCGATCGAGTGGGCGCTGGTGGTGCAGGCCGTGGCGGTAGCCGAATTAGGACCCTTGGCCCCGCTGCGGATGGAAACGTAGCCGCTGGCGAGGTTTACAATCGTGGCTGGGATGAAAAACGGGGAAATGCGGCGCGGTCCGTGCTTCAGCAGGGTCAGGTGCTCGCGCTCGATCACCTCGAACCCTCCGATGCCGCTACCGATATATACGCCCACCCGCTCGGCCGTTTCCGGAACGATTTTCAATCCGGAATCGGACAGGGCGAACTCCGACGCCGCGATGGCGAACTGGATGAACCGCCCCATCTTCTTGATTTCTTTCTTTTCGATGTAATTGGCGGGGTCGAATTCCTTGACCTCACCCGCGATCCGGCACGAAAAAGCGGAAGCATCGAACTGCGTGATGGCCCCGATGCCGCTCACGCCTTTGCGAATCGCTTCCCACGTCGGCTCCGTGCCGATACCCAACGGCGTCAGTAAACCAACGCCGGTCACTACCACTCTTCGCCTCAAAACGAGTCTCTCCCGCAACTATGTTCGGCTGTCGCTCCCATCCGCGACGCAGGGCCAATGCGCCGAAGGCCGTTCGCCAACCCAATCTGGGTTCCCCGGTGAGAAACGCGGAGACTACTTCTTTGTGGTTTTACCCTCGATATAGTCGATGGCGTCCTTGACGGTGGTAATCTTTTCGGCGTCTTCGTCGGGGATCTCGAGCTCGAAAGCCTCTTCAAAGGCCATCACCAACTCTACGATGTCGAGCGAGTCGGCTCCCAGATCGTCCACAAACGACGCGTTCGTGTCGACCTGGCTCTCATCCACCCCGAGCTGCTCGACGATAATTTGCTTCACCTTCTGCTCAACCGCTGCCATGCATTCCTCCCTGGGATTTTTGCGAACGCGATGATTGTAGCGACCTTCGCCAAGTCCGCGCAAGTTAGCCGCGGCCGGCAAACAGACGCCGACCCGTTTGTCCGGATCATTCGGTCCGTTGGAACCACTATTGTGCCACAACGGACGGGTTGAGGCCGGGCGATCTCATCCGCCCCCCCGCGGATGGCTGAAAAGCACCATCGCCGGTGCTTTCCAGCCAACCCTGACGGCGGGCTTAAGCTAAATTTGTCAATACTTTGGAACGCGCGGAGAAATGGTGAAACAGATGCAAGTGGAGTGTGCGTCGAAAACTGTGAGGCAGTAACCATGAAACCAATCGCACTCTCTTTTCCCTTGCTCGTTTTTGCCGCCGCGAGTTCTTTGTTGGCGCAGACTACCCCCCCGGACAACTCCGGCGGTTGGCGGCGCGCCGGCGATGCCCCGGCCGCATCCGCCCCGGCGGATTCCCAACAGGCCCGGCCGCAACAGGATCCTACCGAGCCTGTGGCGCCCACCGATGCCTACGGGCAGCCGGCCGCGCAGGCTCCGGCGGCCGCGCCCCAAAACCCGCCGGCCAGTGCGCCCCATCGTTCGGCCTACGGCCTTCCCCCGGAACTGACAGTCAAGCCCGGAACTTTTCTCACCGCGCGCATCAATCAACCCCTTTCGAGCGATAAGAACCACCCAGGCGACACCTTTACCGCTTCCCTGGTACAGCCGCTGGTGGTGGATGGCGTGGTGGTAGCGGTGCGCGGCCAGACCGTGTACGGCAGCGTGGTGGAAGCCGAGAAAGCGCACGGCGGCCATCCCTCGCGCCTCAAATTGGTGCTGACCGGCATCACCTTGGCTGACGGTACCCAGACGCCGGTATCCTCGCAACTGGTCGCCGGCGCCGGACCGCGTACGCCTGCCGGCGTCGAGGCCGGCGCCGTCGCCGGAACCACCGCTATTGGCGCGGGGGTGGGCGCGGTTGCCGCCGGCGGTACTGGCGCCGCCATGGGAGCCGGCATTGGCGCGGGCGCCGGCATTGTCGGCGTGCTGCTGACCCGCGATCATCCGACCATCATTTATCCCGAAATGCCGCTGACCTTCCAGATTACGTCCCCCGTCACGGTTTCCACCGCGCGCGCGCCGCAGGCGTTCCGTTACGCCACCCCGCAGGATTACGAGCGTCCGCCGGCCCAACTGGCGGTTCGTCCACGTGCGCCAGGCTATAACTATGGTCCTGGCGGCTACGGCTCCTATTATGCTCCCGGATACTACCCTCCCTACTATGCCTATCCTTATTATGGCTATCCCTATTACCCCTACTATTGGGGACCCTCGGTGGGTATCGGGTTCGGTTGGGGATGGGGCGGCGGCTGGGGCCGGCACTGGCGGTAGAAGAAGCTGTCAGCATACAGCGGTCGGCAGTCAGCTCCCACGCGTGCGGATACTGGCGGGCTGTTGGCTGATCGCTGTTTGCTGAACGCTGAAAGCTTCTCCGCCTACCGCGTCTTCAGATGCTCCGGCAGCACCGCGTAGCCTTCCGGCGGCGGGAAAATCGAAACCAGCAGTTCCAGCCGCTTCCGCAAATAGCGGCTGGGCATCTGCCGGGGCCCGGTTTCGATGTCGATGTCGCAGCAGGTGCCGTGGAGGTAAAGCGTGAGCGTATCTTCGAAAGCCTGCCGGGCGTATTCCCGAAAAAGTTTGGTTTCCTTGCGGATGTTGGTCTGCCGGCGCAGCAGCGCCTGCTTCAGGTGCCAGCTTTTCTCGTCTACCTCGCCGTGAACTTCCGCGTTCAGCTCTTCGCGAAGGGCGCGGTAGAAACGCTCCTGCACCTCCAGCGGCCAACGGCGCGTCGTCAACACCGCCAGCGCCGCGTAAAGCTGGTAGTGGTAATCGGCCACCTCGATCTCCTTGATGGAAAGAGCCAGCACCGTCATGCCTTCCAGTTGGTGGAGGACGGAATAGAGTTGCCGCCCCTCGGCCGGGCGCTCGTAGGCGATGTATTCGCCGCTCTTTCCGTTGCCCTTTTCGAGGAACGGCGCCAGCACGATGCTGATATCGGGCAGGAGTTCGGTCACCGCCGGGGATACGGCGGCAAGCGGGTCGTTGAGATACTGTCGTAGATCTTCTTCCGCCACCGGCATGGCGGAGAAATACGAGAACCGCTTCCCCAGCGGAATCAGTTCGCCGCGAACGCGGCGCGCGAATTCTTCTACCAGTATTTTGGATGGCTCGGCTTCGGTGGACATTCCAGGTGAAGTCGATTGTAACAAGCGGCCACGCTACACTTAATATAGAGATGGCATCCAAGCGCGTTCTGGTGTCGGCCGGAGAGGCGTCGGGCGATCTGTACGCCGCGCTGGTGGTGGACGAACTTCGCGCGGCCTTTCCCGATGCCCGCTTTTTCGGCTGTACCGGCCCGCGGTTGCGTGCCGCCGGCGTCGAAACCGTGGTGGATGCCGCCAGCCTCGCTGTCGTCGGCCTGCTCGAAGTGGTCGCCCACCTGCCCCGAATTTACGGTGAATTCCGCAAGCTGATGCGTGCCGCCGGCGAGCAACGCCCCGATGTCGCCATCCTCACCGATTCGCCCGACTTTCACCTCCGCGCCGCCCGCCGCCTGCACGCCGCCGGTATCCCCGTCGTCTATCTGGTGGCGCCGCAAGCCTGGGCCTGGCGCAAAGGGCGCGTCCGATCGATGCGCCGCACCCTCCGCCGCCTGCTTTGTATCTTCCCCTTCGAGCAGGATTTCTTCGAGCGCGCCGGCGTTCCCACCACCTACATCGGCCATCCCCTGGCCGGCTTGGTGCGGCCTAGCCTGTCGCGAGCCGAGTTTTTTCGGAAACACGGACTCGCCATCGACCGTCCATTGCTAGCAGTGTTGCCGGGAAGCCGCCGCGGAGAGGCCGCGCGCCACCTTCCCGCGTTATTGGAAGCGGTGACCCGCCTGGTCCGCGAACGGGCCGTGCAAGCTGTTCTTCCGGCGTCGGTTACCTCCGGAGCGGCGTTCTTTCGGGAACGCCTTGGCGAGGCCCCGGTCCAGGTCTTGGAAGGAGAAAGTTGGAACGCCATGGCCCACGCCGATCTGGCTTTGGCCGCCAGCGGTACCGTAACGGTGGAAGCCGCCCTGTTGGGAACTCCCATGGTGACGTTTTACAAGGTTACCCCGCCGAGTTGGCTGGCCGGCAAACTGCTCGTGCGGGTGCCGTTCTATACGATGGTGAATCTGATTGCCGGGCGAAAAGTGGTGCCCGAATTGCTACAAGGCGGGTTTTCCGCCGACGCCCTCTACCGCGAAGCCGTCTGCCTCCTGGACGACCCCGCCGCCCGCGCCGCCATGCGCGCCGGCCTGGCCGAGGTCCGCCATCGCCTGGGCGCCGAAACCGGCCAACCGCCCGCCCCACGCCGCGCGGCCGCCATCATTCACGACATTCTGGAAGGACAAGTTGCCCATGTTTAGGAGCACGCTTAGGAGAACGGATTCAGGTGGGACAGACGGTTGTTTTATGTCGTCTGTCGAGCGGTCGTCCGCTGGGGAGGAACGACAGGCGGCAAGAGGCGATCGTCTGTCCCACCCGGTCTCGCCCGCCGTTGCCCTGCTCGCCCTCGTTCTCGCCGCCATCGCCCCGCTCTCCGCTCAGCCCGAACGCCACGGCCGCATCGACGTTCAGGACTATACCATCGACGCCGAAATCTCTCCCAACACCCAGTCGCTCAGCGCCCGCGCCGCCGTGCGTTTTGTCCCCAGGGACGACGGCATTACCTTCCTCACCTTCGAGCTCAACAACTCGCTCAACATCTCCCATGTCGACGACGCCCAAGGCAAGGCCCTGCAGACTTCCCGCAACCAGTCCGATTTCACTGTGCGCGTCAATTTACCGCAGCCTCTTCCCAAGGGCCAGCCCTCTTCGGTGACCTTCTATTACGACGGCAAGCTCACCGGCCAGGAAGAATCGCCGGTCCAGGGCATTACTTTCGCCGTCATTCATCCCGACTACTCCTACCTGCTCTACCCCGCGCGCTGGTTCCCCGTGAGCGGCTATACCACGGACCGCTTCGCCGCCGACCTGCGCATTACCGTACCCACCGGTTATTCCGTGCTGGGCAGCGGCGTCGATTCCCACCAGTCCGCCAACGATAAGAACCTGTACGAATTCAAGATGGACCAGCCATCGTTTCCCGGCAGCATTGCGGTAGTGAAGGAGCAGCCGATAAAGGTGGATAGCGAGGGCGTCACCACCACCCTCTACTTCCGCGATCCCGAAAAGGCCATGGCCCAGGTCTACGGCGATGAGATCGGCAAGATGATGAGCTACTTCACCGGCGCCTTCGGCCTGCCGGCCTACTCCAACCTCACCGTGGTCGAAACCGAGGCCGGCGCCCCCAACGGCTACGCCGCGCCGGGAATGATCTTCCTGGCGCCCCACGGCATCACCCAATCGGTGGCCTCGCGCCTGCTGGCCAACGAAGTTTCGCGCCAATGGTGGGAGGAGTTGGTGTCCGCCTCTTCCCGCAATCACATCTGGCTCACCAATGGCATGGCCGCTTATTCCGAATTGCTCTGGACCGAGCACACCGCCGGCGCCGGCGCCATGCAGAACCAGTTGAACAACGAGATGATCGACGCCCTGACCGTGGACAACGTGCCGCTGATTCAGTCCTCCCGGCTTGACGACTACTCGCCCGAATTCTGGGCGCTCACCGGAAGCAAGGGCGCCGCCGTCATGAATATGCTGCGCTACGTCCTCGGCGACGACGCATTTTTCAAGGTGCTCAAGCAATACGCCAAACAGTGCGCCTGGCAGGCGGTGACCACCGAAGACCTGCGCAAAATCATCGAGAACGTCACCGGCAAGGACATCGGCTACTTCTTCATTCAGTGGATCGAATCCAGCGGCGCCCCCGAGTTCAAGCTGGAATACACCATCTACCGCGTCCAGAAAGGCTTCCGCGTGATGGGGAAGATCTCCCAGGATCTCGACACCTTCCGCATGCCGGTCGAGCTCAAGATCGAAACCGAAGGCAACCCCGAAACCACCCGCGTGGAAGTGATGGGCACCTCTTCGGAGTTTTCCGTGGATACCTTCGGCAAGCCCAAGAATATCCAAATCGATCCCGACAACCGCGTCCTGCGCTACAGCCCGCTCATGCGCGTCCAGGTGGCGATTCGCCGCGGCGAGCAGTACGCCGAAATGAGCGATTTCGCCAACGCCCTGCGCGAATACTCGAAAGCCCTGGAGACCAACCGCACCAGCTCGCTGGCCAGCTACCGCATCGGCGAGATCTACTTCAAGCAGAGCAATCTTCAATCCGCGGCCAACTCCTTCCGCGAATCCCTTAACGGCGACCTGACCCCCAAGTGGACCGAAGTGTGGTCCCACATCAACCTCGGCTGGATCTACGACATCACCGGCCAGCGCGACCGCGCCGTCAACGAATACAACCTCGCCCTGCGCACCAAAGACAACACCCAAAACGCCCAGGCCGAAGCCGCCAGGTATCTGAAGGCCCCCTATCAGCGCGAGAAAGGCGCCGATCAGTGAATGTTACCGGGGCGCGGCTGGAGGGAGCCGTCTAACAGGTTCGACGCGAGCCCACTCTTTCACGAGATCGTCTCGGACCGACTCCTCCTCACCTTTTGATGTCGCGCCGGCCTAAAAATAAGACCCGGTCTGGAGCCAACCATGCCTAAAACTCACCGCTATACCGTCACCGTCACCTGGACCGGCAACACCGGAGCCGGCACGTCCGATTACCGGAGCTATGAGCGGCGGCACGAAATCTCCGCCGGTGTCCGGAAGCCGGCCATACCGGGGTCTTCGGATCCGGCATTTCGCGGCGATCCGGCGCGTTGGAACCCGGAAGAATTGCTGGTCGCGTCCGTCTCCGCCTGCCATAAGCTCTGGTATCTACACTTGTGCGCGGACGCCGGCGTCGTGGTGGTGAACTACATCGATCGCGCCGAGGGAGTCATGCAGGAGGATGCGGACGGATCGGGGCGTTTTGAGCGCGTCGTTCTGCGTCCCGAGGTCACCGTCGCACCCGGCTCCGACCTGTCGAAAGCTCGCGATCTGCACGCTCTGGCTCACGCCAAGTGCTTCATAGCCAATTCCGTGAACTTCCCCGTGCGGCATGAGCCGGAAATCAAAACGGCCTCTGAAAATGCGCCGGCTTGATCTTCTGCCGCCGCTCCTGGAAGTTACATCTGGCGCCCGGACCTGTAGATCCGCTCACAGCAAATCGGCGATTTGCAGCTTCTTTTTCATCCGCCCAGACGGCGCGGTCAGGAATTCGAGGAAAGGCAAAGTAGCGCGGAAACGGCTCCAGATTTCCGGGTAGAGCCGCGGCGTGGTGGCTAGTTCCGCCGGCAACTCTATATATAGGATGTAGCGCTTGAAGCGCAGCAGGTCGGCGGCGGGATGGTCGCAGGCGAAGCCCTTCGGGACTCGCGTCAGTTGCTCGCCTTGTAGCTCTCCCAGCAGGCGCTTGACGGTCTTTGACGCCAGAATGCGGCGGAATTCGCCGTAGTTCTGCGCGATGTGCTCGCGAATCGCCCGCAGCGCGGCCGGCTCGGGCAGATAGACGCCTCCGCCCACGGCCACTTCCTTGTGCGAAACCGCCACGTACAAACCGCCGTCGCTTTGCCCGGCGCTGGCGCGGCTATGGAAACTGGCGGCGATATGGTCTTTGTAGGGCGTCTTGTCTTTACTGAAGCGGGTATCGCGATAGATGCGATAGATGGCCTTGTCCGGCGGAGTGACCAGGGCCGGCGCGAGCCTCTCCAGCCCGCGGTTCAGAGCTTCCACCAGTTGCACCATGGGCTGCTTCACGAATTCTTCAAAGCGCGCCTTGCGCGGCTGGAACCACTCGCGGTTGTTGTGGCGGGCCAAGCCTCGAAAAAACTCCAGCGCTTCCGCCGGAAACCCGGGGAATGGGGACCCCATAATCGCCTCCTTATATAATCGAGGTGGATGCTCACCGCGGAAGAAACCGAGGCGCGCCTCACCGAGATTCCTCAACTCACTATCTTACGCAGCGCGCCGCTGGCGGGCTACACGCGATTCGGAATCGGCGGCGAGGCCGATTGGCTGGTGGATGCCGCAAGCGTTCCAGCCTTCATCGCCGCGCTCGAAGTGGCGCGCCGCGCTGGGCTGGCCTCCGCCGTCATCGGCGGCGGCACCAACCTGGTGGTTTCCGACGCCGGCTTTCGCGGCATGGTGCTGCGCTTTCGGGCCGCCGCCATCCGTGCCGAAGGCGCGTGCGTGTCGGTACAGGCCGGCGCCGACCTCCAGGAATTGGTGGATTTCACCACGGCAAGAGGCTTGAAGGGACTGGAAACGCTGGCCGGCATCCCCGGATGGGTGGGCGCCGCCATTTACGGCAACGCCGGCGCTTATGGCCACTCCATTTCCGAACGGGTGGCGCGGGTCGAGTATTTCGATGGCGCCGCGGTGCGCCAACTGGACCACTCCGCCTGCCAGTTCCGCTATCGCGAGAGCATCTTCAAACAACACAAAGAGTGGATCGTTCTGAGCGCTGAACTGCGCATGGAGCAAGCCGAGGCGGCCGAGTTGCAGGCCGCCACCGGGGAGATTGTCGCCGTGCGCAACCGGAAATTCCCGCCCACCATGAAGTGCGCCGGCAGCATTTTTAAAAACCTGCTGCTCGCGGAGCTGCCCGGCCCTCTGCAAAGCGAAATTCCCGCTTCCACCGTGCGGGAAGGCAAAGTCCCGGCCGCCTGGTTCCTGGAGCGCATCGGCGCCAAGAGCCTCCAGCGCGGCGGCATTCGCGTAGCCGACTACCACGCCAACCTGATCTACAACGCCGGCGGCGGTACCGCGGCCGAGTTGCGCGAGCTGATCGGCGAGCTCGAAGCCAAGGTCGAGGCCCGTTTCGGCATCCTGCTCGCGCCGGAAGTGCAGTTTGTAGGGTAAATTCGTGAGATTCGGCGAACCTTCGTAGCGCCCGCGGCTTCTTGTGGAGCGGACCCTCGGTCTGCCACGCCGGGACTCGCCCCGGCGCTTGTCCCGCCTAACCTGCCCTGCCCTTTCCCTGCCGCGACGAATTCTCGTGGCGCGGGCCTCCGGCCTGCAGCGTCGGCTGTCCAGCCGACGTTCCGGCCGATCCGTGGAAACTTCGCGTGCCTTGGTGTGGAGCGCCCCAAGAGCGAGGAGTAGTGCCCC